>CAXTNV010000021.1:0-20198 GCA_964245755.1 uncultured Acetobacteraceae bacterium | reverse complement strand
AGGTGACGCTCCTCCCGCAAGCGTCGCGTCCGGTCAATCGGCGGCACGGTAGGGGTGGACCAGGCCGCTCACCGACGGTCGCGGCACGATGTCGTACTGCAGATCGGCTCGTCGCGTCGCCGCATCGCTGTGCGGTGCGCCAGCGCCCAGGAGGTAGCGGTAGCCGGCGATCGCCCGCGGTGATCCGGTGACGCTGATCATGCCGGCGAGCGACGCGAGCGCAAGCTCGGCGTAGTCGCCGTCGCTGTGCGTCCAGCCGGCACCGTTATCCTGGCCGGCCGCCGCAGTGGCCTGCTGCAGCATTGCCCAGCTGCGGCAGACCACGCCGCCGGCGACGTTGCCGAGCAGGTAGCTGACGCCGTTGTGCGGATCGAAACCCGCGGCGGCGTTGAGGAAACGACCGGCGACGAAGTTCTCCGACCAGCGCAGGTAGGTCAGGGCATCGACGTTGCCCAGCGCCGCCGCCTGCACCGCGGTTCCGACGAAGTAGTCCTGCTGCCACGGCGGTATCTGGTCGCGGGTGCCGTATTCGCTGCCCAGCACGTAGCCGAAGGTCTGGCCCTCCCGCTCCGACCACCCAGGCAGCTGCGCCGCCAGCCAGCGCCAGTTGGCGGCGGCGATCCGGGCGAAGTAGGCCTGCTCGACGGAACCGGCCGGGTTGATCCACGCGGCCTCGTCGATCTGGCGCATGCTCCAGGCAGCCGCACGAAGCTGGTTGCCGCGTATGACGTTGCCCTCGCCCCGGTTGCGCGTGAGCGGATCGGGCCAGGTGTACAGGATGCTGAACGCGGCCTGCGCGTTCAGCAGGTCGAGGTAGCGCCGGCTGCCGGTCATCAGGTAGGCCACGTAGGCCAGGTCGGGCTCGTGCGAGGTATCGGCGGTCCAGCCGGTCGCGGCATCGATCTGCTGGGTCAACCCGGTGGTGGAGCCGGTGCCGCCGCGACCGTCGATCCAGATGTCCGGGTAGGCGTCCGTGTTCAGCCAGGTTCCGCGCGCCGGGTCCCAGAACTGCCAGGGCACGGCGCCCGCAGCATCCGCCTGGGCGAGGGCGAAGGCGGCAGTCTGCGCGCTCTGCGTCACCAGCCAGACGGCATTGCCCAGCGTGGTCGGACCGATGTCGCCGCGTCCGCCGGTGGTGGGCATGTAGCGGGTCACGCCGTTGGCCGCCAGCGGCGCGCCCCAGTCCGCCTGCGCCATCGCCGCCGTCTCGTCGGCGAGCGCCGCAGGTGCCGCGCCGCCCAGCTGATAGCCGGCAATCAGTCCGGTCCGCTCCAGCGCCGCCACGTCGTGCTGAACGTTGATCGGCGGTGCCTCCGTGCTCCAGACGAGCCGATGCCAGCTCTGGTACTGGAACTGGCGGATGCCGGCACGCGCGTAGACGGTGCGGCCGCCGAGCCGGATGGTCGCGTCGTACGTGACCGTGCCGCCGCTGCTCTGCATGGCGAGGTCGTTGCGGAACAGCACGTCGGTGCGGCTGGTGCCGTCGGCATAACCGCGTATGTCGAGGCTGAGGTGCATCGATCCGCCGACCGGGGCATCGACCCGGATCTCGGTGGCCTGGGGTCCGCGAAGCCAGGCGGCGCCGGAACCGGCGGCCAGGGCTCGGCCGAGCAGCGCCCGCGCGTCGAGATGGTAGGGCGTGACCCGGTCGCCGGACCGCATCGTCAGCTCGACGGCGAGGTCGTAGCGCCCCAGCGTCGCCGACAGATCAAGAGCCGGAGTGGTCGACGCGGAGACCCGCATCAGCATCAGCGCCGCGGATCGGTGCGTCGCGAGCGGCGGGGCGGTCAGGGTGAGCGCACCGAGGCGGACGGAGCCGTCGGCGTAGCTCGCCTTCACGTCGAGCTGGACCGGGATCTGCCGGCCACCCGAGGCGGCGGCGAGGCCGCTGCCCGCAGGAAGCTGTCCCGGCAGGAATGCCTGGCCAAAGGTGAGCATGCGCGCTGGGATGGCGGCATTCCGCTCATTGTGCAGCACCAGCCCGACCAGCTGGCCAGGTGCGAGCGGCTGTGGCGGTGCGGCGCAGGCGGCCGATGCGGTCCAGCCCAGTGCGAGCAGCGGCAGAGCCCGGAGCAGGCGGCGCAGGCCGTTGCCGAGCCGGTGGGCGATGGCCGCGGACGAACGCACCGGCGCCAGCGACACCCAGTGCAGCGGAGTCGAGGCGCTCGCGAGGCTGGTCTTGTAGCGATCGGCGCCGGCCAGGAAGTCGTAGGTCTGCATTCCTTCGGCCATGTAGCGCTCGATCGCCAGCTGGTGGCAGGTCATGCCCGGTTTGGCCTGGGCAGGGGCGGAGGCGTAGTCGAAGCCGCTCTGGTAGGCCGAGACGCGGCCGCGGAAACAGAAGCCGTGCAGGTAGCCCACCACCCGGTCGCCTGCCTCGATGCGCAGCAGCTGGACCGCCTCCGTGCGGTCGATCAGGGCGTGATGGAAACGCCCGAAGGTGGCATCGGCGAACGCGCCAGGGCGGCCGCGCGCAGTCCAGCTGGCCTGATGCAGCGTTGCCATCTCGCCCAGGAACGCGTGCGCCTGGGCCGGCGAGGCCGCCCGGGTGACCCGCAACGGCCCGAACTCGCCGTAGCGTCTCGCGGAGCGCCGTAGCTGGTAGCGCGCATTGGCGCTGAGGCGATCGATCGGCCGGCCACCGGCGCGCCGGATCGCCGCAAGATCGACGTAGGGCGCGATTCGGGTCCGGCGGCCGATGCAGACGGCGTCCAGCGTGTCGGCCAGCCGGAGCTGCGCCGTATCGATCCCGCTCAGCACCAGGGAGCGGCCGCGTCGACCGTCATGCAGCGCCGCCGCGAGGCAGCCGCGCAGCGCATCATCCGCCTGCGGGGCGAGCAGGACGCCGTTGTGCTCGATGAACACGCAGTCCCAGCCCGCGCGCCCGCTCTCGGACAGCCAGAGGCGGTCGGGGCGCGGCCAGCTTCGGCGCCGCCGGTTGAACAGCGCCAGCGCGACCAGCTCGCCGCGCCGCCGCGCCTCGATCAGCACGGGATCGTCGAAGCGCTGCGTGGCAAGGCAACCGACCCATGCCCAGCTCTGGAAGAACGAGCACTCCACGCGGTTCTCGAGACGACGCCATCGTTCCTGCACGAGATCGAGTGAGGCCGGTTCCATCGCTTCGATCGTCAGCATCCGCCTGGCCGGTCCCCACCACGATGATCGATCATGCCGTTCTCGCATCGACAAGCCGAGCAAGATCGTTTCGGCCGTGCTACATAAGCGCCGCGGCGGCTCGACGGCGAGCGCTCGTTTTGGGGGTGCCATGTTCGCCAACGTCGTCCCTTGCACGCCGCTCACCGGTCATCCGGTCTGCGCCGTCGCCGTGGATGCGGAGGAGGACTTCGACTGGAGCCGGCCGATCCGCTCTACCGACTATTCGACGCGATGCATGAGAAGCACCCGCGAGCTGCAGCAGATCGTCGGCGCCTACGGCATCGTGCCGAGCTACCTGCTGACCTACCCGGTGCTCGACGATGACGTCGTGGTGCGCATCCTGCTGCGACAGCTCGACCGCGGGCAGTGCGATGTCGGCGTGCAGCTGCATCCCTGGGTGAACCCGCCCTTCGAAGGCGAAGACGGGGATGGCATGTCGTTTTCCGGCAACCTGGCGGCGGGGCTGGAGGAGCGCAAGCTGGTCGCGCTCAAGCGCCGTTTCGTCGAACGGTTCGGCAGGGAGCCGCGGCTCTACCGCACCGGTCGCTACGGCCTCGGGCCTGACACCGCGTCGCTGCTGGAAAAGCACGGTTTCACCGTCGACACCAGCCTGGCACCGCGCACCGACGCGACGGACGAGGGCGGTCCGGATCACAGCAGATACGACTTCCAGGCCTTCTGGTTCGGCGAGCGGCGCCGCCTGCTCGAGCTGCCGCTCTGCCGCAGCGTCGTCGGCTGGGGCGGGAGGCTGGCGCCCCCGGTATATCGCGCCCTGGCCAGGCCGCCGGCGTGCCGGTCGATCCCGAGCCGGCGCCGCATTCCCGGCCTAGTGACCCGGCTTCGCTTCGCCGAGCGGATCACGCTGTCGCCGGAAGGCAACGATCTGGCGGCGATGCTGCGCCTGCTGCGTCGGCTGCGCGCCAGGGGGGAGACCGTCTTCGTGCTGAGTTTCCACAGCTCTTCGCTCGCCGTCGGCCGCAACCCGTACGTGCAGACCCGGACGGAGCTGCATTGCTTCTACGATCGCCTTTCCGCCCTGCTGGAGACGATGACCGCGCGGATGCAGTTCCGCTTCGCGAGCCTCGCCGAGCTGCCGCACTATCTGGGCGGGGCAGGGTGAGCGAAAGGCGCAATCGCGGCCGCGACAGGGTCGTGCTGGTCGCCAACAACTTCCCGCCGGTGCGCGGTGGATCGGCGGTGGTTTACGCGAACCTGGCGCGATGCGCGGCGGGACGGATGATCGTCGTTGCGCCACGATCCGGCTACGAGGCCGGCCTGCCGCTGATCGGCTGGCGCGAGCACGACCGCGACAAGCTGTATCCGGTGCTCCGGCTGAAGCTGTTGCGAACCAGGATCGATGACGTGCCCGGATCCGGTCCGGCGAAGCTGCTGTTCCTGGCCCGCGATGCGGCGTTGCGGCTGCGCCTGGCCGCCTCCTTGTTGCGGCTGGTGGCGACCCGGGGCGTGCGGGCGATCTGCGTGGGCGAGCTGCTGGCCAGCGGCTGGGTGATCCGGCTGTTCCGCTTTCTCCCCGGCGTGCGCCTGCTCGCCTACGTCCATGGCGAGGAGATCACCACGGAGGATGCCCACGACCCCGGGCATCGCCGCGCCCGTGGCACGTTGCTGCAGAGCGATGCCATCGTCGTGGTCAGCCGCTTCACCCAGCGGGCGGTGCTGAGCCTGCTCGGTGATGCGGGTGACCGGGTGCGGCTGATCGAGAACGGGGTCGACGGCGCGCGTTTCCATCCTGCGGCCAAGGCCCCGGACCTGGTCGAGCTGTATCGTCTCGCGGGCTGCTTCGTGTTCGTCTCGGTGTGCCGGCTGCTCGAGAAGAAGGGTGTCGACCAGGCGATACGCGCCTTCGCCGCGCTGGTGGTCCGGCATCCGGACAGCCGCTACCTGATCGTCGGCGCCGGGCCGCACGGAGACGAGCTGCAGGCGCTGGCGGAGCGGCTGCAGGTGGCCGACCGGGTGGTGTTTGCGGGCCAGGTGGCGGATGACGAGCTCGCCGATCATTACCGCCTTGGCGACGTCTTCGTGATGCCGAACCGCGCGCTGCCGAACGGCGACACCGAGGGCTTCGGCCTGGTGTTCCTGGAGGCGAACGCCTGCGGCCTGCCGGTGATCGCCGGCCGTGACGGCGGCAGCACCGATGCCGTGCGCCACGGCGTCAACGGACTGGTGGTGGACGGGCATTCTCTGCCGGAGATCGCGAGCGCGATGCTGCGGCTGCGTGAGGAGGCCGGGCTGTGCGGCATGCTGCGCGAGCAGGGCTTGTCGCTAGCCGGACGCGCTGGCTGGGAGGCAAAGACAGGTGCGTTCCTCGAGATCTGCCTCGGGATGGCGAGGCAGCGCCGGATCCTTGACGGTGATGGCGAAGCGGGCGCGCCGGCATGTCGCTGAGCGCGCTGCCGATCGCCTTGACGGTTCCGCCGCTGAGCCTGCTGCCGATCTGCCTTGCAGGACTTCTGCTGGTGCGCCGTCGGCAGCGCATGGGGATGGCCCTGCTGGCGACCGGCCTGTGCGGGTTGACGCTGCTGGCGACGCCGCTGGTGTCCGGCTGGCTGATCGCGTCGCTGGAACGGGACCTGCCGCTGATCCCTCCGGGGGACGATCCGCCCCGGGCCATCGTGATCCTCTCCGCCGACGTGGTGCGCAGCGCCGGGAAGCCGGAGCTGGCGGCGGGATCGCTGACGCTGGAGCGCGAGCAGGCCGGCGCGTCGCTGTTCCGCCACACCGGCCTACCGATCCTGGTGACCGGTGGTCCGGCCGGCGAGGACACGCTCGCCGCCGTTATGGCGCGCAGCCTGAGCCGGGATTTTGGCGTGCCGGTGCGCTGGATCGAGCCGCGGGCGCGGGACACCTGGGAGAACGCGCAGCGCAGTGCCGCGATCCTCAGGGCGCAGCGCATCCGCTCGGTCTACCTGGTCACCCACGCCTGGCATATGCGCCGGGCGCTGATCGCGTTCGCCGGCACCGGCATCACGATAACCGCGGCCCCGGTCCGGCTCGATCCGGTGCGAGCTAGCTTCGTAGATCTCGTCCCGCGCACCAGCGCTTGGCTGGCCAGCTACTACGCGCTGCACGAGTGGATCGGGTGCGCCGACTATGCGCTGTCGCGGTAGCGGCGTCGGCATGCGAATGATGCTCGCGGAGTCGATCGACGCGCTGCCATCCGGCTGCGAGGCGCTGTTCCCGTCCGACCCGTTCGCGAGCATGGGCTGGTATCGCACCGTCGCCGAGCACGCCCTGCCCGGCGGCGTCGCCGCCTGCTTCGCCGTCCTCACCCAGGATGATTGCCCACGGGCCGTGGTCCCGCTGGCGCGGCACGACGCTCACCGGCTGAGCAGCCTGACGACGCCGTACAGCTGCCTCTATTGGCCGTCATCGGGCAGTGCCGGGCGGGCGCTGTCGCAGGCTGTCGGTTGGCAGCTCGGACGGCTCTGTCGCGCCTGCTCCACGGTTCGCCTGGACGCCATCCCTGCGGAATGGCCGGACCTCGCGGGCTTCATCGACGGTCTGCGCGGTGCCGGCTTGCGCGTGCAGCGCTTCCATCACTTCGTCAACCGCCACGAGCCGGTCGCCGGGCGTTCTTGGGCCGACTACCTCGCCGATCGACCCGGGGCGCTGCGCGAGACGGTGCGCCGCAAGCTGAAGCGATGCGCGCGCGAGACCCGCCTCGAGGTCTTCGTCGGCGAGCCGCAACTCGGGCACGGGATCGACGCCTTCGAGAGCGTCTACCGGGCGAGCTGGAAGCAGCCGGAACCGTTCCCACGCTTCAACGCGGCGCTGATGCGCGACGCGGCCGGGCGCGGCGCTCTCAGGCTCGGCGTGCTGTGGGCCGGGGACCGTCCGGCCGCGGCACAGTTCTGGATCGTCGCCGCCGGGCGTGCCACCGTCGTCAAGCTGGCGCACGACGAGCGGTTCAGGCCGCTGTCGCCGGGCACCGTCCTGACCGCGATGATGGTGCGGCGCCTGCTCGACGAGGAGCGGGTCGACACCCTCGATTTCGGCCGCGGCGACGATCCCTACAAGGCGCTCTGGACGACGCAGAGCCGCCAGAGGATCGGACTGCTGCTGATGAACCCGCGCCGGCCGGCGGGCCTGCTCGCGATCGGGCGCGCCGCGCTGTCGCAGGCGAACGGCAGGCTGCGCGGCGGCTCGGCGCGATGCGCGTGATCCCGATGCCGCGCCCGGTCCCTCCTCCCGTCCGGTGAGACGACCTCATGCGTATCCTCTACAGCCACCGTATCCAGTCCCGCGACGGCCAGGGCGTCCATGTCGAGGCCATCGTAGCCTCTCTGCGTCGCGCCGGGCACGAGGTGCTGGTGGTAGGACCGAGCTTCTACGACCAGGCCACGTTCGGCGGCGAAAGCCGCTGGGTCGCGCTGATACGTCGCTGCCTGCCAGGCGTGCTGAGCGAGATCGCCGAGCTGGCCTATAACCTGCCGGCCTATCGGCGCCTGCGCCGGGCCTGCGACAACTTCCGGCCCGACCTGATCTACGAGCGCTACAACCTGTTCTACCTGGCAGGAGCCCTGCTCGCCCGGCGGCGTCGGCTGCTGTTCTACGTCGAGGTCAACGCGCCGCTCGCGGCCGAGCGCAGCCGCTTCGGCAAGCTACGGCTGCGTCGGCTCGCAGCGGCGTCGGAGCGCCTCGTCTGGCGGTCGGCCGATCGGCTGCTGGCGGTGACCGGCGTGCTGAAGGACATGGTCGCGGCCGCCGGGGTGTCGCCGTCGCGCATCGAGGTCACGCCCAACGGCATCGACCCCGCCCGCTTCGCCGCCATCCCGGACCGGCACGCCGGTCCGGTGGTGCTCGGTTTCGTGGGGTTCGTGCGGAGCTGGCACGGGCTGCATGCGGTCATCGAGGCGCTGGCCCGCGAGGCGGGAGCGCGGGACCTGCATCTGCTGGTGGTCGGCGAGGGTCCGGCGCGGCCCGAGCTGGAGCGGCAGGCGGCGGCGGCGGGCCTCGGTGGCCGGGTGCGCTTCACCGGCCTCGCCTCGCACGAGGCGATACCGGATCTCGTTGCCGGGTTCGACATCGCGCTGCAGCCGCGGGTCGTCGCCTACGCCTCGCCGCTGAAGATCTTCGAGTACATGGCCGCCGGCCGCGCGATCGTGGCACCGGATCAGCCCAACATCCGCGAGATCCTCGAGCACGGCCGCACCGCGCTGCTGTTCAGTGCGGCGCAGCCGGATGGGCTGTGGCAGGCGATCCGTCGCCTGGCGGAGGACAGGTCGCTGCGCGAGCGTCTCGGTGCGGCCGCGCGCGAGGAGATCCGGTTGCGCGATCATAGCTGGCGTCGCAATGCCGAGCGCATCGTGGCGATGGCGCAGGCGGACCTGGCCCGGGGGAGCCAGGGCGCAGGAGGTCGCGGCCTAGCGCTCGCTCGGCGGGTCGATGCGTAGCCCTCCGCCTATCCGCCGGGCAGCAGATCCAGCACCGGCGCGAGACCGGGCTGCGCGCTCGCCGCCGGCGGGAGGTCCCGCGACGCGGATCCGACCTGGGCGCCGTCGAGCCAGGCCAGGAGCTGTTCCAGCCCATTCCTGAGGTCGCTGGGGGCGCCCAGCCCGAGTGCCGCCCGGGCACGCGCGGCGCCGCCGATCGAGTGCCGGATCTCGCCCGAGCGCGCCGGCCGGAATCGTATCTCAGGAGGCACACCGCAGAGCCCGGCGACCATCCGCGCCACCTCGATGACCGAGGTCGGCGTGCCGGTGCAGACGTTGAACACCGGAGCGCCGGGCAGGGATCGCGACATCGCCGCCATGAGCGCCGCCACCACGTCGGCGACGGCGATGAAGTCGCGGGTCTGCCTGCCGTCCCCGTAGATGTCGACCGGGACGCCGCGGCGCAGCCTGTCGGCGAAGATCGAGATGACGCCGGAGTAGGGTGATCTCGGGTCCTGGCGTGGCCCGTAGACGTTGAAGAAGCGCAGCCCCGTGGTCGGGATGCCGTGCAGCTGGGTCGCGATCCGGGCGTGCAGCTCGCAGGCATACTTGTCCGCGCCGTATGCCGAGGCCGGTGCGCGCTCGGCCGTCTCGGTGATCGGCAGTTCCGCGCAGTCGCCATAGACCGCGGCGGAAGAGGCGTAGACCACCGGCACGCGGGCACGCTGGCGGGCGATCGCCTCGAAGATGGTGATCGTGCCGGTGATGTTGACGCGGTGCGTGTCGGCCCACTCGCGCCGCCCGCGCTCGACCGAGGCGATGGCAGCCAGGTGGAAGCAGCCATCGACCCCCTCGAGCGCGGCCGCGACCATCCGATGATCGGTGATGGTGCCCTCGATCAGGGTGGCGCCGGCGGCGAGGTTGGTCAGGCTGCCGGAGGACAGGTCGTCCAGCACGCGTACCTCGTGACCCGTGCCGAGCAGGGCGTCGCAGAGGTGGGAGCCGATGAAGCCGCACCCGCCGGTGACCAGGAAATGAGCCATCGAACCAGCCTTCTTCAGCCCGCGCCAGGTTCATCTATGGCTGAATTTGCTTGCAGAACCGTTAAGCGCTCCCTGTTCTGCGCGACGCCGAGGCCGTCACGCCGGTGCAGCCTGGCGTTCGGCACCCTGAAGCGGCGACGCGGGCAGGGATCCGGGCGCGGCCTGCGTCGCCAGGAACCCCTCGAAGACCAGCAGCAGCCACAGCGCCGCGCTGTGGTCGAACCGGCCGTCGCGGTGCTGCTCGATCAGCCGGGCGAGCGCCTCGCGCTCGAACAGTCCGCACTCCATCATGGTCTCTCCCAGCAGCCGCTGGTGCAGTCGCTCGGCGCCCCCGCGAAGCTGCGCCGCCAGCGACATGGCAAAGCCCTGCTTGCCGCGGTACAGGATCTCCCGCGGCAGGTAAGGCTCCATCGTGCGCTTGAGCAGAAACTTGCCGGTGCCGCGGCGCAGCTTCAGCCGGCGCGGCAGGCTCAGCCCCCAGGCCACGAGCTCGTGGTCCAGCAGCGGCGGCCGCACCTCGAGAGAGGCCGCCATGCTGGTGCGGTCCACCTTGGTCAGGATGTCGCCGGGCAGGTAGGTGGCGAGGTCGATCCTCTGCGCCTGCTGCAGCGGATCGAGCCCGTCGCACTCATCCATGATCGCGCTGATGCGTGCACCCGGATCGTAGCCCTCGAGCCGCGACGTGAGGCCGCGCGAGAACAGCGAGCGGCGCCTATCCTGCTGCACCCGGCAGAGCGTGCCGTAGTAGCCTAGCGCGCTGTCGAGGCTGATCTCGGTCAGGGTATGCTTCGCCCGCAGCCAGCGCGGCGCCCGGTCGAGCTTGGGGTAGAAGCGAGCGATGCGGCCGATCACCTGCCGGCGCAGCGGCGCCGGAACGCTCGCGCGCACCGCCTCGGCCAGCAGGTGCCAGCGGTAGCGGCGGTAGCCCCCCAGCACCTCGTCGCCACCGTCGCCGGACAGCGCCACCGTGGCGTGCCGTCGCGCCAAGGCGCAGACGGCGAAGGTCGGCACCGAGGAGCTGTCCCCGAACGGCTCGCCGAAGATCGCGGCCTGGGTGCGCGCGGCCTCGATATAGTCGAACATGGCGGCGTCAGCGTGATGGTCCGTGCGGTAGCGCTGCGCCACCAGTGCCGCGTATGGCCGTTCGTCGGCGCCGGCCTCAAGGCCCAGGGTGAAGGTGGTGAGCGGCGCGTCGCGCATCCCGGCGGCGATCGCCACGACGGCGCTGGAGTCGACGCCGCCGGACAGGAAGGCGCCGAGCGGCACGTCGGCGATCAGGCGCTCGGCGGTGCTGCGTTGCAGGTGCGCGAGCAGGGCGGGCGCGGCCTCGGTGTCACGACCCGGCGGGGTGACGGGCGGGCTCCAGTAGCGCACCGGCTTCGCCTCGCTGCTGCCCCGTCCCAGCAGCAGGTAGTGGCCCGCGGGGAGCTTGCTGATGCCTCGGTAGATCGTGCGTGGATCGGGGATGTAGCCGTAGGCGAAGAAGTCGTCGACGGCGAGCGGATCGATCTGCCGTGCCGGTCCGGGGACGCCCGCGAGTGCCGCCAGTTCGGATGCGAAGGCCACGCCGCCGCCCGGCGTCCGCGTCAGGTGCAGCGGCTTCTCGCCGAGCCGGTCGCGCGCCAGCAGCAGCTCGTGCCGGTTCCGGTCCCACAGGGCGAAGGCGAACATGCCGGAGAATCGCTGCAGGCAATCGAGCCCCCAGCTCTCCCAGGCGTGAATGATCGTCTCGGTGTCGCAGCGGTTGCGGAAGACGTGACCCTGTGCCTGCAGCGTCTCGCGCAATGCAGCGTGGTTGTAGATCTCGCCATTGAAGACGATGACGACCGACCCGTCCTCGTTGCACATCGGCTGCCGGCCGCCCGCGACGTCGATGATCGCGAGCCTGCGGTGCCCCAAGCCGATCCCAGGCTCGACGTGAAAGCCATCGCCGTCGGGGCCGCGATGACGCAGCGCGTCGGTCATCCGGTGCAGCAGCGCCGCATCGACCTCGCCGCCGGAGCGATGAAACAAGCCGGCCAACCCGCACATCACCATCCCCCCGCGAGCCGACGCGGTGCGGCGGACGCTTCGTTACGAGGAACAATCTAGCTCGCGCGGCCCCGTTTCGGCCAGCAGCCTCGAGTAGGCCTGGAACATCGCTTCCTGATCGTAGGCCTGCGTGGCCTTGCGACGGTTGGACTGTCCCACGCGGCGCCGCAGAGCCGGGTCTTCCAGCAGTGCCCGCAGCGCCAAGGCAAGCGGTCCGTCTTCTCTCGGCACCACGAACGGGCTGTTCTCCTCGGCGAGCATCGTGCGCACGTCACCCACGTCGGTGGCGGCCACCGGCAGGCCCGCCGCCATCGCCTCCAGCACCGAGAGCGGCATCTGCTCGGTGTCGGAGGAAAGGGCGAGCAGGTCGAACTCGCCGTAGAGCCGTTGCGGGTCCGTCACGTGACCGGTGAACTCCACGCGGTCGGCCAGGCCGAGCTCGGCCGCGAGACGCTGTAACGCCGCGCGCTCGCCGCCGTCGCCGACGACGATCAGCCGGGCAGGGATCTCGAGCTGGCGCATCGCGCGCAGCAGACGGCCCACGTTCTTCTCCGGCCGCAGCGCTGCCACGATGCCGATCACCGGGACGCCATGGTCCCGGACATGATCCGGGGGCGACGCGTAGCGCTGCAGGTCGACGCCGTTCGGAATGTAGCGCAGGCGCTGCGGATCGAGCCGCCATGTCTCGGTCGCGATGCGCAGCAGGGTGCGGGACGGCAGCACCACGATGCTCCGGCGCAGCGCCAGCCGACGGGTCCAGACCCGTCGCCGCAGCTGGACAATGCGTTCCTCCGGTCCGAAGCCGTCCTCCGTGTGGATGTGACGAGCCAGCGGGGCGAGGTTGGCGATCGCCCACTCGATCGATCCCCAGTTGCTGGTGACCAGCACCGCCGGTCGGAGGTGGCGCAGCAGCCCGCGGATCCGGCGCAGGTTGCCGAGTGGATCGCGCTTGTCGGTCTCGATGCCGGGGAACGTCACGTCGAGGCCCGGAAGAAACCGGCGGCCACACTCGGTCACGCCGTCCAGCGCGACCACGGCGTGGCGGAACGCGTCGCCTAGCCGGTTGGCGAGTGCTGCGCACCGGACCTGAGCACCGCCGACCGCGAAGGTCGGAAACACGTGCAGCACGAGCGGCGGCGATGTCGGGTGCATGATCCAAAGCCTGTGAATACGGTATCACAACGGTCTGCTATCCATTGAACCCTTCCGGCGCAAAGCTCAACGCGCTTGTGCATCGCCCGCGATCCAGTCGGTCATGCCATTTTATTTACAAGATCGTAACTAAAAAGCGGGATGCTGCTGCCTTGAACGTCGCAGGTGCGGAATGCTGCGGGTCCTGACCCTCTCGACGCTGTTCCCCAGCGCCATCGAGCCCGGCTTCGGCGTCTTCGTCGAAGGCCAGACGCTGCGCCTCGCGGCTCGCGCGGACGTGGATCTGCACGTCGTCAACCCGATCGGACGCGCGCGCTTCCCGCTGCGATTACATCCCCGCTACCGCCGTCAGCGGGCTCTGCCCGAGCTCGAGAACTGGAAGGGCGTGCCTACCGCCCGTCCGCGCTTCCCCATCATCCCCGGCCTGAGCGGCGCGCTTAATCCGGCGGCGATCGACCGGGCGGTGCGTCCGGTCCTCGCCCGCCTGCGTGCCTCCGACATCGCCTTCGACGTCATCGATGCCGAATTCTTCTATCCCGACGGGCCCGCCGCGGCACGGCTGGCCGCGCAGCTCGGCCTGCCGTTCTCGATCAAGGCGCGCGGCGCTGACATCCATTACTGGGCCCGGCGGCCGGCGTGCCTGCGCCTGATGCTGGAGGCGGCGAAGGCCGCGTCCGGCCTGCTCGCCGTCGCCGGCTCGCTGAAGCAGGACATGGCCGCCCTGGGCATGGACCCGGCCAAGATCACGGTGCACTACACCGGCGTGGACCTCGACCGCTTCCAGCCGGTCGAGCGGGAGGCGGCCAAGGCAGCCCTCGGCGTGGACGGCCCGCTGATCGTCAGCCTCGGGGCGCTGATCCCGCGCAAGGGTCACGACATCGTCATCGAGGCGATGACGTCGCTGCCCGACGCGACGCTGCTGGTGGTCGGCGCCGGGCCGGAACGCGAGACGCTCGAACGCCTGGTCGCTGCACGCAGCCTGGGCGAGCGGGTACGACTGCTCGGCAGTCTGCCGCACGCGAGCCTGCCCGCGATTTTGGGGGCCGCGGACGTGATGGCCCTCGCCTCCGCCAGCGAGGGTCTGGCCAACGCGTGGATCGAGGCGCTCGCGTGCGGCACGCCGGTGGTGACGCCACGAGTGGACGGTGCGGCGGAGGCGATCGATCGGCCCGTCGCCGGCCGGCTCGTCGACGAGCGCACCCCCGCCGCGATGGCCGCGGCGATCGCCGCCATACTGGCCGATCCGCCATCGCAGGACGCGGTTCGCGCCTGTGCGCGTCGCTTCACCTGGGAGCGCAACACGCAGGCGCTGTTCGCCCATCTCAGCCGCATCATCGCCAAGCCGGACCGCGTTCCCGCGGTTCCCGATCATTGAAAGCCAGATCCGTGTTCAGAACGTTGCGCCGGCATGTACGCGCCTGTCCCATCGGCCTGACCACCAGCCGCATCATGCTGGCGCTGGATGTCGCCGGACTGGCGATCCTGTGGCCGGTCCTGCTGGCGAGCGGGCTCGCCACCTGCGCCTCGCTGCGCGGCCCGCAGGTCATCCTGCCGGCGTTGTGCTACCCGCTGGTCCACCTCGTGCTGCTCTACGCCCTGGGCATGTATCGACGCGACATTCTCGCCGAAGGCCGCAAGTCGTTGCGCCGCATCCCGTTCGTCGCCGCCATGAGCACGGTGTGCGGCACGGCGCTCACGGCGCTGCTGGCCTGGCCGGTTTATCCCACGTTCGGGCCGCTGCCGGGCCTGGCACGTACCCTGGTCGTGGCCTTCGCCTGCTTCCTGGTCTGCGGCCTCTTCGCACGGATGGTGTTCCGGGTGCTGCGCCTGCATGGCGTCATTCGCCGTCGCCTGCTGGTGGTCGGCGCCGGCCGCCGCGCCTGGGATCTGGTCTGGCTGCTCCGCAACGAAGGGCGCAATCTGCAATACGAGATCGTCTTCGCCCACGAGCAGGGTTTTGGCGAGATCGATCCGCGCCTGGCGGACGGGAGCGAAGGCAGGGTCGTCTCCGCCTCAAACCTCGGCATGCTGCAGATCGCGCGCGAGTTCAACGCCGACCAGATCGTCGTGGCGCCGGACGAACGTCGCGGCATGACGCAGATGGACCTGCTGAGCTGCAAGACCGCCGGCTTTCCGATCAAGCAGTACCTGAGCTTCGTCGAGACCGAGACCCGCCGCATCGACCTGAAGCGGCTCGAGCTCGGCTGGCTGCTCTATTCGGACGGCTTCGATTTCGGCGTCGTGGAGCGCGGTCTCAAGCGCATGCTCGACATCGGCATCAGCCTGCTGCTGCTGATCCCGGCGACGCCGCTGCTGCTGCTGGCGATGGCGGCGATCAAGCTCGACGATAACGGACCGGTCTTCTACCAGCAGACGCGGGTCACCCGCGGCAGCCGGGACTTTGCCATCACCAAGCTGCGGACGATGAGCGTGAACGCCGAGGCCACCGGCGCCGTGTGGGCGGCGGTCAAGGACAGCCGGATCACCCGCATCGGCAGCTTCCTGCGCCGCACCCGACTGGACGAGTTGCCTCAGCTGCTCAACGTGATCCGCGGTGACATGTCGCTGGTCGGGCCACGTCCGGAACGGCCCGGGTTCGTCTCGATATTGACGAGCGAGATCCCGCTCTACAACGAGCGGCACCTGGTCAAGGCCGGACTGACCGGCTGGGCGCAGGTGAACTACCCGTACGGCGCCTCGGTCGAGGATGCACGCTCCAAGCTGAGCTACGACCTGTACTACGTGAAGAACTTCAGCGTGCTGTTCGACATCCTGATCATCCTGCAGACCCTGCGCGTGGTGCTGTGGCCCGGAACCAGCGTCCGCTAGCCCTGTAAGACAAGTTTACAGAGCTGCCGCTGCTGCCTTACGCAGGCCAGCTAGATTGTTCAGATCGTTGATCATTTAAAAGTGGCATCACTATTGCCTTACGTGAGGTGTCTGCCCGGCAAGCCTTTCCTGGAGGTTCACATGGTCTCTTTCAAGAATACGCTGTTCGCGAGCTGCATCATCCTTGCCGGCGCCGCCGATGCCGCACGCGCCGACGTGTATCATGTGGATGTATATTCCGGCGACATCGGGCAGGGCTTCGATGCGGTCGCCGGAAGCGCCTCCTTGTTCACGGCAGCCGACCATAGCCAGCACGCGACGTTCACCTACACCGGGAACCTGAACTTCTCCGATGCCGTGGCGCAGAACAGCACGCCGGCAGGTGACCTGAACTCGACCTTCTTCGGAGCGGAGGCGAGCGGGATCTCGAACTACGTCGACGTCACTGCCCCGCTCAGCGCCGACTACGGAAATTTTGCCACCCTGGGCAGCTTTCTTGCCGCCAGCGGCAGCGTCGCGGGCTACAGCTACGACTCGCTTTACATCATCCAGAGCGAGACGCCATCGTCCGCCGGCATGAACCTGACGATCACCCATGACGACGGTGCCGGGGTCTATGCGGCTCAGAGACTGCTGCCTGGAACCACGACGGGGCCGACGACGGCGGTCACCGAGACGATCACGCTGCCGGCCAACAACCTGTACTCGATCGACTATGCCCGCGAGAACGGAACCCCCTCGGTGCTGCAGGTCGCGGTACCCGAGCCGATGTCGCTGAGCCTGATGGGCATGGCCCTGCTCGGCCTGGGCCTTGTGCGCCGTCGCCGGGCCTGAACGAGGCTTGCCCGGGGCTCCCGGCTGCAGCGGCTCTGGGGCCGCGCCTCGCCGCTGCTCTCGCTGCCCTATCGATCGTCCGATGCTTCGTCGTCGTGGCGGTTGCTGACGTGCGGCAGCGAGACGTCGCAGTCCTCGGACGCGTGTACGTAAGCTTCGCCGACCTCGACATCACCCGACAGGTCGACGGAGCCGTTCAGGGTTGCGTCCAGGTGGTCGACATGGCCGGAGGCGACCACGATGTCGCCAGAGCCGCTGGCAATGATGCCGAGCCGGGACGCCCGCAGCCGCTTGACCGAGATGTTCCCGCTTCCGCTCTGCGAGAGCCGTGCGTCCCCGTTCAGGCTGCCGATCGCGACGTCGCCGCTTCCCGTCTTCTCGATGACGGTCGGCCCGGCAGCGTCGACCGCGGTGTCGGCGCTGCCAGCCAGGACGAGGTGGATCGGACCCGTGAAGGCGCCGAGCCGGACGGCGGTCTCGCCGAACCGGTGCAGGGTCAACGGCATCGAGGCCGGCGCCTGCACCACCACATCCGCCGGCTCGTGCTCGCAGCGCTCGGTCAGCCGCATGTCGGAGCCGCTGCCGACGAGACGCAGGCCGGCCCGGGTGGCCGGCGCCCCGGTCATGGTCGAGACGAAGACGCCGCCCGAAAGGTCCGCCTGCGGCACCAGCGTGATCGAACGGGTGCAGGAAAGCGTGATCTGCAGCGCGGTGCCGGTGGCGGAGAGCGCGCTTCCGTCGCGCCGGCCGGCGGGCAGCTTGGCTCCCTCGACCACCCAGCCCAGCTGTCCCACCAGCGGGATGCGGTGCAACACGGACTCGATCTCTGCGGCAGGAAGGCTGCCGCTGCGGATCGTGCGGTTCGTGAGGTCGATGTCGAGATCGCTGCCGGCGGCGCGGAAGTGCTGCCGATGCTCATCCTGTCGCCAGAGGAGAACCGGGACGGCGACGATGCCCGCCAGCAGCCAGGCGGCGCGTCGGCGACGCATGCGGATGTCGGCCGCGCGCGGGAGGTCGGTGATCGGGAACATGCGCGTCGGACCCCGGTCACTCGCCCATGCGGCGGAAGCCGCCATGCAGCTCGAACTCGTCGGAGGTCACGTACGCCTCGATCCGCTTCAGCCTCGGCTCAAGTGCTTCCAGCCGATGCGCAAGCAGCGCGAACTTCTGCACCGGCGCGGGGCGCCTAGCGGTCGTGCCGGCTTGGGAACCGACGCGGGCGCCTGGCTGGGCGCCAACATGCGACATGCCGCGCATCGGCAACCGTCGCAGCAGCAACGAGAGCGCCAGGTAGGCCAGTCCGGTCGGAAGTATGATGAAGACCATGCTCACCGCCCGCACCAGCGGCAGCGGCAGGTCGAGATCCTCGGCGAGACCGGCACACACCCCGCTCAGCATCGCGCCGCGGTCGCGGCGCCAGAGCCTTGCGTCATCCATCGTCGACCCTCCTCAGAGCGACATGCGGCTGCGCCAGCCGGCGAGCTCGGAGTCGAGGATGCGTTCGAGGTTCTCGATCCGCTGCTCCATGCGACGCGCCGTCTCGCCCATGTCTGCGAGGGCACGCTGCTCTTCCTGGCTCATCCCCTGCAGGTTCATCTCCCGCAGCCGGCGCTCATGCTTCATCTTCATGATGAAGAAGACCAGGGCGAACGGCGCGAGGATGGCGACCAGCGGGACAAGATTATCAATCATGATCTTTCTCGGCTCTCGTGCGGTCCCTGGCGCTCAGGAGGCTGACGGCTCGGTTCCCTTACTGCGGCGCAGCTTCGCTCGCAACGCGTCGAGCTCACCCTCGACCGCGTCGTCCGCCTCCAGTCCGGACAGTTCGTCCTGCAGCGACTTTCGCCCGAGATCATAAGATTCCGCACGTCCTTCCAGCACGTCGAGGTTACGCTCGACCTGCTCGAACCGGGTGAAGGCGTCGTTGATGCGCTCGTCATACAACGTTTCGCGCAGCTTCACCCGCGAGGTGGCAAGTCCGTGCCGCGAGACCAGCGCCTGCTCGCGCGACTTGGCATCGGCCAGCTTGACCTGCAGCTTGGCGATGTCATCGTTCTGCTGCGCGAGGCCGGATACGATCTGCGCCCGCTGCGCCTGCAGGTCCTCGCGGGCGCGGGCGACGTGGGTGCGCGCCAGCAGGGCCCCGCGTGCCAGGTCCTCCCGCTCCCGGGACAAGGCCAGCTCGGCCTTGCGCTGCCATTCGCCTTCCTCGCGCCCCAGCATGTCGAGACGGCGTTCGATCTCGCGCCGTTCGGCGATGGTCTGCACCGCGGCGGAACGCACTTCGACCAGCGTGTCTTCCATCTCCTGGATGATGAGACGGATGATCTTCCGCGGATCCTCGGCACGGGCAACGATCGTGTTGATGTTCGAGTTCACGATGTCCGTCAGGCGGGAGAATATGCTCATGGGGTTCGTCCTGCATCGCGATGGCGATGCCGGCTGCAAAGCATCCGGCGTGCCAAACGCATTGGCTCCTGCTAAGCCATTGAACTGCCAAGAATGATCTTGGACCTCTTGCTTGCCGCGCGCGCCGAAGCGAGAATTAAATCATGTTGCTGATGGTGTAGGAGACCACGACTTGGCGCGTCCGGCCAATCTGCTGGAGGAGTCTGCGACACCACTCGGCGAGGCTCGACCGTTCCGGGAGATGCTGGCGCACGTCTCGCAGGCGGCGCCGCTGAACCGGCCTGTCCTGGTGATCGGCGAGCGCGGCACCGGCAAGGAGCTGGTGGCCAGCCGCCTGGCCTTCCTGTCACCCCGTTGGGACCGCCCGTTCATCAAGCTGAACTGCGCCGTGCTGGGTGAGGCGCTGCTCGACAGCGAGCTCTTCGGTCACGAGGCCGGTGCCTTCACCGGTGCCACACGGCGCCGACCGGGCCGATTCGAGCTCGCCGACGGCGGCACGCTGTTTCTCGACGAGATCGCTACCGCGTCGCTCGCGGTGCAGGAGAAGTTGCTGCGCGTGATCGAGTACGGCAGTTTCGAGCGCGTCGGCGGCAGCGAGACCCAGCGCGTCGACGTACGGGTAATTGCCGCTACCCATGCCGATCTGCCGGGGCTCTCCCGTACTGGAGCGTTCCGCGCCGACCTACTCGACCGGCTCGCCTTCGACGTGATCCGGGTGCCGGCGCTGCGCGAGCGACGCGAGGACGTCGCCCTGCTCGGAAGCCACTTCGCGATCCGGATGACGCGCGAGTTGGGACGCGACATGTTCGCGGGCTTCGCGTCCGAAGCGATGGAGCTTCTGCGCGGCCATGACTGGCCCGGAAACGTCCGGGAGTTGCGCAATGTGGTGGAGCGGAGCGTCTACCGGATGCCCGACGCCTCGAAGCCGCTGCAACGCATCGTGCTGGATCCGTTCCCGCCCTCGACGACTGCCCCTGCGGTCGAGCAGGCATCGCACGCCCCAACCGAGCCGCCGGCGGAGGAGGGCGACTTCCTGTCGCGCACGCGTGCCTTCGAGGCCGCACTACTGACCCAGGCATTGCGTGCCAGCCGCTTCAACCAGCGCGCAGCGTCACGCGCCCTCGGGCTGACATATTACCAGTTCCGCCATCACCTGAAGACGCATGGCCTGCTCGGACGTGAAGCGGAGGCCGAGGCCTAGCCGTCCAACGGGTCGCCGAACTTGAGGCAGGACCCTCGGACCGCCTGGGGCGTGAACCGCGGGGTCACCGACCCCGCGGAGCTCGGCGCCGAGTTGATGATCCCCGTGACGCGGTTCGGGGAGCAGCCGCAATTAGCCGCCGCGCCGCCCCCC
>CAXTNV010000020.1:0-41051 GCA_964245755.1 uncultured Acetobacteraceae bacterium | reverse complement strand
GGCGGCGGCGAAAGCCGAAGTGGGATGAATCCTGGGGCCGTGGGTTCGAATCCCGCCGCGGACACCAATTTTCCGGTGAAGCCTTTGCACCCGCTGCGTTTCTAACCCGTAAGATGTGCCAACCCGTTTTGATGCTCGTTCTATCTGGACACAATGGCGCGCAGCGAGACGCATTGCCGGCGCATGACTGGGCCGTCAGCGTGACGTCTGTAGGCGGCTTTCGCAACCAAGGTCGATGGGTTTGGCGACGCCGGGCAAAACCGGCGGCACCACGCACCGCGCAACCGGTTGTGATGAGCTTCGTCGACCGGCAGGTCGCCAAGCAGGTTGACCATCACGCCGCGATGGATCTGCTAAACTCCACATCCGCTAGCCGTCAGCGTCGCCCAGGACGTTCGAGGTGAGGTGGATAGCGGCGATGAGGCCGAGGCTCGCGACCGAACATGCTGCCCTGTGGGGCAGCCGCCAGAGCGACCGAAGTGCTAGACCGAGCATGCGAGGCATCGCGGCATCACCATCGACGAGAGGTTGATCCAACCCAGGATGGCTCGCGTTGCTTAAGGATCGGTGAAAGGCAGAGCATGTGCGGTCGCTACGTCTCTGCCCTCCCTGCCGCCGAGCTCGCCCGCATCTTCGGTGCGATCGGTGAGCTGCCGAACGTCGAGGCGTCGTGGAACGTCGCACCCACCAGCCGCCGGCCGGTGATCCGGCGCCACCCGGAGACCGGTGAGCGCCGCCTCGACCTGCTGACCTGGGGCTTGGTGCCGCACTTCACCAAGGACCTGAAGACCGCCCGCAAGCCGATCAACGCCCGGGCTGAAACGGTGACGTCGTTGGGCATGTTCCGCGGCGCACTCGCCCGGCGTCGGTGCATCGTGCCCGCCGACCTGTTCTACGAGTGGAGGGCCGAGGCGAACGGCAAGCAGCCTTTCGCGATCGGACGACAGGACGCCCGGCCGCTGGCGTTCGGTGGCCTGTGGGAGAACTGGACGCAGCCGGACGGCACCCTGCTGCGCACCTACACCATCATCACCACCGCCGCGAACGATGACATGGCCGGCTTGCACGACCGCATGCCGCTGATGCTTGAAGAAGGCGCCTGGACGGCCTGGATGGACGAGGACGTGAACAAGGCGGTCACCCTGCTACAGCCGGCGCCTGCCGGCACGCTGCGCATGTGGCCGGTCGCGCGCGGCGTGAACAGCGTTCGCAACAACGGTTCGGAGTTGATCGCACCGATCCCGGATGGTGCGGGCGCGGTGCCAGCGGCAGGCGGACCGAACAGCGCCTAACTGTCAGGCGTCAGGATGCATTAGCCGCCGCCGGCGGTAGATCAGCGCGCGTTCTCGATGCGGCAAAGCTCGAGGGTACCTTCGGCGCCCCCACCCCTTCACCCCGCCGGCAGCTCCGCGCGGGACTGCTCGTGGAGGAAGCTGGCGGAAGCCGCGGGGCTTTCAGGCAGGTCGGTCAGCCGGATGTCTCGAGCTTCGGCGAGATCCGCAAAGGTGCAGCGACCAGGGAGCTCACGCTATGTCAGGTCCAACTGTCCAGAAGCGCTTGACCGGCACGCTGTTCATGCTCCTCACCTATCTGGTACTCCAGACTTTCGTCGTCATCGCGCACGAGTTCACGCACAGCACCACGGCTTGGCTTCTGGGCTACACGCCCACGCCGTTCACCGTGGTATGGGGCGATCCGATCACGATGCAGGGCTGGGACGAAGGCGTGCCCTATGATCGCCTGTTCCCGTCCGCCGGCCATCTGGCGGAAGCCGCGATCGGTGGCATGCCGCTGCTGATGCACACGATCTTCGTCGTCTTAAGCCTGTACTTTCTGCAACGGCTGTCGTCAGGACAGCGGACGCTGCTGTTTTTCGCGCTCTACGTCTTCGTCGTCATCAATCTGGCTGAACTGATCGCCTACATCGTCATGCGGCCCTTCATCCCTACTGGTGACACCGGCCGTTTCAATCAAGGAACCGGCATGTCGCCCTGGATCCTGTTCATCGTCGGCATGGCGCTCCTCGTCTCCTTCCTGTGGTTTCTCGCGAAGCGGATCGGCCCGAACCTCGACCACTTCACCGGCGGAAGCCGGTCGGTCCACTGGGCGATCGTCTCGTCGGCCGCGTTCATCATGTTCCTCTGGGGGAGCGGCATCCGGATCATGTCGCTCTATCCCGATCCTCAATGGAAGGTGGGCGTTGTCGGCATTGCCGGGTTCTTGGGCTGGCTTATCGTCGACAGGCTCGTCTATCGGGAACCGAGGCCGGGACCACCCGGATCTCGTCCGACTTGTCCGCCATCATCGACCTAGACCATCAACAGGCCTTCTGACGTTTGTGCTGGCAGTTCGCTGCCTCGGAGGTCGCGGCTCGGTTGACGACGGATCTTGATCCCCCGCTCCTCGCTGCGGCTTTGCGCCAGCTCTCGATCATCGAGCCATCGCGATCTCTGGCCCGGAAGCGGCCGTTCTCGGCGTGCGCCTCACCGATCGAAAAGAACTTGCGGCATGATGTCGATTTCCAGGAGCCCCGTTCGTCGTTCCGATGCCGGGCTCATGAGGCAGATCCAGACAGGGAGACAGGCGATGCGTGTGATGGTGTTCGTGAAGGCAACCGAGGACAGCGAAAAGGGCGTGTTCCCCACGACCGAGGCGTTCGAGGCGATGGGCCGGTTCAACGAGGAGCTGGTCGAGGCCGGCGTCATGCTGGCCGGCGCCGGCCTCAAGCCCACCGCCCAGGCCAGGCGCATCGCCTTCGATGGTCCCGGACGCATGGTCATTGACGGGCCGTTCGCCGAGACCCGCGAGCTGGTCGCCGGCTTCTGGCTTTGGGAGGTCAAGGACATGGACGAGGCTACAGCCTGGGTGAAGCGCTGCCCCAACCCCATGCCGGGCCCGAGCGAGATCGAGATCCGGCCATTCTACGAGATGGCGGATCTGGCCGAGCTCCTGCCCTCCGAAGGCTCGGAGGGCCATGACCGGATACGCGAGAAGCTCGGCGTCGCCTGATACCGCCGGCTGGAGCCGGCATGTCACCGGCTTGCGTTCCTCGGGGCCCTGGCCGAAATGGCGGTGTGACCGCGGGCGAGGCGCATCAGGCGATCGAGGCGACCTTCGGCATCGAAAGGGCCAGGCTCGTCGCAGGCTTGGCCCGGCTGGTGCGGAATGTCGACCTTGCCGAGGAACTGGCGCAGGACGTACTGGTCATCGTTCTGTCCGAATGGCCGAGGACCGGCGTTCCCGCCAATCCGAGTGCCTGGCTGATGGCCGTCGGTGAACGCCGCGCCATCGACGCCCTCCGGCGCGACAAGATGCGCGAGCGCAAGCACGAGGAGATCGCGCGGACGCTGGACGCGACAGTCGACGGCGCGGCCGGGTCGATCGAAACGACCATGGACGACGATCTCGGCGACGAGCTGCTAGGTCTCATCTTCACCGCCTGTCACCCTATGCTGTCCCCGGAAGCCTGCGCGGCGCTCACCCTGCGGGTCGTCGGCGGCCTGACGACGGACGAGATCGCCCGCGCCTTCCTGTCGAGCGAGGCGGCGATCGCGCAGCGCATCGTCCGCGCGAAGAGGACGATCGGGACGGCCGGACTCACCTTCAAGGTGCCGCGCGGCGCTGCGCGTGCGGCGCGGCTCGCCTCGGTGTTGGAGGTCGTCTACCTGATCTTCAACGAAGGCTACGCGGCCACGACCGGCGGCGACCTTGTCCGGCCGGACCTTTGCCTGGAGGCGCAACGGCTGGGCCGCACGCTGGTGCGGCTGATGCCCGCAGATGCCCCCGAGACGGCCGAGGTGTTCGGCCTGCTGGCCCTGATGCAGATCCAGGCGTCGCGCCTGCCGGCGCGCATCGGGCCAGACGGCGCCTTCATATCGCTGACGGAGCAGAACCGGGAACGCTGGGATCAGCTGTTGATCCGCCAGGGCCTCGGCGCGCTGGCCCGCGCCGAAGCTCTCGGGAGCGACGGCCCCTATGCGCTGCAAGCCGCGCTCGCGGCCTGCCATGCGCGCGCGCGCAGCCCCGCCGACACCGACTGGCACCGGATCGCGTCGCTCTACGACCGGCTGCGCGCCGTGATGCCCTCGCCTGTGGTCGATCTCAATCGAGCGGTCGCCTACAGCATGGCTCTCGGACCCGAAGCGGGCCTGCGCCTGGTCGACGAGATCGCCGGCGCCGCCGCCCTGCGGAACTATGCGCCGCTGCCGGCGGCGAGGGGCGACTTCCTGTTCCGGTGCGGCCGGCTGGAAGAGGCGCGTTCAGAATTCGAGGCCGCGGCCAAGCTCACCCGCAACGCGCGGGAAGCGGCATTCCTGCTCGCCCGCGCACAGGCTTGCGACTGACAGCATCGGCCCGTGCGGCACGAAGCTCCGCCTTGGATCGGCGCCGGCGGCGACATAGCTGTCGCTGCTCCACCGCAGCCCTGCGTCCCGACGCGGCGCGGGTGCCGCCTTCCTGACACATCGCCACTAGCGGCGGAGGAGCACTCGCGTCCGCCGCATACCCGATCGCTGCGAGGTGCTGCGCCACCCCGTCGACCGCTGCCGATCAGCGCCGGCATGGTGATCGACCGGCCGCGCGACGGTGACGGTGGTGAGCCTCGCGAGCTTAGCCTGCTTGGTCTCCTTGATCCGTATGGCCTGGGCGGGCGGTGCGGCACGCGTCGTGCAGCCGCTCAGGTGCAGTGCGCGAGCCCGCGCTCTCGGCTGCCGCGCGACGCTACTCGGTCGGCGAACGCACCATGTCGATGAAGGCGCGCAGCGCCGCCGGGACCTGACGCCGCCCCGGGTAGTACAGGAAGAACCTCGGCAGCATCGGGCACCACGGCTCCAGCAGGCGCACCAGCGCGCCGCTGGCGAGGTGAGCCGTGACCAGTTCCTCGAAGACGAACGCGAGGCCCACCCCGTCGAGTGCCGCCTGCAGCATCAGCGACGTGTCGTCGACCGTCAGCGGCCCCGACACCTCGACCTCCAGCGCCTCGCCGTCGCGGGCGAACTCCCAGGCGTAGCGTGCTCTGTTGGGAAAGCAGCGCTCGATGCAGGCATGCGCGTGCAGGTCCTGTGGCGCGCGCGGCGGATCGCGCCGCGCCAGATAGGATGGAGCGCCGACGACGGCGAAGCGCCGCGTTGGCCCCACCGGCAGCGCGATCATGCCGGGCGCCAGCCGCCGGTCGCGACGGATGCCGGCGTCGAAGCCTTCGGCCACGATGTCCACCAGACCATCGGAGCTCACCACCTCCAGTCTGACATCCGGGTAGGTGGACAGGAACCGGCCGATGATCGGCTCGACGATCAGCTCGGTCGCGATGCGCGGAACGTTCAGGCGAAGCGGCCCGGCCGGGCGGCCTCGCAACGCGCCGACGGCCTGCAACCCCTCGGCCACGTCGTCCAGGGCCGGCCCGATGCTTCGCAGCAGCTGCCTGCCGGCTTCGGTGATGCGGATGCTCCGCGTCGTCCGGTTGAACAGCCGGACATCGAGCGTCTGCTCCAGGCCGCGTATCACGTGGCTCAGGGCGGATGGGCTGACCCCACGCGCCACCGCTGCGGTGCGCAGGCTGCCATGGCGCGCGACCGCCAGGAACACCTCCAACGCGGCGAGGCTCGGTCGCGACATTGTTGAGCCTTTCCTCATCGATCCGGTGAGAACAATGACACCGTTCATTGCACCGGCAAGCTGCCCACATCGAAGGCTGACGTTGCCGGACCGCATGTCCCCGGAGCCGGGCTCGTCAGCCACCGACAGGAAGGGCGAACATGGACAGGAACTTGCGTATCGGGATCATCGGCGCCAGCGCCGGGCGAGGCTGGGCCAAGGACTCGCACGTGCCCGCGGTGCAGCAGCTGGCCGGGCTCGAGCTGGGCGGCGTGGTCACCAGGGACCAGGCCTCGGCCGATGCCGCCGCCAGGGCGTTCGGCGCCGCCAGGGGCTACGCCGACGCTGCCAGCCTGTTGCGCGATCCGGCGATCGACATCGTGGCGATCGCGGTCAAGGTGCCGGATCATCGCGACCTGGTTCTGGCCGCGGTGGCCGCCGGCAAGCACGTGTACTGCGAGTGGCCGCTCGGCCGCGACCTCGCGGAGTCCGAGGCGCTTGCATCGGCCGCCCGTGCGGCCGCCGGCGTGCACACGGCGATCGGGCTGCAGACGCGGCTCAATCCTTCGGCGCGGCGGGCACGCGAGCTGATCGCGTCGGGTGCGATCGGGCGCGTGCTCAGCGCGCGCATCGTCTCGACCACGATGGCGTTCGGAACCGAGGTTGAGCCCGCCATGGCCTTCGCGGAGGACGCCGCGAACGGCGTCACCCTTGCCACCATCCAGGGCGCGCACAGCGTCGACGTCGCCGCCATGGTGCTCGGCGGGTTGGCCGACGCCGCCGCGCTTGTCAGCACGCAGTTCCCCGCCGTCACCGTAGGCGCGGACAAGGCCCCGCGCCCGCGCCGCATACCCGACCATCTCCTGCTCCAGGGCCGGATCGCGGGCGGCGCTCCGCTATCGGTCGAGGTCGTGGGCGGACGTCCGGCCGACGCGGTGCCGTTCCGTTTCGAGGTGACCGGCGAGACCGGAACGCTGCTGCTGGACGGCGGTGCTCCGCGCGGCTTCCAGACCGGACGCCTCGTGCTGCGGCTCGACGGCGAGGTGCTGCCGGTCGAGCAGGGCGAGTTGTCGGATCTGCCCGACGCGGCCTTGAACGTCGCGGCCGTATACGCGGCGCTCCGCGACGACATCCACCGCGGAAGCTTCACCGTTCCGGATTTCGGCCACGCGGTGCGCCTCGCCCGCCTGATCGACGACCTGCTGGCGTCGTCGGCCACCGGCAACCGCAAGCGGGCGCGGGACTGGCCGGGCGCAGCCTAGCAGCGGACCCTCGCGGCGCGCGCGGCGGCGCGCGCCGCGGGTTCAGCTGCGGGCGCGGTAGCGCCGCATCTTGTTGCGGCTGCCGCAGGTTCGCATCGAGCACCACGTTCGCGCCGCGGCCCTGGAGCCGTCGTAGAATGAGGCGCGGCATGTCGGCTCGCGGCAGCGCTTGAAGCGATGCCAGACGCCCGAACGCATCGCCTCCAGCGCCGCGATGGCGAGACGCACGACGGGATCCGCGGAGATTGCCGAGGCGAGGCACAGCGCGCCGTCCGCATCGAGGCGCGGCCGGATGCGGCACTGCGCGATCAGCCGGTTCAGCGCCTCGCGCGCGGCGGCCGGCTCGCCGGTCGGCAGCCCGCTGTTCACCGCCTGCAACGCGGCAAGCGCGTCGTGCAGCCGCACGCCGCGGTGGAACGCGGCGTGCGACACCGTCTCCGGGAGCTCGGGCAGCTTGCGCCGCACCCACGCCTTCCAGGTATCGGCGCCGGAGGCGAAATCGTGCCAGAGGAAAGACTCCAGCTCGCGGAGCCCGGCCGGTGTCGTCGCAGCATGTTCGGGCATGAAGTCCGCCTTGCCGATCTGGCCGTTACCGTTCAGGATCCTGATATGGTAACGGATCGGGACGTGCCGGCCGAGATTTTCACGATCAGATTCGATGACGGGCTGCGGCGGGACCTTCGACGCCGTCTCGACGCGACGCGCTGGAGCGACGCCGTCACCACGGACTGGCGCTACGGCAGCGACGAGCGGTTCCTTCGAGCACTCGTGCGGCACTGGCGCACCGCCTACGATTTCGATGCCGCGGAGATGCGGCTGAACGCGCTGCCGCAGTTCCGCGCCGGCATCGACGGGTTCGGCGTGCACTACCTCCGGCTGAGCGGACGCGGCCCGCGACCGCGGCCGCTGCTGCTGATGAACGGCTGGCCGTCCAGCTTCGTGGAATACGCGAAGCTGGCCCCGCGCCTCGCCGATCCCGCCGCGTTCGGCGGCTCGGCGGACGACGCCTTCGACGTCGTGATCCCCGCCCTGCCCGGCTTCGGCTTCTCGGACCGGCCGGCGCGCCCGCATCAGCTATATGCTGAGGACCTGTTCCACCGCTTGATGACCGGGCCGCTCGGCTATGGGCGCTACATCGCCGCCGGAACCGATATCGGCGCCGGAGTGGCCGCGCACCTCGCCCGCAAGCATCCGGAAGCCGTGCGTGGCATCCACGTCGGCGCGGTCGCGGACCCGCCGCTGACGGCGGCCTCGCCGCCGCTGAGCGAGGCCGAGAAGGCCTACCAGGCGCGTGCCGAGCGGTGGGCGGCCGAGGAGGGCGGCTACGAGCACCTGCACTACACGAGACCGCAGACGCTCGCCTTCGCGTTGGCGGACACCCCGGTGGGGCTGGCGAGCTGGATCGTCGAGAAGTTCCACGCCTGGAGCGAGCATGGCGAGGACCTGCTGCAGACCTTCCCGCTCGACATGCTGATCGACAACCTGATGATCTACTGGGCCAGCGGGACGATCGGCTCGTCGATGCGCTACTACTACGACGACACCCGCTTCCGGCCGAAGTTGCGGCCGGAGGATCGGGTCGCGGTGCCGACCGCCGTTTGCATGTGGCCGCACGACCTGATGGTGGCACCCCGTGAATGGGCGGCGCGTGGCTACGACGTCCGGCAGTACACGACCCCCGCGCATGGCGGCCACTTCCCGGCCTGGGAAGCGCCCGAAGCCTATGCGCAGGACATCCGGCGGTTCGCCCGGCTCCTGCAGGATCGTGATCCCGCGACCGCGAGCCGATGATCGAGGGCGGGCACGGAGGCCTCGCGCGGCAAAAGGCAGGCTGCAGGTCGACGGCGGCGCAGGCGTGTCATGACCGCGCGCGCGTCCGATCCGGCGCCGGCGAGGTCTCGCGCGCGGCTTGATCGTCGCGTCCGGGGTCGCGGGTCGCGTCCGGCTTCCGCTGCGACAGGCGCAGCAGGCTGAGCAGCGCCGCGGTCACCGCGAGCGCGCTGCCGCCGAGCAGATCGACGCTCTCGGCATCGGCGGGCAGCAGACGGAACACCATCGCGGCCGCGGTCGCTCCGCCGGTCAGCCCGATCAGCCGCGCGGTCGCGAGCATTCCGCCCGCAGCGCCCGCCCGCCGGCGGGGTGCGGAGGACAGCAAGGTGCGGTTGTTCGGCGACTGGAAGCAGCCGAAACCCAGGCCGCACAGCGCCATGCGCCAGACGATGTCGGCGTCGGAGGCGTGCGGGGGAAGCAAGGCGAGCGAGGCGAGCCCGACCGCCAGCAGCACGAGCCCGAAACCGCCCAGAACGGCCGCCGGGATGCGGTCGGAAAGACGGCCGGCGATCGGCGCCACCAGGCCGAGCGCCACCGGCCAGGGCGTCATCAGCAGGCCGGTCCGCACCTGGTCGCGATGCAGCACCGTCTCGAGATAGAAAGGCAGCGCCAGGAAGGTGAGCATGTAGGCGGTGAAGGAGCAGATCGAGGCCACCACCGACAGGGCGAAGACCGGTATCTTCAGCAGGTCGACGGGGATCAGCGGCTCAGCCGACCCGGCGCCGCGCCGCACCAGGACGAACCCGGCGGTGGCGGCGAGCACGAGCTCGACGACCGCGAGCGTCCCGCCGCTCCGGCTGCGGGTGATGCCGTCCGCGCCGATGAAGAACAGGCCGAACATCAGAGCGCTCAGCCCGGCGCTGAGCCAGTCGAACCGCCGCGCCGACAGGTCTGAACTCGGCAGCACGCGCGAGGCCAGCACGATGTTGAGGATGCCGATCGGCACGTTGACCGCGAACAGCCACTCCCAGGAGCCCACCGCCAGGATGGCGGCGGCGACGCTCGGCCCGAGTGCCGCCGCGATCGACACCACCAGGGCGTTCAACCCCACCCCTCGGCCCAGCGAAGCCTGCGGATAGGTGTAGCGCACCAACGCCCCGTTCACGCTCATGATCCCGGCCGCGCCCAGGCCCTGGACCAGCCGCGCGGCCACCAGCGCCGACAGGCTGTGCGACAGGGCGCACGCCAGTGAGCCGGCGGTGAACACCACCAGCCCGACCTGATAGACGCGCCGGTAGCCGACGCGCTCGCCCAGCGACGCCAGCGGCAGCAGGGTGACCACGACCGCCAGCTGATAGGCGTTGATGACCCAGATCGACTCCGCGGGCGACGCATGAAGCTGTCGCGCGATGCTGGGCAGCGCGATGTTGGCGACCGAGGAGTCGAGCACGGACACCGTGATGCCGATCGCGATCGCCAGCATGGACCAGTAGCGCTGCGGCGTCGGCAGACCATCGGGATATACCATCCCGCTCAGGATCCGCCTGCGCGGTGCGGTCGGGCAAGGGGGCGCGGACGCGGAACGCGCGCACAGGCAAGCCACAAGCGGCGTGCCGCCGGGAACGGATTGCCCCAATTTTGCCGCTTTGCGGCCCTGCATTCCGCCATCAAGCCGCTTGCAGACTGCACGCATGCCAGCCTCCTCAGCCTACCGCCTCGCCCTGCACGCACTGCGCACGCTGATCGAGGCGGCCAGCGTGCTGTGGCTGCTGGCGCTGTCGCTGGCGCTGCTCGGCTGGGCGGTGTGGATTGCGGTGCACTACCCAGCGCACCTCCGGGCTTCGCGGCGCCGGCCTGCCCTCCCGCGCGAGGCTGCCGGGCGCGCCGCCCGGTCGGGCAGGCCGCGGCGAGCGCCGGGGACGTCCGGCCCCGCCGGCGGGCCGAGGATGCAGCCGCGGCCCCGCCGCGCCGGCTACGAGCGCGGTCGGATGCCGGAACCCGCCGCTCGGACCGGACCTTACGCCGCTCCCCGGGCGGGTTGGCGTCCGGGCCAGGATTGATGCTTCCGGACTGACGCCCCGAGGAATGACGGCGGCAGCGCGGCCCACGCCTCCGGAGCCGCGCCGCGCGACGCAGGTGCAGGCGACGCGTCTTCAGCCCTGACGTTCCGGAGTCTCGAACTCTTGCACTAAGGGCACGGCGACACGACGTTGCCTCGCGTGCGACCGCTGCTGCATCCCGCGCTCGAGACGATCACCCTGCAGGGGCTGCTGCACGCCCTCGCCGACCCGTTCCGGCTGGAGCTGTTCCGCAGGCTGGGCCCCGGGCAGGCAGCGAGCTGCGTGCAGTGCGCGCCGCCGGCGATGCCCAAATCCAGCCTGTCGCGCCACTTCCAGATACTGCGCGAGGCCGGGCTGGTGCGCTCCGAGAGGCGCGGCGCCGAGATGGTCAACGTGTCGCGCCGGCCGGAACTCGACCGGCGGTTCCCCAACCTGCTCGCGGCGATCCTCTCGGCGGCGCCAGAGCATCCCGGCGGCGCGGCCGCGCCGCCTGCAACGGAGATCCGGCCATGACCTCCCCACCCCCACGGCGCCAGCTGCGCCTCGGCGCCTTCATGCGCCCGGTCAGCATCCACACCGGTGCCTGGCGCTTCCCCGGCGCCTACCCGGACGCGAACTTCAACTTCGCGCACCTGAAGCACTTCATACGCACCCTGGAGCGGGGCCGGTTCGACGCCTTCTTCATGGCCGACCACCTGGCGGTGCTGAACATGCCGCTCGCGGCGCTGCGGCACAGTCACACCGTCACCTCGTTCGAGCCGTTCACCCTGCTGTCGGCGCTGGCTGCGGTCACCGAGCGTATCGGCTTGGTCGCCACCGCTTCGACCACCTTCGATGCGCCGTATCACGTTGCCCGCCGCTTCGCCTCGCTCGACCACATCAGCGACGGCCGGGCCGGCTGGAACATCGTCACCACCGCCAACCCGGACGCGGCGCTGAACTTCGGCTACGACGACGAGATCGACCACGACGCGCGCTACCGCCGCGCACGCGAGTTCTACGACGTGGTCACCGGACTGTGGGACAGCTTCGCCGACGACGCCTTCGTGCGCGACGTCGCGTCCGGGCTGTTCTTCGACCCGGCCAGGATGCACGTGCTCGATCACCACGGGGCACACCTCGACGTGCGCGGGCCGCTCAACGTCGCGCGCCCGGTGCAAGGCTGGCCGGTGATCGTGCAGGCCGGATCCTCGGAGGCGGGACGGCAGCTCGCCGCCGAGACGGCGGAGGTGGTGTTCTCGGCGGAGCCGGATCTGGCCGCCGGACAGCGCTTCTACGCCGACGTCAAGGCACGCATGCAGCGGCTCGGACGCGACCCCGACCACATGAAGATCCTCCCCGCCGCCTTCGTGGTGGTCGGCGACAGCATCGCCGAGGCAGAAGACCGGCGGGCGCAGCTCGACGCCCTGGTGCACTACGACAGCGGCATCGCCTCGCTGTCCAGCGCCCTCGGCCACGACGTCTCCAGCTTCGATCCGGATGGACCGCTGCCGGAGATCCCCGAGACCAACGCCAGCAAGAGCGCTCGGGCGCGCATCCTTGAGCTGGCGCGCACGCGCCAGCTGACGATCCGCCAGCTTGCGCAGAAGGTCGGCAGCTACGCCGGTCTCGCCTTCGTCGGCACGCCCTCGAGCATCGCCGACGAGATGCAAGCCTGGCTCGATGGCCGCGGCTCGGACGGGTTCAACATCATGTTCCCCTGGCTGCCGGGCGGCCTCGACGACTTCGTAGGCCAAGTGGTGCCGGAACTGCAACGGCGCGGCCTGTTCAGGCGCGAATACGAGGGCACCACCCTGCGCGAGAACCTGGGGCTGCCGCGTCCGCGCAACCGCTTCTTCGAGGGTCAGGCGCAGCGCGGCTGATCCGCCCGGAAGCATCGCGGAGGCCTCTTGCCGGAAGCGCGGCGGTCGGCCACCTGCAGGAGATGCAAGTCCCGCCCCTGCTCGCCCTGCTGCTGCTCGCGTCGCTCATCGAGACCTTGCTATCGCTGTGGCTGTCGCGCCGACACGTGGCTTATGTGCGGCGTCACCGCGATGCCATCCCACCGGACTTCGCGGGGGCGGTCAGCCCCAAGGAGCACCACCGTGCCGCGGACTACACGGTGGCGCGCGAGCGGCTGGCCATGCTGCGCTCGGTCTGGCAGTGGGGGATCGGCGCGGCCTGGCTGCTCGGCGGGTTCGACCTGCTCTACGGTGCGGTCGCGAGGCTGATGCTCCCCTCGCTCGGCCGCAGCACCGCCTTCGTGCTGGCGAGCAGTGCCGTCGGCATCGCGCTGTCGCTGCCGTTCGCCTTGTACGCCACCTTCGTCATCGAGCAGAAGTTCGGCTTCAACCGGACCAGCCCCGGCCTGTTCGTGCGCGACCGCCTGAAGAGCTGGGGGCTCTCGCTGCTGCTCGCGACACCCCTGCTGCTCGGCTGCTTCTGGCTGATGCGCAACGCCACCGGGTGGTGGTGGCTGTATCTCTGGCTCGGGCTGGTGGTGCTGATGCTGTCCGCACCCGCCGTCTATGTCCGGCTTATCGCGCCGCGCTTCAACCGCTTCACGCCGTTGCCCGAGGGCGAGCTGAAGCACACGATCCTTGCCCTGATGCAGGCCTGCGGCTTTCGCGCCTCGGCCTTGTTCACCATGGACGCGTCCCGGCGCTCCTCGCACGGCAATGCGTACTTCATCGGCTTCGGCCGCACCAAGCGGATCGTGCTGTTCGATACCCTGGTCGAAGCTAGTCCGCTGGAGGAGGTGCGCGCCATCGTCGCCCACGAGCTCGGCCACTTCCGTCATGGCCACGTGGTGTCCGGCCTGCTGCGTTCGGCGGCGATGCTGTTCCTCGTCCTCGCCGGCTTCGGCTGGCTGGCGCATCAGCCCTGGCTGCTGCGATCGATCGGCATCCGTCATGCCGACGCGGCGCTCTCGCTGGTCGCCTGCCTGCTCTGCTGGTCCCTGCTGGGGCCGCTCGTCGGGGTGATCGGCAACTGGACCTCGCGCCGGCACGAGTTCCAGGCAGACGAGTTCGCCCGCGCCCAGGCCGGTGCCGACCCCATGGTGTCCGCCCTGGTGCGCCTGAGCCGGGAGAACGCCAGCACGCTGACCCCGGATCCGCTCTATGCGCTCTACCACTACTCGCATCCGCCGGTGCCGGTGCGCGTCGCCCGGTTGCGCCGATCCCAGGGCCTGTCGGAGGAAAGCCTGGCGGCCTCTTCCTGATCTGCTTGGGGCGGACGACGCCCGGGCAGCTTCCCGCATCGACCCGACCCGCATCCACCTGCAGAGCCGGGACCGCGCCGCGGCGCGGCCCTCGCGGCGCCGCGGCGCCGCCGCCCCCGGGCACGCTCGGCGTGGCCCCGACGCATCGGGTGGACCGTTCGCGCATGCACCCCGTGTGGTTTGCGGGACCAGGTGGGATGGCGGGGCATGGGCAAGGTCGTGGTGGTGACCGGCGGCACGGTCGGGATCGGCAGGGCGACGGCGATGGCCTTTGCCGCCGAAGGTTGGTCGGTAGGGCTGATCGCGCGTGACGAGGAGCGCCTGCGGGCGACCGAGACCGAGTTGCGCGCCCTCGGCGTCACCGCGCTCGGCATCGCCGCCGACGTCGCCGATGCCGACGCCGTGGATGCCGCCGCCACGCGCTTCGAGGAGGAGCTGGGGCCGGTCGAGGCCTGGGTGAACAACGCCATGTCCACCGTGGTCAGCCCGGCCCGCACCATCACCCCTGACGAATATCAGCGGGTGACGGCGGTCACCTATCTCGGCCAGGTGCACGGCACGCTGGCGGCGCTGCGCCACATGACGCCGCGGCGGCGCGGCTTCATCATCCAGGTCAGCTCCGGGCTCGGCATCCGCTCGGCGCCGCTGCAGGCGGCCTATTGCGGCGCCAAGGCGGCGGTGCGCGGCTTCACCGACAGCGTGCGCACCGAGCTGGTGCATGACGGGCTTGGCGACATCCAGCTCACCATGATCTACCTGCCGGCGGTGAACACGCCGCAGTTCGACTGGGCCCGCAACCACACCGGCCTGCGGCAGACCGCACCGGCGCCGGTGTTCGATCCGCGGCTCTGCGCCGCCGCGATCCTGTTCGCGGCCAAGCATCGGCGACGCGAGATCTGGGTGGGCCGTTCCACCGCGCAGATGGCGCTGGGACAGGCGCTGGCGCCGGGCCTGCTCGACCGGAAGGCCGCATCCATGTGGGATGCGCAGCTCCAGGACGGCGAGGTGCCGACGACGCCGGAAGGCAACCTGTTTCAGCCGGTCGGCGGCGATCCCGGCATCGATGGCCGCTTCGGCGACACGGTGAAGTCCACCCGGACGGAGTTCTGGACCAGCCGCAGCCGCGACGCCCTGCTGGCGGGGCTGCTCGGCGCCGGCGTGCTGGGGGCGGCGTCGCTGGCCGCACCGGCGGTGATGCTCGCCGGGATACTGACCCGGCCAAGGGTGCGTCAGCGGCTTCCGGCCGCAGCCGCCCGGGTGGCCGCCGGCATGGTCGGAAGCTCCGTCCCGGGAATGCTGGCACGTGCCGCCGCGGTCGCCGCGCCTGCCGAGCTTCGCCGTCGGGCCAAGGCGGCGGCTGCGCGATGACGACGTCCGGCCGCAGCGCGCGACCCCCCGCCGCGGCCGGAGGCCGGCATTGACCTCCCCGCGCCGCAGTTCAGGGCGCGTCGGCGGGCGCACCCGGCGCCGCACTCGCGGCCGCGAGCCAGTCCACCACGTCGCGCAGCGCCGCCTCGCGATCCTGCCGACCCGCGAGGCTGCGGGTATAGATCTCCAGCTGCCGCTCCGCCCCGGTGCCGCGCGCGAGGATACGCTGCACCGCCTGCAGTTCCGCCTCGCAGCCGAGTGCCGCGGCGTCCTCCGCCACCGCGGCGCACAGTGCCTGCAGCTGCTGCGCGAGCGGTATGGCCGCGCAGGCTTCCTCATCGAGCAGGGAGGCCCGCACCCCGCCGCGTTGCACCCGCCACAGGTTCTCGCTGGCGATCGCACGCGACGCGCCGGTGAGGCGGTCATGCACGTCGCGCCTGCGGTCGAGCATCCTCAGCACGCAGCGGTAGAGCGTCGCGATCGCCACCGCATCCTCGACGCGGACGCAGCTGTCGCAGACGCGCAGCTCCAGGGTAGGAAAGTGCATCGACGGCCGCAGCGCCCACCACAGATAGCTTGCGTCGGGGATCGCTCCCGACCGTGTCATCACCCGCAGGTAGTGCTCGTAGTCCGGGCCATCCATCAGGTCCGGCAGCCCGGAGCGCGGCCATTCGCGGTATGCCGCCATCCGGTAGGCGGCGAGGCCGGTCGAACGCCCTTCCCAGAACGGCGAGGATGCGGACAGGGCCAGGAAGATCGGCACGTAGGGCAGCATCCGCCGCATCAGCTCCACCCGACGCTCCGGCTCCGGCAGCTCGACATGGACGTGCAGCGCGCAGACCATGTTGCGGGCGGCGAGGATGCCGTACTCCTCCGTCATACGGTCGTAGCGCTCGCCTTCGCTCTGCGCCTGGTCCGGCCAGCAGGCCAGCGGATGGGTTCCGGACGCGAACACCAGCAGCCCGTGCGCTTGCCCTATCTCGGCCAGCTGCGCGCGCAGGAACGACAGCCGCTGCCGCGCGGCGGCGGCATCGGCGCCCGGCACGGTGCAGACCTCGACCTGGTTCTGCAGCACCTCCCGTCCGGTCCCGGGCAGATGCTCGCCGGCATCGGCATGGAACGCTCGCGCCGCCGACGAGGTGGGCGTGCCGCGGGTGTCGGCGTCGGCGAGGAAGAACTCCTCCTCGATGCCGAAGCCGTATTCGATCTGCCCCATATGCCTCCTCGAGATCCGTCAGGATGGACGCGGCCCTCATGACCGGCGGCGGCCTCGCGCCAGCCTGAGCTGCCGCCTGCCAAGCCAGCAGTCCAACAGCCTGCGAGGCACCGTCAAGACGGCAGCGCCCCGTGCGGTCGAAGCAGGCGGCCGCCGGATGCCTCAGGCGGCTGCGCGCAGCGGCGGCGCGCCGGCGCGCTCGGCAAGGTCGAGGTCGGTGGACTTCGCGTCCGAGAACGTGACCAGCAGCCCGTACGCCACCTTGGACAGCACGTCGATTATGGCGATGCCCAGCACCTCGGCCGCATCGCTGATCACGTTCAGCCCGTCCGGCGATACCGCCAGCACCAGCGGATAGATCAGCCACAGGATCGACAGGATGGACGCGTTGCGGCGGTAGCTCGCGCGCACGTCCGCGCGCTCCTGGGGGTCGGCCTGCAGCGCCGATACCCAGATGACGTGGTAGACGCCGAGGAAGGCAGCGCAGGAGATGATGAACCAGGTTCACTTCATCCAGGCGGTTCCGGACGCGCTGAACACGAAGGCGGTCACGATCATCATCGCATCGGCCAGCACCAAGCCGGTGATCGCGCCGACCCGCTTGCGTCCGGCGTGCATCGCCGTCAGGGACAGCGAGAGCAGCAGCAGCGGCGTGGTGAAGCTCCAGTCGATGTAGCGCGCGTAGTAGAAGGTCCGCGTGCTCCCGCACCTCCCGGCAGCAGCATCAGGCCCTGCCCGGTGGCCATGGCGAGGCAGGAGCAGGCGGCGATCAGCGGCACGATGCCGTGCAGCACGGTCTGCATCTCCTCCGACGTCGTGCGGCGCTCGCCGATCAGCAGGATCAGCAGGATCAGCAAGCCTCCGCCGGCCATGATGACCGTGGTGATCCAGAGCAGGCTGCTGGAGTCCATGCGGCGCGCCCCGTTCTCGGCGTCGACCGGACGAGCCGAGATCACATGGCCGGTTCTAGTTGAGCGACAGAGTGACCTTGGCGGTGCGCAGGGCGACGGTGGATCGGCTGTCCAGCTAGACGAGGCATGCGGATCATGACCGCCCGGACGTGCCTGGCTCGCAACGTTCGTCGCAAAATTACGACGATTTGATCCGGGCACGCCGTCTTTTTACTCATCAGTGCGGTTATGCTGTCTAAAATGGGCAGCTTGGTAGATGAGACGAACGGCATCACGACCGCGGCTTTGCCGCGTGCGCCGTATCTCGGCGTGGCCGGCCCTGAACCCGACATGGCGGACTTCGTGTTGTCCGCAATACTCTGCGAGCAAGATTTCGTTGTAATAACGGCAGCCGAGGGAGTTGCTGTCGAGCAGCTGTTCAACGTTCTCGACCGGCTGCAGCAGGCGGGGTTGGGGACCGCGACGATGACGGCGCCGCTGGCGCGGCTCTCGCTGCTCGACGACGCGATCCGCAAGGCGATGATCGCGAGCCGGGATACGAGCCATCCGCTTGCGGTGATCATCCAGCACGCCGAGATGCTCTCGGTGCGGACGCTGCTGAAGCTGGTCACGCTGTCTATGTTGCGTACCGGCGGACGACCGGTGATGCGCTTCCTGCTCGCCGGCACGCCCGCGCTATGGCCGGCGCTGCGCGAGGCGGGTTTGGGCGTGCTGGAGCACGATCCGGCCGCGCACATCGTCCTCACGCCGGGCCACGACCGCATCGCGGCCGCCGCAGCACCGCTGTGGCGCGGCGTGGCTGCGCAACCGCATGCGCCGGTGCTCGCAGCGGTGGTGGCGGCCGGCGAAGCGCACCGGCAGGATCGCTCGCGGCTGGGAGCGGACCGCGTGAGGCGCACCGCCGGGCCGGGACGACGCGCGACCGTCGCCGGACTTGCACTGGCGGTGCTGGTCTCCATCGCAGTCGGCCTGGCCTGGAGGGTGCCTGCCGCGTCGGACCACGGTGCGACCTCGACCATGGTCGAACACGCACCCGTGGACCGGCTGCTGCTGCTGCCAGATCCGGAGCCACGGACCGTCGAGCACCGCGCGAACCCGAGCTCGCAGCCGGCCAGCATGGCGGAGCGGGCCGATGCGTCGTCGATGCTGCGATCGGCCCGGCCGGAGACGCCGCGGCCGCAGACTCTCCAGGCCGAGAAGGTGCAGGCTGAGACGGTTCAGGGCGTCGAGTCCAGGGTGCCGGTGGGACGGCCGGTGCCGCCGGCGCTGGCCCAGCCCCCGATGGCAGTGCCGCCGGCCGAGACCGGGCTCCGGGTGAAGGTGTGCTATCGCCGCGGCGACGAAGCGGCGCAGGCATGGGCGATGCGGGTGCTGGCACGGCTGCGCAAGGCGGGGGTGCCGGCCGACGGGCCGGTGGCACTCGATCAGGTCGCCGAGCATTTCACGCTGAGCTACTATTTTGGCCAGGACGAGCAGGCGGCGCGCACGATGGCACGACACCTGTTGCCGCACTCGACCCAGATCCGCAAACTGCCTGTTCCGGATGGTGTCTCGCTTCCTCGACCGGGCGGGGTCTCCATCTCCATCGGCTCGCACGACGTCGCGTCGGATCAGCCAGCATAGGGGAGACAGTCATGACGCCACGGCTTCTGCAGCGGATCACACTCGGGATGCTCATCCTAGGCGGCACCGCTGCGCAAGCCGCCGCGCAGGACAAGTCCGCCTCCTCGGCAGCGACGCCGGGCGCCGCGCCGGCGAAGGCGCCCGACGCGCTTGACCTGTTTTTCGAGACCGGCAGCAGCAAGATCCGCAAGGAGGACCTCAAGCTCCTCGACAAGGCGTCGCGTCTGTATACCGAGGGCAAGCCGGTGGTCATGATCGTTGCCGGCTCGACCGACCTGCTCGGCTCCGCTTCGGCCAACCTGAGGCTGTCACAGACCCGGGCGGACAACGTGGTACGCGGCCTCGTCGCGCGCGGCATTCCGATCGAGCGTTTCCAGGTGCTGGCGAAGGGCGTCACCGACCTGCCGGTCTCCACCGCCGCCGACGTGTCGGAACCGCGCAACCGTCGCGTCGAGATCACCTGGCGCTGATCCGCACCCCGCGTTCGCCGGCGCGGATACGGCCCTGTCTGCTGATCGCCTGCACGGCACTCGGTGCTGCGGCCGCGGCGCAGGCGAGCCCTATCGAGGAAGCCAGGCGCGCCGACCAGGCGCACGACTTCACCCTCGCGCGGCGACTCTGGCTGCAACTGGCGCGCGCCGGCAACCAGGAAGGAGCGTTCCGGCTCGGCCTGCTCGACGATCTCGGCGAGGGCGGTCCGGAGGATGCCACCGCAGCCTACCATTGGTTCCGGCAGGCTGCCGCCGCCGGCGATGCGGCGGCGGAGTTCAACGTCGCGGTGATGAACGATAGCGGCCGCGGCACCGTGCATGATGCCGGCAGCGCTGCGGAATGGTACGCGCGCGCCGCGGTTCGCGGCAATCGCCGCGCGCAGTACAACCTCGCCCTGCTCTACAGCGACGGCGACGGAGTGCCGCGCAATCCGGCACTCGCCCATGCATGGTTCAGTCTCGCCGCCGCAAGCGGGCTGCCGGCAGCGGCGCAGAAGCTCGAGGAGCCCGGGGAAGGCGCGCCCACCGAGGGCCGGCAGCAGAGCGACGCGCTGCGTCCTGCGGGTGCGGTCGCACCGCGTGCCGGCGTCGTGGTCACCCCTGACAACGAGCGGCGCGTCGAGATCGTCTGGTCGGCTCCGGCGACCCCGTTGCCGGTGCATTATTTCCTGCAGGTCGCGGCGCGCGACGGCACGGCGGGCGAGGTCTATTCGGGTTATCTGGATGTCAGCGCTGCCCTGGTGCGGCTCGATCAGGCACATCGGGACTATTCCTGGCGCGTCTATACAGTATGCCCGCGCACCGCGAGTTACGCGGTGAGCCCCTGGAACACGTTCAGCAGCGGCACGCAGGATCCCGCGTCGCAGGCACGCTAGAGCGCCGCGATGCGCCGTTGCATCTCGGCCAGGCACTCGTCGATCAGCGCGGCGAGGCTGGCGCCGAGATCGGGTGCATCGGCCGAAGCTTGCTCGACGGCCTGCTCGAAGCGGCTCGCCACGAAAGCGAGGCGCCGCCAGCCGAGTATGCCGGCACCGCCTGCCAGATTGTGCGCCTGCCTGATCAGGATCTCGGGCCGGGAAAACTCGATCGTCTTGCCCACCGTGTCCACTTGCCCTCCCGTGGCGCCTTGCTGCTCGCGCAACTCGCCGAGCAGCGTCGTGCCGCGTGCGCTCAACGTCCGCAGGTAGGTCAGGATCGCGTTCGGGGGCAGCATCGCCGTAACCTGCTCGAAGGCTGCGTCGTCGCAGATCGGCAGGTGCGATCCGCATCCGCCTGCGTCCCGGATGGACAGCGTCGCCGGCTGGCTTTCCGTTCCTGTCATGCGGCACCTTTCGACAAGCGCCGCCTCGCTGGCGGTCGACTCAGCAGGGTCGTGCCGACGGCACGGCCAGATGGCGTTTGACGACCGTGATGAGCGCGGGGAGGTCCGGTGACTTCGCGACCACCTCGTCAAACACGGATCCGGTCTCGGCTTCCCGACCGCTCAGGCGACTTGGTGCGGCGGTCATCGCGATCATGCGTGGGCGCTGATCCTCCTCGAGGGGATCTAGGATCAGCCTTGCCGTGGCGAGGCCATCCATGTCTGGAAGCAGGTAGTCGATCATCACCAGATCGTAGTCGCGCGCGCGCGCCATCCGCACCGCGGCCACGCCATCCGAGGCGGTGCCGACCTCGTAGCCGAGCCGCTCCAGGGCGTGCTGCAGCACGAACTGCTGGATGTCGTCGTCTTCCACGACCAGGATGCGCGGCTTGCCAGAGTCCGACGGCTCGAGGTCTTCCGTGTTCTGCTCTGACACCTCGCCCTCCCGGGACGCCACGCGGTCATGCGTGCTGAGTTCGCGTTGAATGCTGGAGATCAGGGCCGAAAGGCTGGCCGGCTTGGCGATCACCCGGTCGAACGCCTGACCCTGCTGCGCCTGCAGCGCCAGCAACTGATCCGGCGCACCGGTCAAGGCGATCAGCACGGGACGCGCCGCCGCTCCCCTGAGGTCGCGAACCAGCCTCGCCGTGGCCAGACCGTCTATGTCCGAAAGATGATAATCGATCAGCAGCAGGTCGTAGCCGCCATCCCGCACCTTGCTGACGGCGTCTAGGCCACTCGAGACCGCCTCGGTGCGGTAGCCGTGCCAGGTCAGGCTGGAACGGAGCACCTCCTGCTGAAGATCATCGTCTTCGACGACGAGAATATGTGCAGAGTGTGGATCTTGATCATTCACGAGGTGGGCTCATCATCAGCGATATCCTTCCGGACACGAGATAACATGACCCCACCAGCCGACAAAGCATTCGTGGTCCGGGCTGGTTCGTCGCAACCACGATCTGGCGTCTCCCCCGGATCCGTCAGCCCGGCATCCGGCAGTCTGCCGGACGGCCTCGCTCAAGGCACGGCGTCTGCCAGGATGGCGCCCGACCAGGACACCGCTTCCAGCTCGCCGCGGTCGATCCGGCTCCGGTCCGAGATCAACTGCACGATGCTGTCGATCGGCATGGCGCGGCTGAACAGGAAGCCTTGCACCTGCGCGCAGCCGCTGCTGCGCAGCAGATCGAGCTGTTCCTGGTTCTCCACGCCTTCAGCCGTGGTTCCGATGCCGAGGCTGTCGGCCATGCCGGTGATCGCCTTGACGATCGCGTTCGCTTCGGCGCTGTCGCCCAGGTCGCGCACGAAGGAGCGGTCGATCTTGACCTTGTTGAACGAGAACGACCGCAGGTAGGACAGCGAAGAGTAGCCGGTGCCGAAATCATCAAGCGCCACGTGGACTCCGCGCGCATGCAGCGCGTGAAGCGTGGCCAGGACGGTCGTGCTGGCGTCGAGGAAGATCGTCTCGGTGATCTCGAGCTCGAGCCGCCCGGGCGGAAGGCCGGTCTGGCGCAATGCCTCGTCGACGAGGATCAGCAGGCGCGGGTCGCGGAGCTGCGCAGGCGAAAGATTGACCGCGACGCGAACCCTGTCGGGAAGCAGCATCGCCTGCCGGCAGGCCTCGCGAAGCACCCAGGTGCCGATCGGCAGGATCAGCCCGGACTCTTCCGCGATCGGGATGAAATCGGACGGTGCAACCGCACCACGCTGCGGATGCGTCCAGCGCAGCAACGCTTCGACCACCTCCACGTCCGAGGTGGCGAGGCTGATGATCGGCTGGAAATGCAGGGCGAACTCGTCATGTTCCAGGGCCTGCCGCAGGTCGGACTGCAGTCTCCGCCTGGCTTCGGCCACGGCGTCCATCTCGCTGTCGAAGAAGCGCCACGTCCCGCGCCCCTCAGCCTTGGCGCGGTAGAGGGCGAGATCCGCGCCCTTCAGCAGCTCGGTGGGAGGCTCGGCCGCGCTCGTCGGCATCATGATGCCGATGCTGACGCCGATCCCGGCGGTGCAACCGTCGATGTTGTAGACCTCGCTGATCCTCTCAATGATGCGCCGTGCCAGCTCCGCGGCATGTGCGGCGTCGGCGGCGAGCTGCAGGATCGCGAATTCGTCGCCGCCCAGCCGGCCGACCACGTCGTGTTCCCGCACGCAGTTGCGTATGCGCCGTGCCACCGCGCGCAGCAGCGCGTCACCCGCGGCGTGGCCGAGCGTGTCGTTGACCGACTTGAACCCGTCGAGATCGAGGCTCAGCAGCGCGAACGGCTTGCCCTCCGCGCAGACCTGGCGAAGCCTGTCCTGGAACATCACGCGGTTGGACAGGTCGGTGAGGCTGTCATAGCAGGCCAGATAGGCGATGCGGTCCTCGGAGCGCCGCGCTGACGTGACGTCGGTGCCGACACCGCGATAGCCGATGAACACGGACTGGCCGTCGTAGATCGGCTTGCCGGTCAGCGACCACCAGTGCACAGCGCTTTCGAGCTGCACCGGCAGGACGAGATCGCGGAACGGCAGGCGCTGCGCATGACAATCGAGCAGCTGGTCCCCCGCGGCATGACCCCGGTCGGCGGCTGCTGCGCCGACGGCGAGCAGCGAGAGCTGCTGCAGCGCGTCCATCGGCATGTCCGCCACCTGTGCCAGCCGCTCCGACAGATGCGTGAACCGGCCGTCGAGACCCGTCTCCCAGAGCCAGTCGCTCGCGGTCTCCTCGAAGTCCTTCAGCAGCAGGCCGATCAGCTCTCGTTGCTCGAGCAGCTGCACTTCGTGCGCGACCAGGCTCACGAAGCGGGCGTGCAGGTACAGGATGACGCAGATCGTGGCAGCGAGGTAGACCAGCACGGTTCCCGCGTGCTGCAGGAAGTTCGCGTCATGCACGATCAGGATCGCGATCAGCTCGCCGAGGCCGACGATGGTGGAGAAGGCCACTGCGCCCGCGCGCATTGGCGCGATCATGACGCCGGCCGAGATCAGCCCCGCCATCACGTAGACGATAAGCTGGCGGTCCTCGGCGGACGCCTGCGGCATCAGCACGATCGGCACGGTCCCCCAGATCGCCGCTACCGCGGCAGTGACTCCGGCGCGGAGCCAGACGCTGCGCGGTGGGAGGGTGGACGGTCTGGCCGAGCCGAGCCAGAGCACGCTCTTGCAGATCGCCGCTCCATGCACGAGCAGCAGCCCGACGCCCAGGCCGACCAGGAACCGGTGCGGGCCCTGATGCCAGAACAGCGCGATCAAGGTTGCCGCCGCGCACAGCGAGGAGAGGGCGAGGATCGGCGCGAGGCGGGCAAGCGTCTCGACCTTCTCGATGCGGACGCGGGTCGTAACCGCCGCGGTCCGCGTCGAGATCATGCCGGGCAGGGAGATGGAAGCGGTCGGGTGCGGCACGTTCGATGGCCCTGAGTTCTGGCTCGGTCGCGCGATCATGCCGCTGAAAGCTTAGTCCGCCGTTAAGGGCGATGGCCCTGGCCGCTCCGGCCCTGAACGTCGCGGCGCGGCGAGCCAGTGCGCGACTGAGACCGCCGGAGGATCGCGCAGGCGGGCAGCCGCGGGAGGCGGCGGCGGCGGCGGCGGCGCTGACGGCTGCTGACGCGGGGCGCGCGGCGGAGTAGACTGCCGGTATGGAGAATGCTGGTCTGCTTCTGATCAACCTCGGAACGCCGGACGGAACCGATTATCGTTCCGTTCGTCGTTATCTTTCGGAGTTTCTTTCGGACCGCAGGGTCATCGAGGCCAACCCGCTGTTTTGGCGGCCGATCCTGGAAGGGCTGGTACTTTCGTTGCGGCCACAGAAGAGCGGCGCCGCCTACAGGCGGATCTGGAACCTCGATCTCGACGAGTCTCCGCTGCGCACCCACACCCGGGCGCAGTCGCAGAAGCTGACGGCGCGGTTCGACGGGGACGCGGTGAGGATCACCTGGGCGATGCGCTATGGCAGCCCCTCGGTGACGTCGGCGATCGACTCGCTGACCGCGCAGGGTTGCGCCAGGATCGTCATCATGCCGCTCTATCCGCAGTACAGCGGCACCACCACCGCGACTGCCAACGACCAGGCGTTTCGCGCGCTGATGCGGCTGCGCCGGCAGCCCGCGATCCGCACGGTTCCCTCGTTTCCCGACCATCCCCTCTATATCGCTGCACTGGCCGCCTCTGTGCGCCGCACGCTCGGCGCGCTCAACTGGAAGCCGGACATGCTGGTGGGGTCGTTCCACGGCCTGCCGCGCAGCTACGTCAAGGCCGGAGATCCCTACCAGCTGGAATGCGAACGGACCATGCGGGCGCTGCGCCGCGCGCTCGGGCTGGACACCGAGCTCTCGCTGCTGACCTATCAGTCGCGGTTCGGGCTGGCGAAGTGGATCGAGCCATACACGGCGCCGACGGTGGTGGCGCTTGCGAAAGCGGGGGTGCGCCGGATCGCTCTGGTGATGCCGGCCTTCCTGGCCGACTGCATCGAGACGCTCGACGAGATCGGCAACGAGCTGCGGGAGGAGTTCATGCATGCCGGCGGCGAGGCGTTCTGCGCGATACCCTGCCTGAACGACGACGACGCGGCGATCGACCTGCTGGAGGCGCTGGCGCGTGCCGAACTTGCCGGCTGGGCCGATCAGGCCGTGGCCGCCTAGGCCGTGGCCGCCTGAGCCGTTCCCCGCACCGCATCCGTCAGGTTCTTCATGCTCCAGATCGACAGCCTCACCTTCAACGCCTGGGGACGCCGCTTCTTCGACCGCGCCAGCGTCACCCTGCCGACCGGCGCCAAGGTCGGGCTGGTCGGGCGAAACGGGGTCGGCAAGTCCACCCTGTTCAAGCTGATCACCGGGGAGCTGCACGCCGATGGTGGCGAGATCGCGCTGCCGCGGGTCGGCGGGGCCGCTGCGCGACTGGCGGTGGTGGCGCAGGAGCATCCGGCGACCCCGGTCAGCCTGCTGGACACCATCCTGGCCGCAGATGCGGAGCGGCACGCGCTGCTGGGCGAGCTGGAAGCGACGGCGCCGGAACGCATGGCCGACATCTGGTCGCGCCTGATCGAGATCGACGCCGACACCGCGCCGGCGCGGGCAGCCGAGATCCTTCACGGCCTCGGCTTCTCCACAGAGGACCTGGCGCGGCCGATGGCGGAGTTCTCAGGCGGGTGGCGCATGCGGGTGGCGCTGGCGGCCGCGCTGTTCGCGCAGCCCGACCTGCTGCTGCTCGACGAGCCGACCAACTATCTCGACCTGGAAGGCGCGCTGTGGCTGGAGGCGCGGCTGACGCGCTACCCGAACTCGGCGCTGATCATCAGCCACGACCGCGAGCTGCTCAATTCGGTGGACTTCATTCTGCATCTCAGCGAGCGCAAGCTCGAGCTCTATGCGGGCGGCTACGACGATTTCGAGCGCCGACGCGGCGAGAAGCAGCGTCTGCTGTCGGCGACGCGCATCAAGCAGGAGGCCGAGCGGGCGCACCTGCAGGCCTTCGTCGACCGCTTCCGCGCCAAGGCGTCGAAGGCGGCGCAGGCACAATCTCGGATGAAGCGGCTGGAGAAGATGCAGCCGGTCGAGGTCAGCATCGAGGAGCGGGTGGCGCCGTTCCTGCTGCCCTCGCCGAAACGCCCGCTGGCACCGCCGCTGATGCGCCTGGAGGATGTCGAAGTCGGCTATGGCCACGCGGCACCGGTGCTTCGCGGGCTCGATCTCAGGCTCGACGTCGATGACCGGATCGGGCTGCTCGGGGTGAACGGCGCGGGCAAGTCGACCTTCGCCAAGATGGCGGCAGGCAAGCTGGCTATCCGATCCGGACGGATGCAGCGCGAGGGGCGGATCTCGGTCGGCTGGTTCCATCAGCATCAGATCGAGGCACTGGATCCGGACGAGACGGCGCTCGACATCATCCGGCGCGAGCGGCCGCAGGATGCCGAGCAGTCGCACCGCTCGCGGCTGGCGAACTGGGGCATCGGCTTCGACAAGCAGGCCACCACCGCCCAGGCGCTGTCCGGCGGCGAGCGGGCGAGGCTGCTGCTGAACCTCGTGGCCATGGCGGCACCGCACCTGCTGATCCTGGACGAGCCGACCAACCATCTCGACATTGACAGTCGACGGGCGCTGCTGGACGCACTCAACGCCTACGAGGGAGCGGTGATCCTGATCACCCACGACCGCTCGCTGATGGAACTGGTCGCGGACCGGTTGTGGCTCGCCGCCGACGGCACCGTGCGGCCGTTCGACGGCGACATGGACGATTACGCACGCTTCGTGCTTGATCGGGCGGGGGTTGGAGGACAGCCGGCACAGCTGCGCGAGAAGCGCGGCCGGAAGCGGGCCAGAGGATAACCGGGGCTCAATCCGGCGAACCCCGCGAAGTGGGTTGCGTAGCCACCTGCACTTGCTGACGAGAAGGACAAGGCCGCTTCATGAGCATGACCAACACGACCAGCCCGACCGGTTCGAGCGCGGACGCGGCTTCCGTCATGAAGGCGCGCTACCGGCACCACCTGGTGCTCGACGACGTCGTCAGCTTCGATGCGGCGACGGCGCGGACGCGTTTCGAGGCGATCGCGCGCTCCGTGCGCGACGTGCTGGCTGAGCGCTGGCTGCGCACCCAGGAGACCTACGCCAAGAAGAACCCGAAGCGGGTCTACTACCTCTCGATGGAGTTCCTGATCGGCCGGTCGCTGGCCAACAACGTGATGAACCTGCTGCTCGATCCGGTACTGGCCGAGGTCGCGGCGGAGAACGGCCTGGACTGGCTCGGGATGCTGGAGAACGAGCCCGACGCGGGGCTCGGCAATGGCGGCCTCGGACGCCTCGCCGCCTGCTTCCTCGACTCCATGGCGACGATGCAGCTGCCGGGCATCGGCTACGGGCTGCGCTACGAGTACGGGATCTTCCGTCAGCTGATCAGCAACGGCTGGCAGCGCGAGACCCCGGACAACTGGCTCGGCTCGCCCGATCCGTGGGAGGTGATGCGCCCGCTCGATCAGGTCGAGGTGACGCTGAACTGCTCGTTCGAGGCGCAGGGCCGCACCCTGCGTGCCATACCCGGCCGCACCTCGCGCCTGATCGGGATGCCGTACGACCGGCCGATCGTCGGCTTCGGCGGCAAGACCGTGAACACGCTGCGGCTGTGGGCCGCACGCGCTCCGGCCTCCTTCGACTTCCAGGAGTTCAGCAGCGGCGACTTCGTCGGCGCGGTCGCCGATACCCTGGCCGCGGACTCGCTGACGCGCGTGCTGTATCCAGACGACTCCACCACCTCCGGCCAGGCGCTGCGCTTCGCCCAGGAGTTCTTCCTGGTCGCGTGCTCGCTCGCCGACCTGGTGCGCCGGTTCCGCAACGCCGGCGGCGAATGGCACGCGCTGTCGAGCAAGGCGGCGGTGCAGATGAACGACACCCATCCGAGCATGGCGGTGCCCGAGCTGATGCGCATCCTGCTCGACGAGGGCAAGCTGGCCTGGGACCAGGCTTGGCGCGTCACCTGCGAGACGCTGGCCTACACCAACCACACGCTGCTGCCCGAGGCGCTGGAGAAGTGGCCGCTGCAATGGTTCGAGGTGATGCTGCCGCGCCAGGCCGAGATCATCCTGGAGATCAACCAGCGCCTGATGGATGCCGTGCGTCGGCGCTTCCCCGGCAACAACGAGCGGCTCGCGCGCATCTCGCTGATCGAGGAGGGCGAGAAGCCGAAGATACGCATGGCCAACCTGGCGATCGTCGGCTCGCACAGCACCAACGGCGTGGCGGCGATCCACTCGGGGCTGCTGCGCACCAACACGGTGAAGGATCTGGCCGAGCTGTATCCGGAACGGTTCAACAACAAGACCAACGGCGTGACACCGCGGCGCTGGCTGTTGCTGGCCAATCCGCCGCTTGCCGCCACCATCACCGCGGCCATCGGCGACGGCTGGATCACCGACCTGACCCAGCTCGGACGGCTGCGTCCGCTGGCGGGGGACAGCGCGTTGCGCGCCGATTTCCGTGCGGCCAAGCGCGTGGCGAAGCAGCGCTTCGCCAGCTGGCTGAAGGCGGGTGCCGGGATAGAGGTTGATCCGGACACTATCTTCGACTGCCAGGTCAAGCGCATCCACGAGTACAAGCGGCAGTTCCTCAACGCGCTGCGCATCCTGGTGCTGTACAACCGCCTGCGCGAGAACCCAGAGCTGGAGATGGCGCCGCGCACCTTCTTCTTCTCCGGCAAGGCGGCGCCGTCGTACACGCTGGCCAAGGTGATCATCAAGTTCATCAGCAACCTCGCCGGCACCATCGACGGCGATCCACTGGTACGTGGACGGTTGAAGGTGGTCTTCCTGCCGGACTACTCGGTCACCCTGGCGGAGCGCTTGATCCCGGCTGCGGACGTCTCGAACCAGATCTCCACCGCCGGCTTCGAAGCCAGCGGCACCAGCAACATGAAGTTCATGTTGAACGGGGCGCTCACCATCGGCACCCGGGACGGCGCTACCATCGAGATGGCGGAGGAGGCCGGCGAGGAGAACTTCTTCCTGTTCGGGCTGACCGCCGCGCAGGTCGCGGACAACCGCGGCTGGTACAACCCGCAATGGCACTACGACCACGACCCCGAGACGCGCACGGCGCTGAACTCGATCTTCTCCGGGCATTTCTGCAAGTACGAGCCTGGCATCTTCGATCCGCTGCGCACGATGCTGCTCGGCAACGGCGATCGCTTCATGCACCTTGCCGACCTGTCCTCCTACCTCGCCGCGGACCGGGCGATGCTGGCACTCTACGGCGATCAGCCGGAATGGTCGCGCAGGACCGTGCTGAACGTCGCCGGAAGCGGCAAATTCTCCAGCGACCGCGCGATCGCCCAGTATGCTGCCGAGATCTGGGACGCGGTGCCGTGCCCGGTCGAATGAGCCGGCGCGGCTTCCGTCTGCCTTAGCATCCCGAACAGGAGAGCCGCCATGTCCGAGACCGCCGAGGAACCGCTGGCCCTGATCGTCGGCGCATCGCGCGGACTCGGGCTGGGGCTCGCGCGCGAGTACCTCAGCCGCGGCTGGCGCGTCGTAGCGACGATGCGTGGCTCCGGCACCGCGCTGCACGAGCTGACCGGGACATCGGCGGGCCATCTCGAGATCGAGCAGCTCGACATCACCGAGCCGGAGCAGATCCAGGCGTTGCGGGAGCGACTGGCCGGCCGTCGCATCGACCTGCTGTTCGTCAATGCGGGCGTCGCCGACGATGCGTCGCAGACGATCGGCGACATCGCCACCGATGAGTTCATGCGGTTGATGCTCACCAACACGCTCGGGCCGATGCGCGTGGTGGAGGCGATGCAGGACCTGGTGCCCGCGCGCGGCATGATCGTCGCGATGTCGTCCGGCCTCGGCAGCGTCGCCGGAAACGAGAGCGGCGGCTGGGAGACCTACCGCGGCAGCAAGGCGGCGCTCAACACGCTGATGCGCAGCTTCGCCGCCCGGAGCGCGAACGGCCGGCGCTGCGTGATCATGGCTCCCGGCTGGGTGCGCACCGACATGGGAGGAGCGCAGGCGACGCTGGACGTCGAGACCAGCGTGAAGGGAATGGTCGACACGCTGGAGGCGCAACCCGCCCACGACGGCGCGCGCTACCTTGACTATCGTGGCGAGACGGTTCCCTGGTAGAGCCGGACTACAGCAGCGCCACCAGGCTGACGCCCAGGATCATCAGCCCGGCGCCCGCGATGCGACCAAACGATGCCGCGTGCCGCGGAAAATCGAGCCAGCCGTAATTGTCGATCAGCACCGAGGCGACTACCGCCGCCGTGACGGACAGGCCGATGAAGGAGCTGGCGCCGATCTTCTGCGCGGCGATCGGCTGCGACAGCAGGAACACCGACCCGGCGACGCCGCCGAGCCATGCCCACCAGGGCACCTGACCGGCCTTGCCGGCCAGGCCGAACTGCCCGAGCAGCAACGCACCGGCAGCGGTGACGAACAAGGTTCCGCACACGCTCAGCAAGGCCACCATGAAGGGCCGCCCGAGCACCTTGTTCATCTCCGATGTGCAGGCGGTCTGCAGCGGATTCATCAGGCCGGCCAGCACGGCCAGCGGGTAGAGCAGGAACTGCATGGTCCAGGATCTCCGCCGGAGAGCCGGGCTCCGCCCGCACCCGCTCAAGGCAAAGCCCAGAAAATCCATCGAGTTTTATCTGGATTCAGAAGGCTAGGTGTTTGGCGGATCCAGGGAGGAGCCCTGCTCCTAGGCGGCTTCGGCCATGCCGCGCAGCACGTACTGCAGGATGCCGCCGTGGCGGTAGTACTCGACCTCGTCGAGGGTATCGACGCGGCAGATCAGCGGCACCGTCTGCGTGCTGCCGTCGCCGCGCGTGATCACCATGTTCAGGATCATGCGCGGCGTGATGGCGCCGAGTCCCTCGATGTCGATGGTCTCGTCGCCCCTCAAGGCGAGCGTCTCGCGGTTGGTGCCGGACGGGAACAGCAGCGGCAGCACGCCCATGCCGACCAGGTTGGAACGGTGGATGCGCTCGAAGCTCTCCGCCACCACCGCCCGGACGCCGAGCAGCAGCGTGCCCTTGGCAGCCCAGTCGCGCGACGAGCCCATGCCGTACTCCTTGCCGCCGAACACGATCAGCGGCACGCCCTCCTGCTTGTAGCGCATCGCCACGTCGTAGATGGCACCTTGCTCGCCGGACGGATAATGCCTGGACACGCCGCCCTCGACCCCCGGCACCATCTCGTTCTTGATGCGTATGTTGGCGAACGTGCCGCGCATCATCACCTCGTGGTTGCCGCGTCGCGAGCCGTACGAGTTGAAGTCCTTCTGCTGCACCTGATGCGCGCCGAGATACTCGCCGGCGGGCGCATTCTTCTTGATCGAGCCGGCGGGCGAGATGTGGTCGGTGGTGATGTTGTCGCCGAGCAGCGCCAGCACGCGCGCGCCCAGGATGTCGCCCTTGGCCACGGGCTCCTGCGTGATGCCCTCGAAGTACGGCGGGTTCTGCACGTAGGTGGAGCTGTCATCCCAGCTGTAGGTCTCCGACCCGGTCGCGACCTGCAGCGCCTGCCACTCCTTGGTGCCGCCGGAGACCTGGCCGTAACGCTCGATGAACTGGTCGCGCGAGATCGAGCTCGTCATCAGCTCGGCGATTTCCTTGTTGGTCGGCCAGACATCCTTCAGGTAGACCGGCGTGCCGTCGGCGCCGGCACCAAGCGGGGCTGTGGTGATGTCCTCGCGCATGCTGCCGAGCAGCGCGTAGGCCACCACCAGCGGCGGGCTGGCCAGGTAGTTGGCGCGCACGTTGGGGCTGATCCGGCCCTCGAAGTTGCGGTTGCCCGACAGCACCGAGACCGCGACCAGCTTATGGTCCTCGATCGCCTCGACGATCGCCTCCTCGATCGGCCCCGAGTTGCCGATGCAGGTGGTGCAGCCATAGCCCACGGTGTTGAAGCCGAGCGCGTCAAGCTCGGCGCTGAGCCCGGCCCGGTCGAGGTACTCGGTGACCACCTGCGAGCCGGGCGCGAGCGAGGTCTTGACCCAGGGCTTCGGTGCGATGCCGAGCGCACGCGCCTTCTTCGCCACCAGCCCGGCCGCGATCATCACCGCCGGGTTGGAGGTGTTGGTGCACGAGGTGATCGCCGCGATCACCACGTCGCCGTGACCGATCGAGTAGTTGCTGCCGTGCACCGCGATCTTGCGCTCGACGTCGTTCGCCGGCACGCCGAGGCTGCGTGTCAGCTCGACGTTGAAAGCCTCCGCCGCCTGCCGCAGCGCCACCCGGTCCTGCGGGCGCTTGGGTCCGGCAAGCGACGGCTCGACGCTGCCGAGATCGAGCTCCAGCGTGTCGGTGAACACCGGCTCGGGCGAACTCGCGTCGCGAAACATGCCCTGCGCCCTGAGATAGGCTTCCACCAGCTTGATCCGGTGCGCATCGCGCCCGGTCTGGGTCAGGTAGTCGAGGGTGAGCGCGTCCACCGGGAAGAAGCCGCAGGTGGCGCCGTATTCAGGTGCCATGTTGCCGATGGTGGCGCGGTCGGCGACCGGCAGGTGATCCAGCGCGTCGCCGTAGAACTCGACGAACTTGCCGACCACGCCGCGGCGCCGCAGCATCTGGGTGACGGTGAGCACGAGGTCGGTGGCGGTGGCGCCCTCCGGCATCTTCCCGGTCAGCTTGAAGCCGACCACGTCAGGGATCAGCATCGCGATCGGCTGGCCGAGCATGGCAGCCTCGGCCTCGATGCCGCCGACTCCCCACCCGAGCACGCCCATGCCGTTCACCATCGTGGTGTGACTGTCGGTGCCGTACAGCGTATCCGGGTAGGCAAAGGTCTCGTCGCGTATGGTCGCGGTCCACACCGCCTGGGCGATGTACTCGAGGTTGACCTGATGGCAGATGCCCGCACCCGGGGGCACCACGGAGAAGTTCTCGAACGCCTCCTGACCCCAACGCAGGAAGGCGTAGCGCTCGCCGTTGCGCTCGAACTCGACCTCGACGTTGCGCTGCAGGCTGTCCGGAGCGCCCGAGTAGTCCACCATCACCGAGTGGTCGATCACCAGGTCGACCGGCACCAGCGGGTTGACCTTCTGCGGATCACCCTTGAGGCGGGTGATGCCGTCACGCATGGCGGCCAAGTCGACCACCGCCGGAACGCCGGTGAAGTCCTGCATCAGGATGCGGGACGGCTTGAACGGCACCTCCCTGCTGCTCTGCCCCTGCTGCAGCCAGCCGGCGATCGAGTGCGCGTCGTTGACGCTGTAGGAGCGGCCGTCCTCGAAGCGCAGCACGTTCTCCAGCAGCACCTTCAGGCTGACCGGCAGGCGGCTCACGTCGCCGATGCTTGCCTCGGCGCGCGGGATGGAGAAATAGTGATAGGTCTTGCCCTCCACCTCGAGCGTCTCGCGCGTGTGCAGGCAGTCGTGGCCAACCGATTTCATTCTGGTCCCCTTCGAGGATCTCGCGAAGCACGATGATGATCGGCCTGCCGGAGCGTCGCCCGGTGTCGGCTTGATAACCGGACTGCGCTAGAACATACCCCTCCAGGTGTCTGAAACAAGCGGCCCTCCCGACTCCTCGCGGCCCCGGGCGCCCGTGCTGCGCGCCGAGGGGCTGGTGGTATTTCGTGGCGAGCGGCTGGTGCTGGACGACGTCGCGCTGTGCTGCGGCGCCGGAGAGGCGATCCTGCTCACCGGACCCAACGGAGCGGGGAAGTCCACCCTGCTGCGCACCCTCGCCGGCCTGCGAGCCCCGGACGCCGGCAGCCTGCTGTGGAACGACGTGCCGGTCGCCGAGGACGGTCTCGCGCATGCGCGCCGCACCGCCTACCTGGGCCACCAGGACGCGCTCAAGCCGGGCCTGACGCTGGGCGAGAACCTGCGCCTCGCCTGCATCACCGGCGGTGGCGACCTCGATGACGCTTTGCGGGCGGTGGCGCTGGGCGAGCTGCGCGACCTACCGGCGCGGCTGCTGTCGGCAGGCCAGAAGCGCCGGGCCGCGCTTGCCCGGGTGCTGCTGCTGCACGCGACGCTGTGGCTGCTCGACGAACCCAGCCTGGGCCTGGACCACGGCGCGATCGCGCTGCTCGGCGCTTTGCTCGCCCGGCACCGCGCGGCTGGCGGGCTGGTGATCGCCACCACGCACGTGCCGCTGCCGCTGCCCGATGCCACGGAACTGGCACTCCTCGCATGAGCGCCGCCGTGGGCGGGGCCGCACGCACCTTCTACGCCCTGGTAGCGCGCGACCTGCGCCTCGCACTGCGGCACGGCGCCGACACGCTCGGCGCGCTGCTGTTCTTCCTGCTCGCCGGCAGCCTGTTCCCGCTCGCCCTCGGCCCGTCGCCGGAGCTGCTGCGACGCATGGCACCGGGGATCGTGTGGGTGTGCGCCCTGCTCGCGGCCCTGCTGCCGCTCGACCGGCTGTTCGGCTCCGAGCTCGAGGACGGCGCGCTCGACCAGCTCATGCTCTGCGGCCTGCCGGCGGCGGCCCTGGCGTCGGCGAAGATGGCGGCGCATTGGCTGACCACCGGCCTGCCGCTGCTGCTGGCGGCAGGTCCGCTGGCGATCATGCTGGGCATGCGCATCGCCACGCTGCCGGTGCTGCTGGCGGGGCTGGCGCTGGGCACGCTGGTGCTGTCGCTGATCGGCGGCATGGCGGCGGCGATCGTGCTCGGGGCCCGACGCGGCGGGGTGCTGCTGCCGCTGCTGGTGCTGCCGCTCGCCACACCGGCGCTGATCTTCGGCGCCAGCGCGGTCGATGCGGTGCAGTCCGGTTCGCCGCCCGCGCCGCACCTGCTGCTGCTCGCGGCCTTCCTGGCCGGGGCGCTGCCGCTGTGTCCGGTCGCCGCCGGCGCCGGGCTGCGCGCCGCAGTGGAGTAGAAGCCAGGGCTGCCTGTTGCTATCTCTGTCCACTCCACGGTGAGGAGCCTGCCGATGCTGATCGAAACGATCCTGGAGGAGAAGGGCCGGGCCTGTGCCACGGTGCGTCCCGACGCCACCGTGGCCACCGCTGTGGCGCTGCTCGCGGAACGCGGGATCGGCGCAATCGTGGTCGAGGACCTCAAGGGTGGCATCGTCGGCATCTTCTCGGAGCGCGACCTGGTGAAGCTCCTGGCAGCACGCGGCCCTGACGCCCTGCTGGTCAAGGTCAGGGAGGTGATGACCACCCCGGTGATCACCTGCAAGCCGGACGACCGGATCGATACGGTGATGGCGATCATGAACGGCCGCAGGTTGCGGCACATGCCGGTGGTCGTCGGCGACAACCTCGCCGGCATGATCAGCCTGCGCGACATCGCCCGGCACCGGCTGTCGGAGAAGGAGACGGAGGCGGCGGTGCTGCTGGACCTGTCGCGCTTTCACGGCTGAGCCCGCGCCGGCAAGGCGAAGGCGCCTGCGAGGTCCGGCGCGACGCCGAAGGGTCAGATGTAGTGCTCGGCCAGCGGTGCGAAGCCGTTGAAGCGGGTCGAGCAGTAGGTCGACACGTAGGCCCCGGTGGAAAGCAGCTCCACCCGCTCGCCGGAGGCGAGATCGAGCGGCAGCCGGTAGTTGCTGCGCTCGTAGAGGATGTCCGCACCGTCGCAGGTGGGACCTGCGATCGCCACCGGGCCGGTTCGGCCGCCATCGTGCGGCGTGCGGACGCAGTACTTGATCGCCTCGCCCTCGGTCTCGGCCAGGCCGCCGAAGCGGCCGATATCGAGGTAGACCCAGCGCACGTCGTCCATGCCGTCGGCGGCGCCGCGGCGGCTGACCAGCACCACCTCGGAGGAGACCACGCCGGCGTCGCCGACGATGAAGCGCCCCGGCTCGATCACCATCTCGGGCAGCGCGTTGCCGAACGCCCCCGTCATCGCGCGCGAGATCGCCAGCGCGAACTGGTCGATCTCCGGCACGTCCTCGCGGTAGCGGGTCGGGAAGCCGCCGCCCAGATTCACCATGCGGATGTCCAGCCCGCTGCGGGCGAGATCGGTGAACAGCAGGCCGACCCGGCCGATCGCGGCGGCGTAGGCCTCGGTGCTGGTCTGCTGGCTGCCGACGTGGAACGACAGCCCGTACGGATCGAGGCCGAGATCCTGCGCGCGTAGCATCAGCGCGCGGGCATGGTCGATGCTGGTGCCGAACTTCCGCGACAACGGCCAGTCCGCACCCTCGTTCTCGACCAGGATGCGGCAGTAGACGCGGCTGCCCGGCGCGTGACGGGCGAGCTTGTCCAGCTCCTCGTCGCTGTCGAAGGCGAACATCGACACCCCGGCCTCGTAGGCGCGGGTGATCGCGGAGATCTTCTTGATGGTGTTGCCGAACGAGATCCGCGACGCCGGCGCCCGCGCCTGCAGGCACAGGCTGATCTCCTCCCACGAGGCGGCATCGAACGACGAGCCGAGCACTGCCAGACGCTGCAGCACCGGCGCGGCAGGATTGGCCTTCACCGCATAGTAGATGCGCGCGAGCGGGAGGGCCGCGCGCAGCGCACGGTAGCGGTCTTCCACGCGGTCAACGTCCACCACCAGGCACGGCGTGCTCGGGGCGTAGTCAGCCAGAAAGCGGGCGATCTTCGGGGTCATCGCGCCCTAGTTCCCATCTGTTCGATCCATCGGAAAAAGGCGATGGACGAGTTGCGAAACGGTCGAACGGACCAGCGACCAAGACTGGATCCCCGTCAGGGGACCCGATTGCCAGAACGCTTGACGTCGTTGCGTAACCTCAGGGGGCCAGTGGCACGTGCGTTGCTGCGTGGGCGCTGATATGAGGCCGCAGCGCCCGCGATGCAACCGAAATTCGACCGGTCGACTTCAAGTCTGGTCACAGCCTGGCGGGACACGACATGAGGGGGTCCAGGATGGAGAAACCACTTGATCCGTAGCAGGACGTTCCTTGGGCAACGCAACGAGTCCGGCGGCGATGGGCGACGCGACGCGGCTCGGGACGCGCGGATCGGCCGTCATGCCCATGCGCCGACGCAGATCCCCTGGAACGGCTGGAAGCAGGTGCTGCGGCGCACGCTGACCGAAATGATCTCGGATCGGATCGGGCTCGCAGCCGCCGGCTGCGCCTTCTACGCCACCCTGGCGCTGTTTCCCGCCATCAGCATGCTGGTCTCGGTCTACGGCCTGGCATTCGACCCACAGACCGTCGAGCCGCAGATGAAGGTGCTGAAGCACCTGCTGCCGGGCCCGGCCTACACGCTGATCGCCGACCGCATCCACATCCTGGTCAGCAAGGACCACGGAACGCTGACCATCAGCCTGATCGTCAGCGTGCTGGTGACGATGTGGTCGTCCTCGGCCGGCACCAAGTCGATGCTGGCCGCGCTCAATATCGCCTACGACGAGAAGGAGACGCGCTCCTTCCTGCGCTTCCAGGTGACCGCGCTGGGCATGACCCTAGGCGGCATCCTGGGTGCCTCGCTGACGCTGGCGCTGCTGGTGTTCCTGCCTGCGGCACTGGATTTCGTGCCGGCGCATTTCGGCATGCAGCTGATCGAGCAGCAGACCCAGATGCTGATCCGGCTCGGCGGCCCGGTGCTGATGGTGCTGTTCGTCGCCGGCGCCTTCTCGCTGCTCTACCGGTTCGGTCCGTCGCGTCAGGAGGCGCGTTGGCACTGGGTCACCCCCGGCGCCATCGTCTCGACGGCGCTGTGGCTGCTGGCCTCGGCCGGCTTCTCGTTCTATGTCGGCCACGTGGCCAGCTACGACGCCACCTACGGACCGCTGGGAGCGGTCATCGGCATCATGATGTGGTTCTTCGTGACCGCCTACGTCGTGCTGCTGGGTGCGGAGCTGAATGCCGAGCTGGAACTGCAGACCGCCCAGGACAGCACCACCGGCGAGACCAAGCCGCTCGGCAGCCGCGGCGCGTTCGTCGCCGACCACGTTGCCGAGGAATGAGCCGGCCGCAGGCGCCCCGGTTCGCCGACGCCGCATGATCCGGGGTTCAGCGGAAGGCAGGTACCCGAACGACCCCTGGTTCGGGAACTAGCGCTCTGCGGCGGTGCCCCGGCTCGCCGCGATCGCCTGGTCGCTGCTGTCCTCGTCCGCAGCCTGCGCCACCTCGACATCGTCGTGCGCCGGTACGACCCGCTTGACGGTGACGATGCTCAGCCCGTTGCGCACCATGCCGATTTGCGCCGCGGCGGCGCCGGAGAGGTCGATGATCCGGTCCGGCCCGGCGAATGGTCCTCGATCGTTGACCGTCACCACCACCGAGCGGCCGGTCTCCTGCGAGGTCACCAGCACGCGGGTGCCGAGCGGCAGGGTGCGGTGGGCGCAGGTCAACCGCATCGGGTCGAAGCGCATGCCGCTGGAGGTGCGCCTGCCGGCGAACTCGTGGCCATACCAACTGGCGACGCCGCTCTGGATGAAGACGTGCCGGGCAGCCGCGAGCGCCTGGCGCGCCTGATGCGCCAGAGCGGCGTGAACCGACGCGGTCCAGGCGGTGATCGGCGACCCGGCCGGCACCTCGCCGGCGGCGGACGCGGCCTCGGCATTCGCCGAGCCGAAGGCGACGGCAGAGGCCAGGAAGCCGGCGAGCAGCCAGGGACCGGGGAGGACCTGGCGCGCCTTGGGTGCACCGGCGGTTTTGCTCCGCGACGTATCGATCAGCCTTACTCCGCCTGCCTTCCAGTATTAGAGGATGATCATCGCGACGAGATCAAGCCGAAATGGGGAAGATCCGGCGCACGCGGCAACATCGGCACGCTTCGGCACGCGTTCGGATCGAATCCGGTCGCTGCTGCCACGGGAATATTTTCCCCGCCCGAGGGCTTTATTTCCGCGGGCCTCTCGCGCTCGCAGCCGTCGTCGGACCGATCCCGGTCGACGGCATCCCGCCGCCACCGGCCGGCGGCGAGGCGGCCGGTTCCGCCGATCATCGATCGGCGCTCCCGCTTGGAGTGTGCTCTGCGCCATGCTAACGCCCGCGTCATGGGGCCGCCGCTGATCTCCGTGCTGAACGGACCGAACCTGAACATGCTCGGGCTGCGACAGCCGAGCATCTACGGCCGCGCGACCCTGGACGACGTCGAACAGGTATGCATCCAGGCCGCCGAGCGCCTCGATGTGGCGATCGATTTTCGCCAGACCAACGGCGAGGGTGAATTGATCTCGTGGGTGCAGGAATGCCGGGGCCGGGCACGTGGAATCGTCATCAATCCGGGTGGCTACAGCCATACCTCGATCGCGCTGCTGGACGCCCTGCTGGCGGTGGAGCTGCCGGTGATCGAGGTGCACCTGTCGAACATCCACCGGCGGGAGGACTTCCGCCGGCACTCCTACGTCTCGCAGGCAGCGCTGGGCGTGATCTGCGGACTTGGGGTGCGTGGCTACGCACTGGCCCTGACGGCGATGGCGGACACGGCAATGGACGAGGACGACCGATGAGCCGCCTGCTCGTGGATGCCGACGTGATACGCGCGCTGGCCGACATCCTGACCGATACCGGCCTTACCGAAATCGAGATCGCCGAGAAGGACAGCCGGATCCGGGTGGTGCGCGCGGCTCCGGTGGTGCAGGCGATGGCGCCGACGATGGTCACCTCGCCCGTCACCGTCGTGTCCGGCGCGGAAGCGGTCGCCGCGGTCCACGCCGCCGATCACGCCAAGCATCCGGGTGCGGTCAAGAGCCCGATGGTCGGCATCGCCTACCTGTCTCCCGAACCCGGGGCGGGCGTGTTCGTCACCGAGGGCCAGCAGGTCGCGGCCGGGCAGACCCTGATGCTGATCGAGGCGATGAAGACCTTCAACCAGATCAAGGCGCCGCGCGCGGGCACCCTCACCCGCCTGCTGGTCGATTCCGGCGCGCCGGTCGAGTTCGGCGAAGTGCTCGCGATCATCGACTGACGGACGACCCTCTCCGAGTGAAGCCTGCCGACTGAACTGAAACCGGTCATGTTCGAGAAAATCCTCATCGCCAACCGCGGCGAGATCGCACTGCGCATCCTGCGCGCCTGCCGCGAGATCGGCATACGCACGGTCGCCGTGCACTCCACCGCGGACGCGGACTCCATGCACGTCCGGCTCGCCGACGAGAGCGTCTGCATCGGGCCGCCGCCCTCGCGCGACAGCTATCTCAACGTTGCGGCGATCCTGACCGCCGCGACCATCACCGGCGCGGACGCGATCCACCCAGGCTACGGCTTCCTGTCGGAGAATGCCGACTTTGCCGAAACGGTGGAGGCGCACGACCTCACCTTCATCGGCCCGTCCTCCGAGCACATACGCATGATGGGCGACAAGATCACCGCCAAGGCGGCGATGCGGGCGCTCGGCGTGCCGCTGGTGGCGGGCTCGGAAGGGGGCCTCGCCGATCTGGAGAGCGCCCGAGAGATCGCCGCCATCGTCGGCTATCCGGTGCTGATCAAGGCGGCAGCGGGCGGCGGCGGACGCGGCATGAAGGTTGCCGCCAGCGAGGCGGAGCTGGAGGAGGCCTGGAGGATCGCCCGCACCGAGGCGCGCGCGGCCTTCGGCAACGACGAGGTCTACCTGGAGAAGTACCTGGACCGGCCGCGCCATATCGAGCTGCAGATGCTGGCCGACAGCCACGGCGAGGTCGTGCATCTCGGCGAGCGCGACTGCTCGCTGCAGCGCCGGCACCAGAAGCTGCTCGAAGAGGCTGGCTCGCCGGCGCTCGATGCCGCAGCGCGCGATGCCATCGGCGAGGTCGCGACGTCGGCGCTGCGGCAGCTCGGCTACCGCAATGCCGGCACGCTGGAGTTCCTCTACCAGGACGGCCGGTTCGCCTTCATCGAGATGAACACGCGGCTGCAGGTCGAGCATCCCGTGACCGAG
>CAXTNV010000019.1:28220-44607 GCA_964245755.1 uncultured Acetobacteraceae bacterium | reverse complement strand
GCCAGCTGGTCGATCGGGTAGCCGCGATGCAGCAGCACGCCCTCGTCGCCGTCGATGTAGGTGATCTTGCTTTCGCACGCGGCAGTGCCGCCGTAGGCCGGATCGTAGGTGAAGATCCCGAGCTCGGTATGCAGCTTGCGTATGTCGGCGACCGCGGGACCGAGCGTGCCGGTAAGCAGCGGCAGTCGCGCCGACCGTCCGCCCTGATCCAGGCTGATGGTGACGGAGGCGTTGGCGGTCACGCTCATGACATCTTCCTGTTCTGCACGGTGGATCGGCGCCGGGTCCGGGTCGGTCACCAGATCTATGGCGTCGCGATGCACCTGACAACGCCCGCGTCGCGGCACCTCAAGGCCGCAGCACCTCCAGCAATCGGGCACTCCGCGGCGCCAATGCGGTCCAGGCGCCGTCGAACGCGAACAGTGCGAGCGTGCAGGTCGGAAAGCCTGCCTGCAGCAGCTCGTGGCCGCCGGTCAGCATCAATGCAAGCTCGTGCAGGCCGGGGTTGTGGCCGACCAGCATGAGGCTGCCCGGCGCGTCGTGGCACTCGCGCAGCATCGCCAGCAGGGTGTGCGGGGCAGCGAGATACAGCGCGTCGTGGATGGACCAGCGCGGCTCGGCCGGCCCGAACGGGCGCAGCAGCTCGAAGGTCTCGCGGGTGCGCAGCGCCGGGCTCAGCAGTGCCTGCTCCGGCGCCAGCGCTCGCTGCCGCAGCAGCGTCCCCAGCGCGCCCGCATCGAGGCGCCCACGTGCCGACAGGGTCCTGGAGCGGTCCGACGCCTCGGATGCATCCTCCTGTGCGGCCTCAGCGCGGGCGTGACGCAGCAGCAGCAGGCGGCGGTCGGTCAAGGATCGCGGCCCTCGCCGCTCTCGCCGCCGTCGCGCGGGATCGCCTCGTGGTGGCGGATCACCTCGCGGATCACGAACGTCAGGAACTTTTCCGCGAAATCCGGATCGAGCCGCGCTTCACGTGCCAGGGCGCGCAGCCGCGCCACCTGCAGCGCCTCGCGCTGCGGATCGGCGGGCGGCATGGCGCTGCGCGCCTTCAGCTCGCCCACCGCCTTGGTGCAGCGGAACCGCTCCGCCAGCATGTGGATCAGCGCCGCGTCGATGTTGTCGATGCTGCCGCGCAGCGAATGCAGCCGCGCCAGCGCATCTTCGCCTTCGGCAGGTAGCGGCAAGGTTGCGGTCTCGGCCAACAATGCGCCCCATCCAAGTCCGGCGCTCCCCGGCAACCGCCCCCCGGGCAGGCGCCACCGGGCAGGCGCCCCCGGGCAGGCATCCCGGGCGGACCGGAGGCTCCAGGGTTGCACAGTCTCGCGGCATCCGCCGCCGCCGACAAGCCTCAATCAGAGGTCGATCCAGGCTAGGTGACCGCCCTTGCCGGCGCCGGTGTCGGTGAAGATGGCGGTGCCTCCCTGGCGCCCCTGCTTGACCCAGGGCCTGCCGTCGGTGCTGCGCCGGTCATGCCCGCAATACACGGTGAAGTCGCGCGGGATGTGGTCCACCCAGTTCAGCCGGCGCTCCGGGAAGCCGTCCTCCTGCATGCGACCGGTCGTCTCGCCGAACAGCGCCCGCGACAGCAGCGGCGTGACGCGGCCGAGACCCGGCGGCGGGTCCTGCTCCAGCATTCCCGTGTGGAACCCGCCATGCACGAAGATGCGGCGTCCCAGCACCAGCCAGGCCGGCGCACGTCCGATCTCGAGCAGCGCCCGTGCCCGCAACGCGGGATCGTCGAGCTGCGTCAGCGTGCTCTCCAGCGGCGGATCCGGACGCATGCGATGCCCGGCCAGCGCACGGCCGAGCTTGCGGTCGTGGTTGCCGAGTAGGAACATCCCGCCGTTCTCGTCGATCAGCCGGAACATGATGCGCAGGGCGTCGGCACTTGCCGGCCCGTGATCGACCAGGTCGCCCAGCTGGATGATGAAGCGCTCGGTCGCCGCCGCATGTCCGAACGCGCGCACGTCGCCGTGCACGTCGCCGACCACGCGCAGCTTGCGCCCGCCGAGCTCGAGGCGAGGCGCCGCGGCGGGTCCGGCAGGTGCCGCGTCCTGGACGGCGTCGGTATCGTTCATCCGGCGCCGCTCGCCTCACGCTCGGCCGCTGCTCCCCGCACCTGCTCGCGGAATGCGGCCAGGGCGCGGTCGCGCCCCTGCTCCAGCGAGACCACCGGCCGAGGATAGTCCCGCCCCAGCACGATCCCGGCACGCGCGAGTGCCGCGTCCGAAGCCTCCCAGGGCGCGTGCAGCAGGCTGTCCGGCAGCGCCGCGAGCTCCGGCACCCAGCGCCTGATGTAGGCGCCGCGCGGATCGAACTTCCTGGACTGCGTGACCGGGTTGAAGATGCGAAAGAACGGCTGCGAGTCCGTGCCGCAGCCGGCGACCCATTGCCAGCTGGCGCTGTTGGTCGCGAGGTCGCCATCCACCAGCGTGTCCCAGAACCAGGCCTCGCCTTCCTGCCACGCCACCAGCAGGTGCTTGACCAGCAGCGAGGCGGTGATCATCCGCACCCTGTTGTGCATCCAGCCGATCCGCCAGAGCTGGCGCATCCCGGCATCCACGATCGGAACTCCGGTCAGCCCGCGCTGCCAGGCGCGCACGGCCTCGGCGTCCTGGCGCCATTGCAGCCGGGCAAATGCCGGACGCTGCGGCCGGTCCGGCAGGGCCGGGTCGTGTCGCAGCAGGTAGGCCGCGAACTCGTGCCAGAGCAGCTCGCCCTGGAACCGCTGCAGGCCGGAGCCGCCGCCATCCGGACGCGCCGTCAGGGCGGCATGCCAGACCTGGACGGCGGAGATCTCGCCCCAGTGCAGGTGCGCCGACAGCATCGAGGTGCCGTCCTCCTCGGCCGGCGCATCACGGCTGGCGTCGTAGCCGTCGAGATGGTCGGCGAGGAAGCGGGCGAGCCGAGCCTGCGCGCCCGCCTCGCCGGGCTGCCAGGTGTCCCGCAGCCCAGCGGCCCAGTCCGGGCGCGTCGGCAGCAGGCCCCAGTCCTCGAGGCGCTCCGACCGCCACTCGCCTTCCGCCGCGACGATGGAGGACGGCGCCGGCAGCGCCGGCTCCGGAGCGGGCAGCTCGCGGCAGGTGCGGGCGAACGGGGTGTAGACGCCGTAGATCCCGCCGGTGCGGGTGCGGATGCGGTCGAGGTCGAACAGGGTGGACACCCGGTGCGCGAGCAGGCGACCGCCCTGCCGCTCCAGGGACGCGGCGACCTCGAGATCGAGTGCGCGCAGCCACGGCTCGTGCGCCTGGCCGCAATGCACCTCCGCGGCTCCGGCCTCGCGCGCCAGCGCCGGGACGATGCTCGCGGCACTGCCACGGCGCAGCACCAGGGCGCCGCCGACCGCGCGCAGTGCGGCCTGCAGCGACAGCAGGCTGTGGTGCAGCCACCACAGCCCGGCACCGCCGGGACTCCAGCTTCCCGCGGCCTGCTCGTCGTGCACGTAAATCGCGAGCACCCGCTCCGCCCGCGCCCGCGCCTGCGTCAGCGGCCGATGGTCGGATAGGCGCAGATCCTGCCGGAACCAGACCAGCGCGACCTTCTCGGGCGCCTGCTTCGTCCTACCTCGCGCCATGACTTGGTCGCATCCCATTCGTTTTCGATCCGTGGCCTCAACCATCCAGGACCGCGTCGGTTCTCGGCGCTGTCCATTCGGGCGCATCGGCGCGGCACCCGATCCGGGGCACACGGCACCAGCATGGCCTCGCGGATCTGCTGTCGCGCCGGCCGACCGCGGCATGGTATCGATCGCGGCGAACGATGCGGCAGCGAGCATGAGGATGCCATCGATCTCGATCCGTCCGGCGCGGCCGCAGGATGCGCGGCAGATCGGCGCGGTACACGTGGATGCCTGGCGCAGCGCCTATCCAGGCATCCTGTCCGACCGGACGCTCGCCAGCATGTCGGCGACGCAGCAGGCCGCCTACTACGCGATCATGATCCGGCGCGACGGCGGCGTGTTCGTCGCCGTGGAGGACGGCGGCAGCCAGGTCGTCGGCTTCGCCAGCGTCGGGCGACGCGGCTCGTCGCTGGCCGACGGCGAGATCCACACCCTTTACGTGCTCGATGACTGGCGCGACATCGGCGTCGGGCGCCGGCTGCTGCTGGCCGGCTCGCTGCACCTAGCCACCACCGGATGCCGCTCGGCCTTCCTTTGGGTGCTGTCCGACAATCCCAGCCGCTGGTTCTACGAGCGCCTCGGCGGCCGCGCAGTCGCCACCGGCAGCACCCGGGTGGGCGGCAGGACGCTGCCGCAGACCGCCTATGCGTGGGATCCGATCGAGATCCTGCTGGCGGCGCACCAGCCGGAGTGAGCGCCGCGGCGCGGCATCGCGGCACTCAGCGGCTGCGCGTGCAGACCGTGCCCTGCTGCTCCTGGTGGCAGAACAGCGGCGTGAAGTTGCTGTCGGAGGGCGGCATCGAGGACAGCGTGCCCGCTGGCCCCTTGTACGGGCGCCCGGACGGGTTCAGCTCGTCCTGAGCCGCGGCACGCTGCTCGGCGCTCGGCGGCCTTCCGGAGCAGGCGCTCAGCGTCGGCACCATCGCGACGGCGAGGGCGGCGACGACGCACAGCCGTCCGCCGGAAACTGCCGCGTGCAGCGTGCTCATGCGCATGGCCGATCCTTGCGTTCCGAGATGCCGCCGCCGGCCCCGCCGGCGGCGAGGGCGAAGCTGAACAGCCGCTGGGTACCCAGCAGAAAGGCGCGGCCGCCGCGCGGGAACAGCCGCCCGATCGCAGCACTGCCGACATCCAGGCCGCCGGCATAGGCGCCGAACGCCGGCAGCATGAGGCGGCGGCTGTCGGCGACGAAGCAGGGCCGGCTGATCGTGCCGCCGCGGGTGGCGATCCTGGCTTTCGGGTGATGATGTCCGCAGAGTTCTACGCCGCCGTCCTGCGGTCCCTCGGTCGCCTGATGGCGGAAGCGCAGCGGCCCGAGCGCGAACGCGGTGCCGTGTTCGCCGGGGAAGCGCGTCGGCGGCTCGGGGTCGTGGTTGCCCAGCACCCACACCAGGCGCGCCTGGGCGCCGATGCGGTGCAGCCGCTGCGCATCGGCGGCCGGCAGCCGCTCCGCCGCGTCCCGATCGTGGAAGCTGTCGCCGAGTGCCACCACGATGTCCGGGCGCCATTGCGCGATCGCCAGCAGCAGCCGGTCGAGCGTGACCCGGCTGTCCCACGGCGGCAGCAGCGCGCCGCGCCGGGCGCAGGCGCTGCCTTTCTCCAGGTGCAGGTCCGCCACCGCCAGCAGCCGGGCCGCGGGCCAGTACAGCACCCCGGCGGGATCGAGCATCAGCCGCTCGCCGCCGAGATGCAGCGGTGCCGCGTTCATCGCGGTCCCGCCCGTCGGTCGCGTTGATGCGGCCGTGCCGGGTGCTGCGCGCGGCCGGGTGCTGCGCGCGACCGCGGCTGGCGTGTCAGCCGGCGCAGCTCCTGCGCGGGCCCGGGTCCGATACGCATCTCCTCGGTCGAGGGTTCGGCCTCGCCCAGGGCTTCCGCGACCAGCGCCTCGGTCTCGGCCAGCAGGTGATCCTCCTCTTCCTCGTTGCGCACCGACTCCTGGCCGATATCGAGCATCACCGGCACCGCCAGCGGCGATACCCGCGCAAGCCGCATCACCCTGATCCGGCCGCTGACCCGCGCCAGCAGGTCGGAAAGGCGGCCGACATCGGTCAGACCGCCGCCTGCCTCGATCCGGGTGGCGCGCAGCAGCACGTGGTCCGGCTGGTGCCGGCGCAGCACGTCATAGACGAGGTCGCTGTTCACCGTCACCTGGCGTCGGGTAGCGCTGGCGCCGGGCTGCTGCCGCTCGATCAGGCCGGCGACCACCGCGACGTTGCGGAAGGTGCGGCGCAGCATCGAGCTCTCCGCCATCCAGGCTTCCAGGTCGTCGCCCAGCATGTCCTGCGCGAACAGGCCGGGTATGTCGTCCGGCGGCGGGTTGCCGCACCAGATCACGATCGCGTAGTCGGTGGCGACGAAGCCGAGCGGCACCGCACCGGCGCGTCCCAGCCGGCGCGTCAGCAGCAGCCCCAGGGTCTGGTGCGCGTTGCGGCCCTCGAAGCCGTAGGCGACCAGGAAGAAGCGGCCGTGGCGCGGAAAGATCTCCACCAGCAGGTCGTCCGGCCCGGGCAGGGTGGAGCGCTGCTGCTGCAGCTGCAGCCACTCCTGCACCGGCTCCGGGTAAAGGTGCCAGCTCTGCGGGTCGTGCAGCATCCGCCGCACCCGCGCCGCGAGCCCGGAGGTCAGCGGGTTGCGCGATCCGGCCCAGGTCGGCACCAGCGGGTCGCCGGCGCCCCCTTCCGCCGCTTCCACGTTGGCCTCGCGCAGGCGCAGGAAGCGCAGCTTGCGGCCGCCGAACATGAAGGCATCGCCCTCGCGAAGGTGGTTGGCGAACGATTCCTCGATCTCGCCGAGCACCAGGCCGCGCGGGCCCCCCAGCCGCACCTTGAGCACCGGCGCCTCGACGATGGTGCCGGCGTTCATCCGCGCCTGCCGCGCGACGCGCGCGCTGCGCACGTGGACCATGCCCTCGGCGTCGCGGAACAGCTTGCGGTAGCGCTCGTAGGCGGCGAGCGCGTAGCCGCCATGCTCGACGAAGCCGAGGACGTCGTCGAAATCCCGTCGCGACAGCGAGGCAAAGGGCTGCGCGGTCCGCACCTCCCGGAACATCGCCTCGACGTCGAATGGCGCGCCCGCGGCCATCAGCAGCAGGTGCTGTGCCAGCACGTCGAGGCCGCCGGGGAGTGCCGAGTCGCCGTCGAGCTCGCCCGCCGCCACGCCCTGGATCGCGGCCTGGCATTCCAGCACCTCGAAGCGGTTCGCCGGCACCAGCAGCGCCTGGCTGCTCTCCTCCATGCGGTGGTTGGCGCGACCGACCCGCTGCAGCAGCCGCGACACGCCTTTCGGCGCGCCCACCTGGATCACCTGGTCGATGCCGCCCCAGTCGATGCCGAGATCGAGCGAGGAGGTGGCGATCACCGCGCGCAGCCCGTCGGGAGCGCCGGGACCGCGCGCCATCGCCGCCTCGACCCGGCGGCGCTGGTTGATGTCGAGCGAGCCGTGGTGCAGCGCGATCGGCAGCGTCTCCTCGTTGAGGCGCCAGATCGCCTGGAACAGCAGCTCGGCCTGGGCGCGGGTGTTGACGAACACGATGGTGAGGCCGCTCGACGCGATCCGCCCCAGGATCGCCGAGGCCCCCGCGAGCCCCATCCGCCCGGACCAGGGCACGCGCTCCTCGGGCAGCATCAGCCGGATCGCCGGCGCCGCACCGGCCTCCGCCTCGATCAGCCTTGCCGGCCGGGACAGCCCGACATAGGCGCGCAGCGCCGCCACGTCGGCGACCGTCGCCGACAGCCCGATCCGGCGTGCCGCCGGCGCCAGCGCCGCCAGCCGCGCGAGGCAGAGCGAGAGCTGGTCGCCGCGCTTGGTGCCGGCCAGCGCATGCGCCTCGTCGATGACGATGCGGCGCAGCCCGGCAAAGAAGCTTGCGGCGTCGTTGCGCGAGAGCAGCAGCACCAGGCTCTCGGGCGTGGTCAGCAGGATCTGCGGCGGCCGTTCGCGCTGGCGCACCCGACGATCGGCCGGCGTATCGCCGGTGCGTGTCTCGACGCGTATGCCCAGGCCCATCTCCTCGATCGGCGCCACCAGGTTGCGGGCGATGTCGGTGGCCAGCGCCTTCAACGGGCTGACATAGAGGGTGTGCAGCCCGGCGGCGGGCCCGGGCGGTGGATCGCCCTGCAACCCGATCAGGCTGGGCAGGAACCCGGCCAGCGTCTTGCCGCCGCCGGTCGGCGCGATCAGCAGCACGTCCTGCCCGTCGTACGCCGCCTGCAGCACCGCGAGCTGATGCGCCCGCGGCACCCAGCCGCGCCGGGCGAACCAGGCCTCGAAGGGAGCCGGCAGGACAGCGTTCATCGCCGCTTGAGATAGGCCGGACCGGACGCCAGGCAAAGAGCCTGCGGGACGGCGTATCAGGCGCTCAGCCGCTGCAGCTCCAGCCCGTTGAGGTCGTCGGCGCTCATGGCGCGCGTGTTGAGGGCGAACGCCAGCTCGCTCGGCGGTGCCGCGACCGGTGCCGCGCCGCCCGCCGGCGCCGCCGGCGTGGCGGAGGGGTCCGCGGGCTCGGTCCGGCCAAGGTGGAACAGGTGCCGCGCCGCGTTCAGCACCGCCTTCTCGGGATCGATGCCCGCAATCTTCTCGCCGGCGGTGATCGCCAGGCCGATCGGGCCGCCGAGCGCGAAGCTGGTGCCGAGCGAAGCGGCGAAGCGCAGGTTCGGGTTGCCCTGGTCTCCGGTGATGGCGCGGTAGATGGTGCCGACCACGGGGATGTACTGCAGCGGATTGAGGTCCGACATCAGCTCGTGGAACAGTCCGCCATGGCTGGCCTGGGCCTGGCTGTTCTGGCCGCCGCGGCCCATCGGAACCGCGGGCGAGGCGCCCGTCGCCGACACAGAAGCAGCACCCGCTGGAAGCACATCTGCCATCGCCGGCGAGGATAGGGCCGTAGCGGTGACCGTGAGGTTAACGCCGGGGCCGCTACTCCTCCGGCCCGTCCTCGCGCCGCGCCGGGGCCGCGGCCTCCACGCCCGCCGGCAGCTCGACCCGCAGCTTGCGTATGTGCCTCGGATCGGCGTCGAGCACCCGGAACGCGATGCCGCTCTCGTGGGTCAGGATCTCGCCGCGCGTCGGCACGTGACCGGCCAGCATGAACACCAGGCCACCCACCGTGTCGATGTCGCTCTGGCGCTCGTCCTCGGTCAGCACCGGGCCCAGCCGCGCCTCGAACGCCTCGATCTCCATCCGCGCATCGACGTCGAAGGTGCCGTCATGGCGCTCCACCAGCATGACGATGGCCGGCTCGTCGTGCTCGTCCGCGATGTCGCCGACGATGGTCTCGACCAGGTCCTCGATCGTCACCAGCCCGTCGATGCCGCCGTATTCGTCGATCACCAGCGCCAGGTGGATGCGGCGCTGGCGCATCTGCAGCAGCAGGTCGAGCACAGGCATCTGCGGCGCGATCATCAGCGGCTGGCGCAGGATCGACTGCATGCGGAAGCTGCCGATCTCGCCGGAGAAGGCCAGCAGGTCCTTGATGTGGACCATGCCGAGCACGTCGTCGAGCTGCTCGCCATAGACCGGCAGACGGGAATGGTTCTCGCGGCGCAGCAGCGCCAGCGCGTCCTCGAAGCCGGTCGCCGCCGGCATCGCCACGATGTCGGCGCGCGGCACCATCACGTCGTCGACGGTGGTGCCGCGCAGGCGCAGCACGTTGGCGATCAGCGCGCGTTCCTGCCGGTCGAGCTCCGGGACCTCGCCCGGCGTCTGCGGCGCTTCCGCCGCCTCCTGCACCAGGGCGGCGATCGAGGAGCGCAGGCGGCCCTGCTCGATCCGCCTGCGCCCGAAGAACGAGATCAGCCCGCGACGCGGCCGCGCGGCGCCGTCGGCAGCGCCCGGCTCCCCGGCTTCCGGCAGGCCGCTCACGGCTTGGCGCCTTCAGGTGCCGCGCCGCGCGGCTTCCACGGGTTGGGCACGCCGAGCCGCCGCAGGATGCGCGCCTCCTGCATCTCCATGCGGCGCGCTTCACCCGCGGCGTGATGGTCGTGGCCGCGGAGATGCAGCGCACCGTGCACCCCCAGATGCGCCAGGTGGTGCGCCGCCGGCCGGCCCGCCGCCCGCGCCTCCCGTCGCACCGTCTCCAGCGCCAGCACGATGTCGCCGCCCGGCTCGCCGCCAGGTGGTCCGGACAGGTTGTCGAAGGTGAGCACGTTGGTGCTGCGGTTGCGGCCGCGATGACGCGCGTTGAGCCGACGCACCCGCAGGTCGCGGTCCAGGACCACGGTGCCGGCGCCGCCGCCGGCGGCCGCGGCTCGGCGGACCAGCCGCGCCAGCCGCGGCACCAGACGGCGCCAGCGCGCGTCGATCACCAGGATCTCCGCCACCATGACCTCGGCGCCGCGCGCCGCTGCCTCATCCCGACCCGGACCCGCTCTCCCGGGGGAGGATCTACTCGGAGGTTCCATCCTGCTCCCGGCGCGTCCTGCTCCGGGAGAAGTCCCGCTCAGCCGCCGCACGCTGATCATACGCATCGACGATGCGCGCCACCAGCGGGTGACGCACCACGTCGCGGCTCTCGAAGCGGGTGATGCCGATGCCGGGCAGCCCCTCGAGGGTTTCCACCGCCTCGCGCAGGCCGCTGCCGATGCCGGCCGGCAGGTCGATCTGGCTGAGGTCGCCATTGATCGCCATGCGCGTGCCCGAGCCCATGCGGGTGAGGAACATCTTCATCTGCGCCGGAGTGGTGTTCTGCGCCTCGTCCAGGATCACGAACGCGTGCGCCAGGGTGCGGCCGCGCATGAAGGCGAGCGGCGCCACCTCGATCTCGCCGCTCGCCATGCGGCGGATCACCTGCTCGCCCGGCATCATGTCGTGCAGCGCGTCGTACAGCGGCCGCAGGTAGGGGTCGATCTTCTCCTTGAGGTCGCCCGGCAGGAAGCCGAGCCGCTCGCCGGCCTCCACCGCCGGGCGCGACAGCACGATGCGGTCGACCCGGCTGGCCAGCAGCATGGCCACCGCCTGCGCCACCGCCAGGTACGTCTTGCCGGTGCCGGCGGGCCCGATGCCGAACACCATCTCGTGGCTGGCCAGCATGTCCATGTAGCCGGCCTGCCCGGGCGAGCGCGGCCCGATCGCGCCGCGCTTGGTGCGTATCGCCGGCAGGTCCGCCAGCGGCAGCCTCGGGTCGTCGACCAGAGAGACCACGGTACGACGCGGGGTCGCCGCCACGCCGCCCTCGCGACGCTTGTCCAGCACCTCTCCGTGCAGGTCGGACATCCGGATCGCCGCGTCCACCTCGGCGGAGTCGATCGCCGCCCCTTCCTCGACCCGGCGATACAGCGCGGTCAGCGCCGAGCGGGCCAGGGCGACCCGCCCGGGATCGCCGGCGACCGCGATGCGGTTGCCGCGGCAGGAGAGGCGCACGCCCAGTCCCTGCTCGAGCCGCACCAGGTGACGGTCATGGTCACCCAGCAGCAGCGCCAGGCGCGCGTTGTCGCTGAACTGCAGCGTCGCGGCTCGAGGGTTGGAGGAGGCGGACGCAGCGCCCGGCGCATGGGTCGTGGCGGGCAGTCCGAGGGGGGGGATCGTCGCAGCCGACAGGTCGCTCAAGCGCAGGCTCTCTCCCGTAAGAGGGTTGCAGTGAGTGAGTTGGTGAGCATCGCCTCGATCGTCACCGGGGCCTCGGTGCCGATCAGGGTGTCCGGACCGAGCGCGTGCACGGCCTGCAGGAACGGCGAGCGCCCGGCGATCTGCCCGGGCTTACGGCCGCGACCGGTGAACAGCACAGCCATGCTGCAGCCGACGCTGGCGGCGTTGAAGGCGTCCTGCTGCGCCCGGATCAGCGCCTGCAGGCGGGCGAGCCGCTCGTCCTTGACCGCTTCCGGCACGTGATCGATGGCGGCGGCAGCCGGCGTGCCGGGACGCGGCGAGTACTTGAACGAGAACGCCTGCGCGAAACCGACCTCGCGCACCAGCGCCAGCGTCGCCTCGAAGTCGGCCTCGGTTTCCCCGGGATGCCCGACGATGAAGTCCGACGACAGCGCCAGGTCCGGCCGCGCGGCGCGCAGCCGCGACACCAGCGAGAGGTAGGCCGCCGCATCGTGGCCGCGATTCATCGCCGCGAGCATCCGGTCGGATCCGGACTGCACCGGCAGGTGCAGGAACGGCATCAGCTTGGGCAGCGCGCGGTGCGCCTCGATCAGCGTCGCGTCCATGTCGCGCGGGTGCGAGGTGGTGTAGCGCAGCCGCAGCAGGCCCGGCAGGTCGCAAAGCGACTGCAGCAGGCGCGCCAGCCCCCATGAGCGGCCGTCCGGGCCCTCGCCGTGGTAGGCGTTGACGTTCTGCCCGAGCAGGGTGATCTCGCGCACGCCGCCCTCGACCATGCGACGCGCCTCGGCCAGCACCGAGGCTGCCGGCCGGCTCGCCTCGGCGCCGCGCGTGTAGGGCACGACGCAGAACGAGCAGAACTTGTCGCAGCCCTCCTGCACGGTCAGGAAGGCGGTGACGCCGCCCGGAAGTTGCGGCCCGCTCGGCGCCGGCAGGAAGTCGAACTTCTGCTCGACCGGGAAGTCGGTCTCGATCACGGCGCCGCCGGCACGGGCCGCACGCGCCACCATCTCCGGCAGCCGGTGGTAGGTCTGCGGCCCGAGCACGATGTCGACGAACGGCGCGCGGGCAAGGATCTCGCGCCCTTCCGCCTGTGCCACGCAGCCGGCGACCGCGAGGATGGTGCGCTGTCCGGCGAGCGCGCGCGCCTGCTTGATCCGGCGCAGCCGCCCGAGCTCTGAGAACACCTTCTCGGCCGCACGGTCGCGTATGTGACAGGTGTTGAGGATCACCATGTCCGCCGACTCCGCGTCGGCCGCTGGGGCGTAGCCGAGCGGGCGCAGCACGTCCGCCATGCGCGCGCTGTCGTAGACGTTCATCTGGCAGCCCCAGGTGATGACGTGCAGGCGCTGGACCGGGCCGGTGTCGTCGTGGGGTCGAGGAGGAGATGTCAAGCAGGCGGGGTTCCGGCAGCCGACCGGTCGATCCCGGTCCAGGGCGTCGAAGCAATTGGAGCTGAGGGCGCCCCGGTCAAGGCTTGCCCGGGCTCAACGGCGGGCGCTGCTTCTGGACGACCTGATCGTGGCGCTCGGCAGTCGGCAGATCATGCTGGCTTCGACATCCTGCTGCAAGCGACACGCCCGATGCGGTGCCGCACGGACCTGATCAGGCAAAGGAAGCGGCTGGGTTGTCAAGCGCGGATTGCGCGCCTCCGACGCAGGCCGGGCGTGCCTCGCGGCTACGCCCGGCGACCGCCTCGGGCCGCCGCACCGGCCGCGCCAGCGCTGGCCGCACCGGTCGCTCCACCCCCGGTCGCACCCCCGGCTGCGCTGGTGGCTGAACCGGCCGGTTCTGGCGCAGCGTCGCCGCCCCCTGCGCCACCGCCTCCCAGGCAGCCTGGGCCAGCGCCTTGCGCGTCGGAAAGTCGGCGGGATCGAGCGGGGGATGCAGCAGCACGCTGGCACGCATCGAACGCCACTGCGCGAGCTGCCAGAAATGCGAGGCCAGGTCCATGTCGCCGTACCAGGCGAACACCGCGCGGCGTGCATTGCCCACCGGCAGCCCGGCGAGCCGGTCGTAGACCACGGAGACCGGCTGCACCAGCGGCCTGCCGCGGGGCGATGCGTGCTGCAGCCCGTCATGCGCGCCGCTCGGCTTGGCGGCGGCGAAGAACGAGGAATGGAATGGCAGCACGCGGGTGCCGTCCGAGCTGGTGCCCTCGGGGAACAGGATCAGATCGTCGCCGGCGGCGAGTCGCATGCGCATGTCGTCGCGCTCGCGCCCGGTGGTGCCGCGCTGCCGGCTGACGAAGATGGTGCGTCCCAGCCGTGCCACCTGCCCGACCACCGGCCAGCGTCCGACATCGTCCTTGGAAACGAAGCAGGCCAGCAGGTTGCCGCCCAGCACGGGCACGTCGAGCCAGGAGGAGTGGTTGCAGGCGTACACCACCGGCCGCGCGCCGCCGGTCGCAGGAACGCCGATCACCCGCACCCTCATGCCGAGCAGGGTGCAGATCGCCGACCAGTACGCGCGGGCGAACCGCGCCTTGCCGCGGCCCGGCAGCGCCAGCATCGCCGACTGGATCAAGCCGGCGAGCAGCGTCCAGCCGAGGATCACCAGGCCGCGACGGATCACCCGAAGCCGGCGCCAGGCGCGTCGCGTCGGCGGCAGCCGATGCGAAGGCTCCGCCGCGGGCGGCGCCCCGACGCGGCCGGAGGGAGTCGCGGGACCATCGGCGAGCACACGGTCCGGGCGCAGCAGATGGAGCGGTGCCGCCGACTGTCCGGGAAAGGTCATGCGCCTGCCCAGGTGACGAGGTGCTGCTTGCATCGGGCCGACATAGCCCGAAGCAGGGAATGCGACAATATTCGGGCAACAGGATGGAACTTCGGCCGCCCGGCGGGGGCCTTGCGCTTCCGCCCATGAGCCTTGCACGCTTGTCCGGCTGTCGGGCCGAGCTGGTCCGGTCCGGTCTCGAAGTGGGTTCGCATGCGCCTGGGAACAACGGCCGCCCTTTGCCTGGTCGCGATCGGCGCCAGTTGCGGCGCCGGCCGCGACGCCCGGGCCGCCGATCCGCAGCCGTACAAGACCACCCTGGAGAGGACAGGGGACGCTGCACTCGACGCGGCGCTGCGAGGCTCCTCGGGCCTGCTCTCGCTGCAGAAGACCAGCGCGGTCAGCCCGTTCGCCCTCGCCGGGCGGGTGCGTGCGGACTACGCGCGGCTGCGCACCGCGCTTGAGAGCTTCGGCTACTACGCCGGCGGCGTGAGCATCAGGGTCGCCGGCCGTGCCGGCGACGATCCGACGCTGCCGGACCTGCTCACCGCGATCCCGAAGGGTGCGACGGCGCCGATCGACATCGCCGTGACCAGGGGGCCGCGCTTCTCGCTGGGCCGGGTGCGGCTGGACCAGCCGGCCGGCACGGTCCTGACGCAGGCGCAGCTGCAGGCCTTCGGACTGCATGCCGGACAGCCGGCGGTCGCCTCGGATGTGCTGGCAGCCCAGGGCCGGCTGCTCTCGGCGCTGCGCGAGGACGGCGACGCGCTGGCCGAGGTGGACACCCCGGTCGCCACCCTGAACCCGAGCGCGCGCACCCTCGACATCGTCTACACCGTGCGCCCGGGTCCGCGCGTCGACATCGGCGCGATCCGCCTCGCCGGGCTGCGGCAGGTCAACGAGCGGTTCATCCGCCGCCGCCTGCTGGTGCATAGCGGCGAGCTGTATCAGCCGAGCCGGATCGAGGCGGCGCGCCAGGACCTGGCCTCGATCGGCATCTTCTCCGACGTGCAGGTGCGTACCGGCCAGGGCACCGATCAGGCCCGGCTCGACCCGGAGGGCCGCATCCCGCTGGACTTCACGTTCGCCGAGGCCAAGCGTCACACCGTCTCGGCGCAGGTCGGCTACTCGACCGATCTCGGCGGCAGCGCCGGCGTCACCTGGACCCACCACAACCTGCTCGGCAATGCCGAGCAGCTCGAGCTCGCGGCGATCGCCACCGGCCTCGGCGGCACGTCGCAGCAGGGGCTCGGCTACGACATCTACGCCAACCTCACGAAGCCGGACTTCCTGCAGCGCGACCAGAACCTGATCCTGCGCGTCGAGGGACTGAAGCAGGACCTGCAGGCCTACGACCAGACCGCCCTGCTGGCGCGCGTCTCGCTCAACCGCAAGCTGTCCAGGCGCTGGAACGCGTCGGTCGGGCTCGATGCCGAGCAGGAGCAGATCAGCCAGCAGGGCGTCACGCGCGACTACACGCTGGTCGGCGTGCCGCTCAGTGCTTCCTACGACAGCACCGACCTCGCCAGCCCGCTCGATGCCGCGACGCACGGCCTCCGCGCTGGGCTCGGGGCGACTCCGACCTACTCGCTGACCCGCGGCGGCGCCTTCTTCACCATCCTGCAGGCCAACGGCTCGACCTACCTCGACCTGGCGCGGCTAGGGCTGGCGCGGCCCGGACGCAGCGTGATCGCGCTGCGCGCGGTGGTCGGCAGCGTGCAGGGCGCCTCCACCTTCCAGCTGCCGCCGGACCAGCGCCTGTATGCGGGCGGCAGCGCCACCATACGCGGCTACAAGTATCAGGGAGTGGGGCCGCTGTTCGGCAACAACGATCCGGTCGGCGGCACCTCGCTCGATGCGGCGACGGTCGAGTTCCGCCAGCGCCTGTTCGGCAGCTTCGGCGCCGCCGCCTTCGTCGATGCGGGGCAGGTCTCCAGCCAGTCGGCGCCGTTCCAGGGCAGCCTGCGCCTGGGCGCCGGCGTCGGCGCGCGCTACTTCACCTCGATCGGGCCGATCCGGCTCGACGTTGCAGTGCCGCTTAACAGCGTGCCCGGCAACGACAGCTTCGAGCTCTATATCGGGCTGGGGGAGACCTTCTGATGCCGCCGAGGATGCGTCCCCTGAAGCCCTGGCGCCTCCTGGCCTGGCTGGCGGGACTGCTGCTCGGCGTGCCGCTGGCGCTGGTCACCCTGGCGCTGCTGGCGGTGCTGCTCGGCGCCAACACCGCCCCCGGGCAGCGGCTGATCGAGCGCCAGGCAGGCTCGCTCAGCGGCGGACTGGTCGCGATCGAGGGCCTGGGCGGCCGCTTCCCGGACCGGCTGGCGATCCGCCGCCTGACCCTGCAGGATCGCCTGGGCAGCTACGCGGTGCTGGACGGCATCAAGCTGGACTGGCGGCCGCTTCGTCTGCTCGGCCTGACTGCCCGTATCGACCGTTTCTCGGTCGACCGCATCCTGGTTCGCCGCCTGCCGTCGCCGGCCCCGGAGCCAAGGCCCCGGCCGGCCGCCTCCTCCGGCC
>CAXTNV010000019.1:9745-28210 GCA_964245755.1 uncultured Acetobacteraceae bacterium | reverse complement strand
ATCCCGAACCTTGCCGTCGACCTGCGCCGACTGCATGTCGGCAGCCTGACGCTGCGGCGCGAGGTCGCCGGCATCGCCGCACGCGTCGGCCTCGACGGCCACCTGCGCGTCGCCGGCATCGCGCCGCTGCTGGCCGGCTTCTCGCCCGCCCAGCTGCCGGGCAGTGATATCGGGCTGGCGCTGACCCGCCAGGATCATGCCGGCTTCGTTTCGCTGGTCTCCGCGACTGCTCCGGGCCGGCTGTCGCTGCACCTGCACGCGGCCGATCCGGAGGCCGGCCTGGTTTCCGCCCTCGCCGGCACGACGCTGCTCGACCCGCTGACGCTGGCGCTCGATCTCGACGGCCCGCGTGACGCGGAGCCGCTGCTTCTGGCGCTGCGCGCTGGCCCGCTGGCGCTGGATGCGAGCGGCATCGCCGACTTGCTGACCCGGCATTTCGACCTGCGTCTGCGCGGCCGGGCGCCGGCGATGCAGCCGCGTCCGGGCATCGCCTGGAACGGCCTGTCGCTGGATGCGCACCTGCGCGCCACGCCGGCCGCTCCCGCCGGCACCGGCACCCTGCTGCGCGCCCGGCCGGAGGCGGCCGGCGCCGGCGCCGCCAGGGTGCGCGCGCAGTTCTCCGGCGCCGCCCGCGACGGTGCGGCGAGCGGCCCGGCGACGCTCTACCTGCTCGCCGAGGGACTGCGGCTTCCCGGACCGCGTCCCGACCTGCTCGCCTCGGCGCCGCTGACGCTGCAGGCGACGCTGCACAACGAGCAGCCGGGCCATCCGGTCGATCTGCTGCTGTTCCATGCGCTTGCCCAGCTCACCGGCCGCATCTTCACCGCCTCCACCGGATCCGCATCCGACGCGCAGGCATCGGGACTGCGCGGCAGCCTGGGCCTCACCCTGCCGCAGCTCGGCCCGCTCGCCGCCCTGGGCGGCGTGCCGCTCGACGGCCACGCGGCGCTGCGCGTCGAGTTCTCGCGACGTGACACGGCGACGGTACTGGGCGTGGGCGGCACGGTGGCGCTCACCGGCGGCCAGCCGCAGGCGGTGGGGCTGATCGGCGATCGCGGCGTGATCGGGCTGACCGCCTCCGTGGCCGGGCAGGACCTGCGCCTGTACTCGCTCGCGCTGAGCGGACGGGCGCTGGCGCTGCAGGCGTCCGGCTCGGTGCTCTCCCGCGTGCTCGACGCCAGCTTCGGCCTGCGCATCCCCGACCTGCGGGCGGCGCTGCCGACGCTGCGCGGCGCGCTGGCGCTCGACGGCTCGGCGCAGGGTCCGCTCGACGACGTCGCAGCCAGGCTGGGCGCCAGCGGCACGGTCGGCACCGCCGCGGTCCCCGAAGGTGCGGTGCGGCTGGCGCTCGATGCCACACATCTGCCGCGGGCGCCGCAGGCGCATCTGCGGCTCGATGCCAGCCTCGACCGTGCGCCGCTGATCCTCGATGCGCGCCTGCAGCGGCTGGTCGACGGCGCCGTCCACCTCAGCCTGGACCGGTTCGGCTGGAAGAGCGCCGGCGGCCATGCCGACCTCACCCTGCCGCCCGGTGCCAGCTTGCCGCTCGGCAACCTCGAGCTGCGCATGACCCGGCTCGCCGACCTCAGCCGGGTGGCGGGACAGGCGATCGGCGGCAGCCTCGCCGCCGTGCTGCGCACCACCCAGCCGGGTGGTGCGGCGCATCCCATGCTCCGCCTCGACCTCACGGGTTCTGCGTCGACGGCCGCGGCACGGGTCGGCAGGCTGGCGCTGGGCGGTACCGTGCAGGATCCGGCCGGCGATCCCGACATCGACCTGTCGCTGCGGGCCGACGGCATCTTCGCCCGCGGCGCCAGCGGCGCCGCCCGCGCCACCATGCGCGGGCGGCAGAAGGCGCTGGCGATCGCGCTCCAGGGCGGCTTCGACCACGTCGCCGGCGCACCGGCGCGGATCGACACCGCCCTGGTGCTCGACCTGCCCGACAGGCGCGTGTCGATCGGCCGGCTCGCGGCGCAGGCCAAGGGCGAGGCGCTGCGGCTGCTGGCGCCGAGCCGGATCGGCTTCGGCCCGCGCCTGGAGGTCGATCGCCTTCGCGCGACGCTGGCGCCGCTCGCGGGCGGTGCCGCGCCGGCGACCCTCGATGTCGCCGGCACGATCAGCCCGAGGCTCGACCTCACCGCGTCGCTTGCCAACCTGACGCCCGCACTCGCCCGGCCGTTCGCGCCCGGCCTGGATGCGGGCGGCGTGATCGCGCTGCAGGCGCGCCTGACCGGCAGCACCGGCAGGCCGGACGGCAGCGTGCACCTGACGGCGCAGGGGCTGCGCCTGCGCAGCGGTCCCGGCGCCTCGCTGCCGGCCGCCGATCTCGACGCCCGCGCCGACCTCGCCGGGACCTCGGCGCGCATCGCCGCCCGGCTCGCCGCCGGCCGGCAGATCGGCCTGACCGTGTCCGGCACCGCGCCGCTCGCGGCCGACGGCGCGCTGGGCCTGCGTGCCGCGGGGCATGTCGATCTCGCGGTCGGCAACGCCGTGCTCGGTGCGCAAGGACGTCAGGCAGCCGGCCAGCTCGCCCTCGACCTGGGCGTGGGAGGCACCGTGCGGGCGCCGCAGCTCGACGGCACGATCCAGCTGTCGGGCGGTCAGGTGCAGGACTTCGGCCAAGGGTTGCGCCTGACCGACATCGCCGCGCTGATCCGGGCCCAGGGCCAGACCCTGAGCATCGAGCGCTTCACCGCGCGTGCCGGGGACGGCAGCATCGGCGCCAGCGGCAGCGTCGGGGCGCTGGCGCCGGGCCTGCCGGTCGACCTGCACATCACCGCCAGCCGGGCGCGCCCGCTGTCGAGCGACCTGCTGACCGCGGTGCTCGACGCCGACCTCAGCGTGCGCGGCCAGGCCGCCTCGCGGCTCGACCTCGCCGGCTCGCTCACCGTCGACAGCGCCTCGATCAACGTCCCGAGCGGGCTGCCGCCCTCCGTCGCAAAGCTGGACGTCAGGCGGCCGGGCGACCAGCCGGCGCCGCCGCCCACCGCACCCGCCGCGGTGGTCGGGCTCGACCTGACCCTGCGCGCGCCCGGGCAGATCTTCGTGCGCGGCCACGGGCTCGACGCCGAGCTCGGCGGCACGCTGCATGTCGGCGGCACCACCGCGGCCCCGGTGATCGCCGGCGGCTTCGACATGCGCCATGGCACTTTCAGCCTGGTCGGCGCCACCCTGACCTTCACCAAGGGACGGGTCGGCTTCGACGGTGCGGGGGTCACCAACAAGATCGACCCGTCGCTCGACTTCACCGCGGAGAGCTTCGTCAATGCCGACGTGGCCCAGCTGCATGTCGGCGGCTACGCCGACGCGCCGACGATCACCCTGTCCTCGACGCCGCAGCTGCCGCAGGACCAGGTGCTGGCGCTGATCCTGTTCCAGCAGAGCACGACCCAGCTCAGCCCGCTGCAGATCGCGAGCCTGGCGGCCGGACTGGCCGAACTCAGCGGCGTCGGCGGCGGCGGCCCCGGCGTGCTCGGCGCGGTGCGCGGCAGGCTGGGCCTCGACCGGCTCTCGGTCGGCAGCGGCGGCGCCAACAGCACCGGCGCCAGCGTCGAGGCCGGCAAGTACGTCACGCGCGGGGTCTATGTCGGGGCCAGGCAGTCCACCTCCGGCTCCGGCACCCAGGCGCAGGTCCAGGTCGACCTGACCAAGCGGCTGAAGCTCAACACCGTTGTCGGCACCGGCGGCACGGTGACCGGCACCACCACGCCGGAGAACGACCCCGGCAGCAGCGTCGGGCTGACCTACCAGTTCCAGTACTGAGGTCGAAACGACAGCGGCGCTCATGGACCGATCCGGGACCGCCTGATACGGTCATCATTCTTCGTTGACCTGGGCTGCGAGGATCGCGATGACCGCATTGCCGCAACGGCTGCTCGCCCTGGTCGCGCTCGCCGTCGGCGGCTGCTCCGCCGACTTCCATCCGCCGCGGCTGGGCGATACCGCCTGCCTGGACACCCAGGTGGTCGACTTCCACATCGAGATGTGGAGGGCGGTCGAGATCTGCGGCACGCCGCTGCCGGACCTCACCGGCGACTACTACCTGCAGCAGTACGCGGCGGCCTGGAACATCTCCTACCGCATCAACCCGGTGCTCGATGCGCAGATCAAGCGGCGCCACTGGAAGGAGCTGATCCAGCTCGGCAGCATGATCCCGGACGCCTACGACATCACCTCCGCCGAGCTGCGCTGAGCGCCGGACGCCGGCGTGTAGATCGCCAGCTTCAGCGCGGGATCGTCATTGGCCTGGAACGTCGCGTACTCGAAGCGCCGCATCCCGTGCACCGGATGGTGCAGCCGCTTCTCGCCGGCCGTGCTGCCGCGTATGTCGTGCGCTTCCCACCAGGTCGAGAACTCGGGGCTGCCGTGGCGAAGCCGCCGCAGCAGGTCGAGGAACGATGGATCGCCGGCCCAGAGGTCGTGGGTCATGCGGAACTGCGCCACCATGCGCTTCGCCTCGTCGGCCCAGCCCGGGCCGAACAGCCTCCGTGCGTCGGGGACGGTGAGCATGTAGATGAGGATGTTGCGGTCCGCCTCGGCCAGACCTCCGAAATCGGTGAGGATCTCGGCTGCGGCGCGGTTCCAGGCCAGGACGTCCCATCGGCGGCCGGTGACGTAGGCGGGCTGATCGAGACCCTCGACCAGTCGCCGGATCGTCGCCGGCACGCTCTCTCGGCGGAAGGCGCGATGTTCGGCGCGCGCCAGCGCCCGCAGGTGGGTATGTTCGACGTGGCCGAGGTGGAGCGCGCGCGCCAGCGCGTCGATCGTCGTCACCGACGGGCTGACCGCGCGTCCCTGTTCCAGCCGGATGTACCAGTCCACGCCGATCCCGGCGAGTTCGGCCACTTCCTCGCGCCGCAGGCCCGGCGTGCGGCGCCGTCGTCCAGGCGGAAGGCCCATCGCCTGCGGGCTCAGCTTCTCCCGTCGCGACCGGAGAAAGTCGCCGAGCTGGCTCCGATCCGCCTTGGTCACGGCCTGGCTCCTGACGTCGAGAGGGGGTTACAGGCCGGGAGGGCCTGGCCGATCCCAGGATCATACCAGGCCTGGATGGGGCGGCAAAAGCTGCGAGGATCAACACCGGCCACATGACGGGACGACCATGAAAGCTGCAATCCTGAAGGCGTTCGGATCGCCGCTCGCCATAGAGACCCTGCCCGATCCGGTGCTGGGCACCGGCGAGGTCATCGTCGACGTGGTGGCGGCCGGTGTCCTGTCGTACGCGAACGAGGTCTTCAGCGGCGCGCGGAAGTACCTGCTGGAGCTGCCGGTGGCGCCGGGGGCGGGCGCGATCGGGCGCGTGCGCGCGGTCGGACCGGACGCGACCCGCCTCGTTCCCGGCGACTGGGTCTGCTGCGATCCGACCGTGCGCTCGCGCGACGACGCGCTGTCGCCGGACATCACCCTGCAGGGCTGGAGTGCCCGCGGCGAGGGTGGCCTGCGCCTGCAGAAGTATTTCCGGCACGGCGCCTTCGCCGAGCGGATCCGGGTGCCGACCGAGAACGCGATCGCGATCGGCGCGCTCGACCCGGCGCAGGCGGCACGCTGGTGCGTGCTGAACACGCTCGCGGTGCCGTATGGCGGCCTGCTCGCGGCGGGACTGCAGGCGGGTGAGACGCTCCTGGTCAGCGGCGCCACCGGCAATTTCGGCAGCGCCAGCGTCGCCGTCGCACTGGCGATGGGGGCGGGCTGCGTCGTCGCACCCGGCCGGAACCGGGATGCGCTCGAGGATCTGGCTCGCCGATTAGGTGCCCGGGTGCGGCCGGTGACGCTGTGCGGCCACGCGGAGGAGGACCGCGAGCGGATGCGGCAGGCCGCCCCCGGTCCGATCGACTGCGTGCTGGATCTGCTGCCACCGTCGGCCGGCACGACGCCGGTGCGGGCCGCGGCGATGGCGGTGCGTCCGTACGGCAGGGTCGTGCTGATGGGCGGGGTCGGGATGCTGGGCGGCCCCGGCCTGGAACTGCCCTACCCGTGGATCATGCGGAACTGCATCACCCTGCGCGGCCAATGGATGTATCCGCCCAAGGCCGTCGTCCGGCTGGTCGGGCTGATCCGGTCCGGCCTGCTGGAGCTGGGCCAGTTCGACGTCACCACGTTCGGTCTCGACGAGGCCAACGAGGCCGTCGCCCACGCTGCCGCGCATGCCGGCCCGTTCCGGATGACCGTGATCCAGCCCTGATCGGGCCGCGCCGCCGCGCTAGTCGAGCGGCACCGCGGTCACGCTGTTGTAGGGGCTGCCGCCGGTGGTCATGCTCTTGGTCGACCAGACCAGGTAGACCAGCACGCGCTTCTGCGCGTCATACAGGCGGGTCACCCGCAGCACCTTGAAGAAGAAGCTGGTGCTCTCGTTGAACACCGTCTCGCTGGCCGGCAGGTCGCCGTGCGGCACCAGCTTGCCGGTGGCGCGGCAGGCGATCGAGAACCGACTCGGATCGGTCGCGAGGCCGAGCGATCCCCTCACCCCGCCGGTCTCGGCGTGCGACATGTAGCAGCTGACGCCGTCGACACGCGGATCGTCGTAGCGGTCGACCACGATCTTGTCGTTGCGCCCGAGCAGCCGGAACGTCGTGCTCACCTCGCCGATCCGGGTGCCGTCCGCCGCGGCGGCGGCCGCGGAGATCCCGAGCAGCAGCGAGCCGGCCACGAGCGAGAGCCGCAATGCCGAATGTCTCATCCGAGACCCTCCTGGCCAAGTTCGCCTGCAGCCTGCGGCACGTCGGCCGCCCGTTCAACCTGCCGCCGCGATGGCCTCGTGCCCGTCCCGGGGCAGGCGGATGCCGCGCGCCAGCGGCAGCGCCAGCAGGCATAGCGCCGCCATGCCCCAGAACGCCTCAGCGCCGAGATGCGTGTACAGCGGACCCGAGGCGAGGGTGACCGCCGCCGACGCCGCTCCCATCGCCACGGTCGCGTAGAAGGCCTGCGCCGTGGCCGCGAGAGCGGCGGGCACCGTGCGGCCGATCACGTCGATGCAGGCGAGATGCAGCAGCGCGAAGGTCAGCCCGTGCAGCGGTTCCACCAGCGCCATGACCGGGAACAGCGCGGTCTGTGCGGCGGTGCCCCAGCGCACGATCCCCGCGACTGCCGCCAGCATCATCGCCCGCGAGGGTCCGAGGCGCTCCAGCAGCGACCGTCCGAAAAGCAGGAACACCGCCACCTCCGAGGCGACCGACAGCGCCCACAGCACGCTGCACTGGACGGCGGAGAGCCCGGCAGTGCGCCAGCGTATCACCATGAAGCCGTCGTGCAGCGCGTGGCTGCCGCCGATCAGGGCGGCCACGATCATCAGCGGCACGAAGCCGGGCAGCGCGAGCAGGTCGCGGATCGTGCCGCGACGTGACGCCGTGGCGGCGCCGACACCGGCCATCCGGTTGGGAAGCAGCCAGCCGAGGCACGCCGCCGCGGCCAGCAGGCCGGCATTCAGCCACACGATCATGCCGAGGCCCTGCCAGCCGACGCAGCGCCCCGACAGCAGGGTGCCGGCGATGAAGGCCGCGGACCCGGCGGCGCGGACCCACCCGTACTCGAAGCCCGGCCGCGCGCGCGACGAGCCAAGTGCCAGCGCGTCGGCGAGCGGGGTGAGCGGCGCCAGCACCGCGGCGTGTGCCACGCTGACCAGCAGCAGCGGCAGGAAGCCGCGCGCCGGCGCGTAGCCGGTCGCCACCACCGCGGCCGCCGCGGTGAAGCCGCTGAGCACGATCGGCGCGCGGCCGGAGCGGTCGGCCAGCCTGCCGCCGAACGGACCCGCCAGCAGCCGGATCGCGGTGCCCGCGGCGAGCACGATGCCGATCGCCTCCGGACGCAGCCCGTGCTGCAGCAGCAGCGCCGGCAGGAACGGCGACGCGACCCCGAAGGCCGCGAACAGCGTTCCGTACAGCACCAGGAAGCGGGGCAGGGGAGACCTGTCGGGCACCCGGAACGAACGGTGGGAAGCCGGCTGCGTTGCCGGGTAATTGTGTCGGCGCCTGGGAAACTGTCCCAGGCGGCTCGTCTTGCCGCGGCATGGCCAGCCCGCATCGTGCATCCGTCACCTTCATCCTGGTGACGCTCGGGCTGGATGCCCTGGGCGTCGGCATCATCGCGCCGATCGTGCCCGGGCTGGTGCAGCACCTCGCCCACCTGCCGCCAAGCCGCGCGGCACCCTGGGTCGGCGCGATGATCGCTGCCTACGCCGGGGTGCAGTTCCTCGCCGCTCCCCTGCTGGGCGAGCTGAGCGACCGGTTCGGGCGGCGTCCGGTGATCCTGCTCTCGGTGCTGGGCCTCGGCTGCGACTACATCCTGCTGGCGGTGGCGCCGAACCTCTGGTTGCTGTTCATCGGCCGGCTGGTGGCGGGCGCCACCTCGGCCAACGTCGCGGCAGCCACCGCCTACATCGCCGACGTCGCGCCGAAGGAGGAGCGGCCGCGCCTGTTCGGCCTGATCGGGGCCACCTTCGGCGCCGGCTTCGTGGTGGGCCCGGCACTCGGTGGCTTCCTGGGCAGCTACGGGCTGCGGCTTCCGTTCATCGCCGCCGCCGTCCTGGCTCTCGCCAACGTGCTGTTCGGCGTGCTGGTACTGCCGGAAAGCCTGGCTCCCGAGAACCGGCGCGCCTTGACCTGGAAGCGCGCCAACCCGTTCAGCCTGCTGTCCGGCATCTCGCGCGACCGCGGCCTGAGCCGCCTCGCGATTGCCTGGTCCTGCAGCTGGATCGGCTTCGGCGCAGTGCAGAGCAGCCTGGTGCTCTACACCGGCTACCGGTTCCACTGGGGACCGCAGCTGAACGGGATGATGCTGGCCGGCGTCGGCGTCTCGCAGGCGGTGGTCGAGGGCGTGCTGCTGCGCCATGTCACCGGCCGCCTCGGCGAGCGACGCACCGCGATCGTCGGCTATGTGGCGGGAGCGCTCGGCTACATGACGCTGGCGATCGCGCTCGCCGGCTGGGCGATGGTGCCGGCGGTCGCGCTGATCGCGCTGGGCGGTCTCGCCACCCCCTCGGTGCGCGCGATGGTGTCGAGCCGTGGCGAGGCCGACAACCAGGGCGAGATGCAGGGCCTGCTATCCGCCGTCGAGGGCCTGACCGCGATAGTGGCACCGCTGCTCACGGCGGTTCTGTTCTACGTCTTCACGCAGCATCTCCTGCCGGTGACGTTCCCCGGAGCCCCGTTCGCGTTCGCCGCCGGCTCGGCGCTGATCGCCCTGGTGCTAATGCAGAAGCTGGCCTGATCCGCTCCGCCGTTGCTCCGGGACGCCGGCGCGATCCGGGACAGCGGCAGGCGCGGTCAGGCTGTTGTTGCTGCGGTCGATGTCCGGCAGCACGTGGTCGGGATCGACAGTGGCGCGGCTGATCCTGGACGGCCCGGCGGCGCTGACGCGGACGGCGGTCCCCCGCATCCAGGTCTCCACCGGCACGAGGATCCGGCGCGTGCTGCCGTCGACGTAGTCGATGCGCAGCGTCGACGGCATCACCAGGCCGCCGGTGCAGGTCAGGGCGACACTGTCGTCGCTCTCGTCGATCGAGCTGACGCCGAGGTCCAGTGGCCAGTTCCGCGCGAACCAGCCGCGCCAGAACCAGGACAGGTCCTCGCCGCCCTCGCTGTCCATCAGCCGGAAGAAATCCGACGGCGACGGATGCTTGTATGCCCACAGCGCGATGTAGCGGCGGAACGCGGCGTCGAAGCGCTCCGGGCCCAGGATCTGCTCGCGCAGCAGCCGCAGGCCGAGTGCCGCCTTGAAGTAGCTGACGGTGTGGACCCTCGCGAACCCCATCACGTCGGCCTCCTCGGTGATTACCGGTGCCGCGGCGTCGCGCAGCAGCGGCACGATCTCGTCCGCCGGATTGCCGCCTCCCGGAGCGTACTCGCTGTCCCGCTTCGGCGCGAACTCGCCGTGGTTGAAGTCGTCGGACGCGTAGGTGTCGATGAAGGTGTTGAAGCCCTCGTCCATGAAGGCGGCGCGCCGCTCGTTCGAGCCGACCAGCATCGGGAACCAGCTATGGCCGATCTCGTGCGTGGTGACCCAGAACAGCCTGGGTCCGGCATCCTGGATGCCGTCGAAGACGATGCCCGGATACTCCATGTTGGCGCCGTGGCCGGCGACGTTGATCGCGTCCGGCCAGGGATATGCAAACCACCTCGCCGAGAAATACTCGATGGCGTTCTTGACGTACTCGGTCGAGCGCGCCCAGCGGCCGCCCTGCATTGCCTCGAGCGGATACACCGACATCGCCAGCCGCGGCAGGCCGTCGACCGGTGGCAGCCGGATGCGCGCCGCATCCCAGACCAGGGCCGCGGAAGCGACGAACGCGACGTCGCGGGTGTCGCGCATGCGGAAATGCCAGCTTCGCGTCCCGGATGCGGCGCCATGGTCCGCAGCGACCTCCTGCGGCGTGCGGATCAGCACCGCGGCGTCGCTGCCGGCCGCGCGGGCCAGCCTGTCGCGCTGCTCCCGGCTCAGCACCTCCGCCGGGTTGCGCAGCGCGCCCGAGCCGACGACGATGAAGTTGGCAGGCACCGTCACGCTGTAGTCGATGTCGCCGTACTCGAGGTAGAACTCCGAGCCCAGGTACGGCTCGGTGTCCCATCCGCGCAGGTCGTCGAACACCGCCATGCGCGGGAACCACTGCGCGATCTCGTAGAGGTCGCCGTTCCGCGTCGGCGTGACGGCGGTCCGGCCGCCCCAGGGACCGGGGATGACGTAGTGCCAGCGTATGTGCAGCTTCAGGCTCGCCTTCGGCGGCAGCGCCTGCGCCAGGACGACCCGCATGCGGGTGTCCGAGACCTCGAACGCCGCCGGCGCGACGCGGCCGGCACGCTCGATGCCGACCTGCTCGATCACGTCGCCGTCGCTGTGCTGCCGACCGAAGTAGGACGACAGGAACGAGGCGCGCGCCCCGGCGCGGTAGATGTTCTGGTCGAGCTGCAGCCAGAGCTGGTCGAGTGCTTCCGGGCTGTTGTTGCCGTAGGTGATCACCTCGTCGCCCGACAGGGTGCGGGTCCCGGTGTCGAGGCGTGCCGCGATCCGGTAGTCCGCGCGGTTCTGCCAGTAGGCAGGGCCGGGCGCCCCGCTGCCGGAGCGGTACGCGGTGACAGGGTACTGCTGCACGAACGGGGCGAAGATGCTGGCCGCGTCCGGCGTGTCCGCCGCGCGCGCCACGCTTGCGTGGGTCGCGAACAGGAGCAGGGCGATCGTGACGGCGCGGATCATCATGCACCGGATGGTCCACATGTTCACGGAGCGCGGCAAGGCCCGATCGGAGGCGGCAGCAACAGCCCGATCCAATAAAGCTGCATTTGATAATCACTTTGATCTGCCAGATCGGTTCTGCATTCTGCCAGATTCGGTTTGGCTTCCCGGTATCGCCCAGCTAATCAGGCGACATGCGGAACTTCAGAGACTTGAGCGAGCGTGACATCCTCGCCCTGGCCATCTCCAACGAGGAGGAGGATGGGCGCACCTACTCGGATTTCGCCGCGAACCTGCGCGACAGCTACCCCGACAGCGCCAACATGTTCGTCGACATGGCGGCCGAGGAGGGCGGGCACCGTCGCGTGCTGATCGACCTGTTCGTACAGCGCTTCGGCGACCACATTCCGCAGGTGCGCCGACGCGACATACGCGGGGCGCCGCTGCCGCCGCCGGTGTGGCGCGTGGTGCCGCGGGGGATCGACGCCGTGCGCCGCCAGGCGCGCCAGATGGAGGCGGACGCGAGCCGCTTCTACCTGCAGGCCGCGGCGCGCGCCAACGATCCCGCGATCCGGCGACTGCTCGGCGATCTGGCGGAGGCCGAGGCCGGACACCTGCAAACTGCCGGCCTGATCGAGGACCGGCGCCTGCCTGGCGATGTGCGCGCACGCGAGGACCTCGCCGGTCGCAAGCGCTTCGTGCTGCAGGTGATACAGCCGGGGCTGGTCGGGCTGATGGACGGCTCGGTCTCGACCCTGGCGCCGGTGTTCGCCGCCGCCTTCGCCACCCACAATCCGCACAGCGCGTTCGTGGTCGGACTCGCCGCCAGCGTCGGCGCCGGCATCAGCATGGGCTTCGCGGAAGCCCTGGCCGACGACGGCAAGCTCTCCGGACGCGGCGCCCCGCTGCTGCGCGGCCTGGTCTGCGGCCTGATGACCATCGCGGGAGGCATCGGCCACACCCTGCCGTACCTGATCCCGAACTTCTGGAGCGCGACCGTCGCTGCCGGCGTCGTGGTGGTGATCGAGCTCGCGATCATCGCCTGGATCCAGTTCCGCTTCATGGAGACGCCGATGCTGTCGGCGGCGGCGAAGGTCGGTCTCGGGGGTGCGCTGGTACTCGCGGCGGGCGTGCTGATCGGCAACGTCTAGGCGGGCAACCTGACCAACCTCCTGCTGCGGCTGCGTCGGATCAGCTCATTGTTCCGGCCTGGAAGGGGTCGGCATCAGCGAGTTGGGCCGGCCGACCGATGAGGCGTGAGCGCTGCCCGGGCCGCATCTGCCGAAGAACAGGCCCGCTGCGCCTGTATGAACGGTCGCCGCTCCATCGGCAGCATCCTGCCCGTGCTGCGGTCAGGATGCTGATGGACGGACTGCCCGCCCGAGCGTGGTCCAGCCAGGACGATCTGCCGATGCAGCGGACGGAGAGCCCAGGGGCTTCGGCACACGCTAATTGCTCGTCTGGCAGTCGCCGGGACCATCCACGACGAAATCAGCATCGACTGCACCCACGTCAAGGCTCTTTCGTTCCGTGGTCGGATCAAAAACGGGAACCGGGCGCCGCCGGTCGATCCGGCAGGTGGTGGACGGACCAGCGAGATCCCAGCTGTGGCGAACGAAGCCAGACTGCCCGCCTTCGTCCTGACCGCGGGCAACATCGTCAACATCAGCGTTGCTTCAACGGGTCTCGATGCCATCGCTCCGCGTCGGCACATCCTGGCGGACAAAGCGTATGATGCTCACCATCTGCGCGACCCGCTCGAGGCGGTCGACATCCCCTCCACTGGCAGCCGCCGTCATCCCGATCCGCTCGATCGCCTCGCTTGCTGACGTCGCAACCTCATCGAGCGCACGTTCCTCCGGATGAAAGACTAACGCCACATCGGCACACGTTCCGACGGGCACGGTGAGAATTTCCTTCCGGCATCGCTCTCGCTCGCTTCTGGCTCAATCCGGTCAGGTCAGCGACTTACGCCGCTCCGGCAGGGTGTTGCGGGCGAGGCATCGGGGCGGCGAGGACATCGTGCCTGTATGTGTTGGTTCCTGCGTCAGCTGTCCTGATCAGCATGAGGATAGTGAGCTTGTCCTGCCGCAGGGCAAGCCAGCCATTCTCTGTGAGGGTTCCCCCATACGGCTGCAGCCGGACTTGGAGATCACCCATGAAGCGTAACGGATCAAGATCGACGCTGTAACCGCTGCCGCCGCTGGATCCTCCAGTCGGGCCGTTAGCCGGCTTGTGTCCGGACTCGACCGACCATTAGCGTTACAACGTGGTCCCGATTGGTGCTCCGCGCCAGGCTGGACGCGAGCAGGATGTTCCATATGACATCGACGGCCCGCTACCGGGATCACTCGCTGTTCGCTGCGGCAATCGCCGCGTTCTGTCCGATCCTCGGCACGGTCCAGCCGATCAACTCGAGGCCCGGTTGCGACGGGCTCATCACCCGTGCCCTGTCCGGGCCGGCACCGTCTGCGAGCAGAACCAGATTGGCGATCACGCGATCATCCAGCCGAGCGACCGGCGCATCAGCTCCACGCTCAAGGCGACGGCCATGTGGGCGCCGATGCCCAGGCCTGCGCGATGTTCACCTAAAAGCAGAACCAGGTCTACTTTCCGATGACGCCGGGTTACATCACCGATCACAGCTCTTCAAGCGATGCGAATTTCGACAACATCGCTTTGCCGGTCCGCCTCGCCAACGGCCCGCTCAACCAGCTTCCGCGGCTCCACCGGCATCAATGGCTCGATCCCATCGCACCGGGGGCGAATGGCATCACGATGTCAACTTCATCGGCATGACCGACGACTAGCGCCGCACCATCACCTGGGTGCCGACCTTCCAAGGCATCCTGAACGCGGTCAACACCGGCTCGTGCAACTTCACGGACCCGTCGCAGAACAGCCAGGCGGTACGCGCTCGACGTGGTGCTCTCGAAGGGGCTGTTCGAACTACCCGGCGGCATGACCACGCTCGGCATCGGCGGCTCGGCGCGCTACGAGTCGCTCTCCGATCCCAGCGCCAACCCGGGCAACCCGCCTATCCCACGGCACCCCTCTTCGCGCTCAACACCCTCGGCAACCCGAACCTCAAGCCGGAGCATTCGGACACCTTCACCGGCGGCGTGATCGTGCAGCCGAAGCCGTGGATCAGTGTCTCCGCCGACTACTGCTACATCAAGAAGTACGACTACGTCGTCACCTCCGACTTCAGCGGCCCACTCGCGGACTGCTATCCCGGCCTGAACCCAGCGGGCGTAGCCCCGGACGTGCCCGATCCCGACCATCCCCACCGCGATGCCGCGCGCCGGAACCGTCGACGTCACCTACGTCAACGCTGCAAGCCTGGTGACCGACGGCTTCGACCTGCAGCTTGCCACCAGGTCACGCCTGCCCGGCCCGCTCCGGGAGGTGAACCGGATCAGCGGCGGCACCGCGACCTACATCAACCGCTACAACATCACTTCAGCCTCCGGCACGCCGCGCTGGCGTGCGAGCTGGATCAACAGCTTCATCTACAAGAAGATGACGTTCGGGGTCGCCACCTACTACACAAGCGGCTACCGCACGACCGCCGAAGGCATCACCGGTCCCAGCAGCGCAGGCGACTGCGCCAGCGCTCTGGTCGGCGTCACCGGCGCACCCACGGGCTGCGGCGCCGGCGGCTTCTGGGGCGTGGACCTGACTTTCGATTACGCCCTGACCACGGCGGTCCACCTCTGTATTAACGTCTCCAACGTCGCGGACTGGCGCCCGCCCTTCGACACCGCCACCTGCGGCAGCCACCTGTACAACCCCGCCTGGGGGGCTGCCGGCATCCTCGGCCGCGTTTGCCGCTTCGGCATCACCGGCAGGTTCTGACGTCGCCGTACTCGATGCCAAGAGGCCGCGGCTCTCGATCCAAGGGTTGAAGGATGCGCTGGCCCGTCCTGGAGCCCGGTGGCATGGCTTCGCGGTGCAGCGTTCGGACTCGCTCTGCCGGGCGCCTGCCGAAGCTGTAGGTCGGCAACGTCTCGCGCACCTTGGCCAAGCACCTGAACACGTCGCTCGGCTTCGGCACCGTGCAGGAGGAGCAGTTCGGCTGTCGACCTGCGGCGTGACCCTTAACCACCGCAGCCTGGCATCCCGCGGCGACGAGCTGAATGTTCGCTGGATCCAGGTCAGCGCGCCGGAGATGCCGACGCTCGGGGCGGCGGCGGAGGTCGGCCTGCGGGGTGCGCTGGTACACGCGGCTGCATGCTGATCGACAACTTCTAAGGCATTCCAATCTTGATGTAACAGACTTGCTGCAAAATGGACACAGTCTCCAGTCAAGAGACAGTGGCGGTGGTGATCCGCCCGCTCAGGCATATTGCTTGCTCATACCTCCCTCGGCAGGTTCAGCCGGACGATGGTGGGGAGCGCGCAGTTGCAGATGTCAGGATTTGCCCGTCGAGGCTTGCTCAGGGGGGCGGCTGCGGTTCTGGTCGGATTGCCGGCAGGCGTGGCCTGGGCGCAGGACGCATCGCCTACACAGACCCCGGCGGCCGGGAGCGCGTCCGGCCACGGCCCGGTGGGCGTCAACACCACGCCGACGCCGAACGTGTCCAGCAACAGCGAGAGCATAACCGTGCGGGCGGCCCGACGGCTGCTCAAGGAGAAGGACTCGCCGAGTGCGGTGACCGAGCTCGGCGCGGCGCAGATCGCGCAGACCGGCGTGCAGGGCAGCGTCGCCACGCTGCTGCGCGCGGCACCCTCGGTGTACGTGTACCAGCAGGGCATCGGCAACAACGAGCCGGTGCTGTCGATCCGCGGCACCCGAGGGCTCGAGACGGCGCAGACGCTGGACGACATTCCGATGCAGGACCTGCTGAACGGCGGCACCGGCGCGCTGCTGCAGAACATCGTCGGCGGCCGCTTCAACCTCGATCAGATCAGCGGCGTCTCGATCTATCCCGGCGTGGCCTACCCGGACAAGAACACCTTCGGCACGATCGGCGGCACCATCGCCTATGCCACCCTGCGCCCGACCAACGAGCGCTCGTTCGACGTCACCGGCTCGATCGGCTCGTTCGGAACCTATAACGAAGGCTTCGAGCTCAACTCCGGGCGCCTGAATGGGCTGCTCGGCACCGGCGACGACGCGCCCAAGTTCCTGCTCAAGTACTCCAACCTGCAGACCAACGGCTTCATCGACTACACGCCGGCACGTTACAACAACATGATCTTCGCCTTCGACAAGCCGTACGATGGCGGCCTGTCGAAGTTCCAGGCAAGCGTGCTCTACAACACGGCCGACGGCCTGGTCACTCCGGAGCCGATACCGCTGCCGTACCTCGCGCAGAACGGCAGGTTCAGCAACTACTCGCCGGACCAGGAGTTCGCGCGGCAGCAGAACGACTACCTGACGATCATCCTCAAGGACGACACGTACATCAACGACTACGTCAGCGCCGGCCTGTCGACGTTCTATCTGAACTCGGACGCCACGGTCACGAACTACGGCAACCCGAGCATCTTCTCCACCCCGGGCATTCCCGGCTCGGTGAGCGTCGACGGTGCCGCACCGTTCAACCAGACTGTTGCAGGCTTCGGCGTGCAGAGCCTCTACGGACCGGGCAGCATATTCTACCAGCCGCCTGCCTACACGTACAACGGCACGGCCGCCTATCCTCCCGGCACCGGCGCCTGCCCGACCAGTGTTGCCTCGGCCTGGGCCAAGCTCGGCCTCACCAGCCCGTGCGGCTACAATGCCAACGTCAACAAGATCCATAACGACAGCTACGGCTTCCAGCCGCGTGTCACCATCACGCCTCCGGAAGTGTTCGGAATCGCCAACACGATCAAGGTCGGCGGGCTGGTCGCGAAGGAAACCGAGCCGAACGCACCGTACTACTTCGGCGGCACTTCGACGCCGCCGGAGGGTGCTGGCAACCGGGCGATCCTCTTGAACGGTGATGCCGTCGACGGAGGCACGCAGCGGACCATCTACCAGGGATTCGTCCAGGACAAGATCGACTTCCTGCAGAACACGCTGCACCTGACGCCGGGCCTGACCCTCGAGGGTACGGATTCCAGCTTTGTCGGCGGCAACGTCTTCGGCGGCACGCCTTCGGCGCAGACACTGGCGAGTGCCTACTGCCAGAACAGCGCCAACTCGTGCCTTTTCGGCTCCTACAAACAGCACAAGTGGGATCGCGAGCTGCTGCCGTTCTTCAACGTCGCCTACGATCTCGACCGGGTGCTGCCGGCGGCGCGCGGCGTCTCGCTGTATGCGAGCTACGGCGAGTCCGCGCTGTTCGCGCCGGCCACCGACTTCACGCCGAACAACGCCGGCCCGATCCCGAGCGCCTCGATCGTGCACCTGTACGAGGGCGGCGTGAAATACAACGTCTCCAACCTGGTGCTGTCGGCCGACTACTTCTACCAGAAGGTCGACCGCGATTTCGGGTTCTTCTCGTACCAGACTGGCCCGAACGCCGGAGAGTCGCTCTATACCGGCGATGGGGCGCGCGAGTTCAAGGGCGTCGAAGCCGCGGCCACCTGGCAGATCAACCGCAACTGGCAGCTCTTTGGCAACATCTCGCATACCCTGGCGAAGTACCTGAAGACTTCGCTCGGCTTCGGCACCATCCAAGAGGAGCAGTTCGGCATCGACGTGCGAGGCTCGGAGATCAGCGGCGTGCCCGACTGGCTGTCGACCTTCGGCGTGGACTACAACCACCGCAGCCTGGCGCTACGCGGCGACGAGCTGAACGTCCGCTTCGAGGGCCAGTACACCGGCAAGCAGGCAACCACCTATGATCTCACCGGTCTGGAGAATGTCGGCATCATCCCGGGCATCCCGGCCTCGTCCAAGCCCGGGACGTACGACTACTACAACGTCATCGCCGGGGCGACGACCACCGATCCCAACAACGGCATCCCGCCTTTCGCCATCTTCAACCTCGACCTGAACTACAAGCTGCCGGTCAAGAACGTCGGCCCGCTGAAGACCATCGCCTTCGACCTCAACGTGATCAATCTGTTTAACAACAACTATTTCCAGTATTTCTACAGGCAGACCTCGCCGGCCAGTTGCGGCACTTTCAGCAACAACGACAAGAGGCCCGGATTTGCCGGCCAGCCGGTCAGCAACTATGGCTGCACGCCCGAGTTCGCCGATGCGCTTCCGGGCGAGCCGTTCGCGATCACCTTCACGGCGACAGCGCACTTCTAGATCGGACGTCCGAAGCGGGCGCGCGGCAGCGCGCGGGCGGGGGCCGATCGTCTGCGGCGCGCCGCCGCCTCGTGGCCACCTGGCTGTTCGGCGTGGCGTTCATGATCTGGGGC
>CAXTNV010000019.1:3717-9735 GCA_964245755.1 uncultured Acetobacteraceae bacterium | reverse complement strand
CCGCACATCCCCCGCGCCCCCCCCCCGCCCCCCCGCGCCCCCCCGCGCCCGGGTCCGGATCGTCTGCGACGCTCCGCAGCATCGTGACCAGCCGCGAGACGACACCGGCCCAGTCGCCCGGCCGGGTCTGGCGGATGATCCGCACCGAGGCGTACCACGGGCTGTCGCTGCGCCCGTGCAGCCAGCGCCAGCAATTGTCATAGCGGTCGAGCAGGATCGTCGGCACGCCGAGGCCTCCCGCGAGATGCACGACCGAGGTGTCGACCGTCACCACCAGGTCCAGTCCCATCAGCAGGCTCGCGGTGTCGTCCATGTCGTGCACCCGCGGCATCGGATCGTGCAGCAGCAGCCCCGGTGGCGCATCGGCGAGTTGTTCGGCATACGGCCCCTTCTGCACGCTGACGAAGCAGATGCCTCGTAAATCGGCAAGAGGTGCCAGGGCGGCGAGGCCGACGCTGCGCCGTCGGTCGATGCCGTGCGCCACCGGGTCGGCACGGCGCGGCGCCCCGCCCCAGGCCAGGCCGACGCGCAACCCGTCGCGAGGCGGCAGCAGCGGGCCCATCGCCGCCAGCCGCGCCGGATCGGCATGCAGGTATGGCACCGGCCGTCCGGCCGCCGCGATCCCGGCGAAGGCGCGCGGCAGGCTGATGAACGGGCAGTGCCAGGTGAAGTCGATGCGCGGGATGTCGCCGCTCAGCACCGTGGCGCGCGGCTCGACCCGCTCGGCAAGGCGGCGCAGCGTGTCCGGCACCCACATCACCACCCGGGCGCCGCGATCCGCCAGCAGCGGCACGTAGCGCAGGTACATCAGCGTGTCGCCCAGGCCCTCCTCCTGCGTCACCAGCACGGTGCTGCCGGTCAGGTCGGTGCCGGGCGACAGGGTCGGAAGCAGCAGCCGGCGCGGCAGCTCGGTGTGGCCGGGCAGCGCCAGCCGCCACTCGTGCTCGCTCCAGCCCTGGGTCATGCGCCCCGCCTTGAGCAGGCAGATCGAATGGTTCAGCCGGATCTGCGGCTCGTCCGGCTTCAGCCGGATCGCCCGGTGGTAGTACGACAGCGCCTCCTCGAACGCGCCTTCGTTGGCCATGGCGCAGCCGAGGTTGGCCCAGCCGGCATGGTTGGCCGGATTGATCGCCACCACGTCGCGGAACAGCGCCAGTGCCTCGTCCATGCGACCGAGCGTCGCCAGCACGATGCCGAGCTGGTTCATCGTCGCGAGATCGCCCGGCCGGGTGCGCAGGCCGCGCCGCAGCACCGCCTCCGCCTCGTCGGGGCGCCACCAGTTGGACAGGTACTCGCCGTAGGCCAGCAGCAGCCGCGGATCGTCCGGCGTCAGGCGGAGTGCCGCGGCGTAGACGCCGTCCGCATCGCCGGCGCGCTGCTGGCCGGCGAGCAGGCCGGCCAGGTCCTGACACGGATGCAGCGCCTGCGGCTTCTCGCCGGCGATCCGGCACAGCATCGCCGCCGCTGCCTCCGTCTCGCCCAGCGCGCCCAGTGCCAGGCCGTGCAGCAAACGCGATTCGACGTCGTCTTCGGTGGCCAGCGGCCGGCTCAGTGCCCGCGCCTCGGCGTGGCGGCCGCCATGCAGCGCGTCGAGCACCGTGCGCAGCACTGCCCGGCGCTGCGCGGCCTCGGCGGGCGGCGCCGGTTCGCGCGGCGCCTGCGTTGCGGCCGCCGGCCCGGGCACCCGGCCTAGGCGCCCTGGAGGATACGCCGGACCGTGGCGGACACCGCGGCGGGCGAATACGGTTTGCTGACGTAGGTGTCGAGCCGGCTGGTCGGCGGCGCGCCCGCCGGCCGTCCGCTCATGAATATCACCGGCAGGCCGGGGCGCAGGCTGCGCACCTTCGCGGCGAGGGCGTGGCCGTCGAGCCCGCCCGGAAGCTGTATGTCGGTGAGCATCAGCGCGATCTCCTGCTGCTGCGCCAGCAGCGCCAGGGCGGCGCCGCCATCCTCGGCTTCCACCACCTCGAAGCCGTCATCGATCAGCGTCTCGGACAGGGTCAGGCGGATCAGGAACTCGTCCTCGACGAGCAGCAGGCGCGATACGGCCACGGTGCCTCCGATGGTGAACCGGGTCCCCGGCATGCCAGGGCCACGGTTGCATTCCGGATCGCATTTCGCGTCAAGGCCCATCTCGCCCGGGCTGCATCACGCACGCGATCGTGCTAGGGAAGGTTTCATGATCGACCCGTTCGCCTGGATCGCCGGCTGGATCCACGAGACCTTGCTGGTTCCCGCACTCTGGCGCCTGGGCTGGATGCGCTGGGAAGACGTCTCCTTCATGTGGGTGCTGTTCGCCGTCTACGGCGTGCTGCAGGTGGCGATCAACTGCGCGATCTGCGTGCCGATGCAGCGGCTGCGGCCGTTGCAGCGCTTCGCGCGCACCCCGGATGCCGGGAGCGCCGTGACCATGGACGTCGTCTACACGCTGATCGCGCGGGTCGGCATCTTCCCCCTGGTCAGCTTCTTCGGCTTCTACGAGATCCAGACCTGGATCAACGGCGCGCTCGCCGACCGCGGCTACGTGCCGCCGACGCTGGAGACGCTGCTGCCCGGGCTGCTCGACCTGCCGGTGCTGAGCTTCTTCCTCTACGCAGCGATGCTGGACTTCACCGACTACTGGAGGCACCGCCTTTCGCACCGCCTCGGCTGGTGGTACGGCCTGCACGCGGTGCACCACGCGCAGCGGCAGATGACGTTCTGGTCGGACGACCGCAACCACGTGCTGGACGACGTGATCAGCTACGTCTGGTTCATCGCCGTCGGGCTGCTGATCGGCGTGCCGCCGATGCAGTTCCCGTTGCTGGTGCTGTTCCTGCGCCTGGTCGAGAGCCTGTCGCACGCCAACACCAGCTTCTCCTATGGCTGGCTCGGCGAGCGGCTGCTGGTGTCGCCGCAGTTCCACCGTGCCCATCACGGCCTGCGCGCGGCGGGACGGCGCTCGGGCAATTTCGGCGCCGTGTTCCCGTGGTGGGACATGATGTTCGGCACCGCGAGCTTCCGCCGCGACGTGGTCGAGACCGGCGATGCCTCCGCCGATGAGGCGATGGCGAGCGGCGGCTGGATGGCGCAGCAGCGTGCCGGGCTGCGCCGGTCCTGGCAGCTGGCTAGGCTCGCGCGGCCCCCCGCACCGGCCCGCGCCGCGAGCCTCACCCTGGGCTCCGGGCCGCGCTAGCCCCGGTGGCGCCGGCAGGGTCGGCCGTGCGAAAGTCGGTACCGCGCCGCGGGTCCACCCGGCTGCGCCGCCTGAGCGGCTGATGCCGCCGCATCCCGAGAGCTGGCTCAAGGTGCTGCCGGATGGCCTCTACTGCGAGCCGGGCGGCTTCTACATCGATCCTCCCGGCGCGGTCGGCCGTGCGATCATCACCCACGCCCACGCCGACCACGCCCGTCCGGGGCATGGCGCGGTGCTGGCGAGCCCGGAGACGATGGCGCTGATGGACGTGCGCATGGGCGAGGGGCGCTCGGGTGCCAGCCGCCAAGTGCTGCGGTACGGCGAGCCGATCACGCTGGACGGGGTTCGGGTCTGGCTGCAGCCGGCCGGGCACGTGCTGGGCAGCGCCCAGGTGGCGATGCAGTGGCGTGGCAGCCGGGCCGTGGTCTCGGGCGACTACAAGCGCGTGGCCGACCCCACCTGCCTGCCGTTCGAGCCGATCCCCTGCGACGTGTTCGTCACCGAGGCGACGTTCGGGCTGCCGGTGTTCCGCCATCCGCCGCCCTCGGGCGAGGTGTCCCGTCTGCTGGACAGCGTGGCGCTGTTCCCCGAGCGCACGCACGTGATCGGCTGCTACGCGCTGGGCAAGTGCCAGCGCCTGATCGCGCTGCTGCGCGAGGCCGGCTGGGACCGGCCGATCCACCTGCACGGCGCGCTGATCCCGCTCTGCGAGGCATACGGCCGCATGGGCATCCCGCTGGGCGAGCTGCGCCCGGCGACGGTGGCGGCGAAGGCGGAGCTGACCGGCGCGATCGTGCTGGCGCCGCCCTCGGCGATCGCCGACCGCTGGGCGCGCCGGCTGTCCGATCCGGTCACCTGCCTCGCCTCGGGCTGGATGCGGGTGCGGCAGCGCGCCAAGGCGCGCGGCATCGAGCTGCCGCTGGTGGTCTCCGACCATGCCGACTGGGATGAGCTCGGCCGCACCCTGGCCGAGGTGGACGCCCCGGAGATCTGGGTGACGCACGGGCGCGAGGAGGCGCTGATCCACGAGGCCGGCAAGCAGGGGCGTCGCGGCCGCGCGCTGCGGCTGGTCGGCTACGGCGACGAGGACGATGCCGGCGAGAACGCAGGCGCGGATGCCGCTGCTGCGGCCGCCGATGCCGGTGCAGGCCACGCATGATCGCCTTCGCCGAGCTGCTCGAGCGTCTGACCCTGACGCCGGGCCGCCTGGCCAAGGTCGCGCTGCTGCGCCGCTTCTTCGAGAGCGAGCCGGATCCGGACCGCGGCATCGGGCTCGCCGCGCTGACCGGCGAGCTCGCCTTCGACGCCGCAAAGCCGGCGCTGATCCGCGGTCTCGCCGAGAGCCGCACCGATCCGGTGCTGTTCGCCTGGTCGTACGACTATGTCGGCGACCTCGCCGAGACGGTGGCGCTGATGTGGCCGGAGCGCCGCTCCAACAGCCCGCCGCCGCTGCTGATGGAGGTGGTGCAGTCGCTCGCCGGCACGCCGAAATCGGAGCTCCCGGCGCTGGTCGCGGGCTGGCTCGACGCCTCGCCGAGCCCGGTGCGGCTGGCCATCCTCAAGCTGATCACCGGGTCGCTGCGCGTCGGCGCCTCGGTGCGGCTGGCCAAGATCGCGCTCGCCGAGCTCAGCGGCGGCGGCATCGCCGCGGACGACATCGAGGAGGTCTGGCACGGCCTGGCACCGCCCTACGACGACCTGTTCGCCTGGATCGAGGGGCGCGGCGCGCGACCCGATCCGCGCGGCGCGCCGGTGTTCCGGCCGCCGATGCTGGCGCACCCGCTCGAGCCGGCCGACCGCGCGGCGCTGCATTTCCCCGCGTTCGCCGCCGAGTGGAAGTGGGACGGCATACGCGTGCAGCTGGTCTCCACCCCCGGCGGCAGGCGGCTGTATTCGCGAGGCGCGGACGACATCTCCTCGGCCTTCCCGGAGATCGTGGACGCAATGGCGTTCGACGCGGTGCTCGACGGCGAGCTGCTGGTGCTGCGCCACGGCGTGGTGGCGCCGTTCGCCGACCTGCAGCAGCGGCTGAACCGCAAGGCGCCGGGGCCGCGCCTGATGGCGCAGTTCCCGGTGGGCGTGCGGCTCTACGACATGCTGTTCGAGGCCGGCGAGGACCTGCGCCCGCTCGGCTTCGAGCAGCGCCGGCGGCGGCTGGAGGCGTGGTTCGACCGCATCCGCCCGGCGCGCATGGACCTGTCGGAGATCGTCGCCGCAGCCGACCTCGAGGCGCTAGGCGTGCTGCGCGACGGCGCCCGCGCCGCCTCGATCGAGGGGCTGATGCTGAAGCGCCGCGACAGCCCCTACCTGCCCGGCCGCCCGAAGGGGCTGTGGTGGAAGTGGAAGCGCGACCCGCTCAGCATCGACGCGGTGCTGATGTACGCGCAGCGCGGCCACGGCAAGCGATCCTCGTTCTATTCCGACTACACCTTCGGCCTGTGGCGCGACGGCGGCGACGGCGCCCCGGAGCTGGTCCCGGTCGGCAAGGCCTATTCGGGCTTCACCGACACCGAGCTGGGGATGCTGGACCGCTGGATACGCAACCACACCACCGCGCGGTTCGGCCCGGTGCGCGAGGTGGCGCACGGGCGCGAGCTCGGCATCGTGCTGGAGATCGCCTTCGACGCGGCGCAGCGCTCGACCCGGCACAAGTCCGGGGTGGCGCTGCGCTTCCCGCGCGTGGCACGGCTGCGCACCGACAAGCCGCCGGCGCAGGCCGACCGGCTGGACAGCCTGATGCGTTTGCTGGATGAGTCCGGCGGCGCCGAGGCAACCGGCGAAGCCCCACCTCGTTGAGCAACGAAAGCGCGAGTGCTGCATGTCTCAGTCACGCACCCGGGTCC
>CAXTNV010000019.1:0-3707 GCA_964245755.1 uncultured Acetobacteraceae bacterium | reverse complement strand
AAGCGCCCGTGGTCGGTGAAGCAGCGCATCACCAGCCGGCACGGGCACCTTTCCAACGAGGCGGCGGCGGATGTCGTCGCCCTGTTGCGATCCAAGGGCGCGAAGTTGCGCCGGGCGGTGTTGGGCCACTTGAGCCGCGACTGCAATCATCCAGATCTGGCCATCAGCACGGTGCGCGTGAAGGGTGGCGCGGAGTTGGAGATCATCGCCGCGCCGCAGGGGGAAATCACCGCGCGGATGGTCATCGAGGAAGCCGCGCCCGACCCCGAACCGCCGCCCGCCGCCTCGAGCCTGGCCAAATCGTGCGAGTCGGTGCGGCGGTACACCGAGCATCTCGCCGCCGCCCTCACGGTGGAGGACCAGTGCGTCCAGTCGATGCCGGACGCCAGTCCCACCAAGTGGCACCGGGCGCATACCAGCTGGTTCTTCGAGCAGTTCGTGCTGGAGCCGCACCTGCCCGGCTACCGTCGCTTCGACGAGGCATTCTCGTTCCTGTTCAACTCGTACTACGAGGCGATCGGCCCGCGTCATCCGCGGCCGATGCGTGGCCTGCTGACGCGGCCGGACGGCGCCCACGTTAGCCGCTACCGGGCGCATGTCGACGCGGCTCTTGCCCGGCTGCTCGCGCCGCCCGTCAGCCAGACGCTGGGCGAGCTGGTCACTCTGGGCCTGCATCACGAGCAGCAGCATCAGGAGCTGCTGGTGACCGACGCCGTGCACGCGCTGGCGCAGAACCCGCTGTGCTGGCGGCTGCCGCCGGCGGCCGGGATCGCCGTGCTGCCGGGCTGGACCGCGCCCGGGTGCGCCGCCGGTCCCACCCGCTTCGTCGAGTTCCAGGGCGGGCTGGCGCGGATCGGCCACGACGAGGACGGCTTCGGCTTCGACAACGAGTTCCCGCGCCACCAGCAGATCCTGCAGCCGCACGCCCTGGCCGACCGCCTGGTGCGCAACGCAGAATGGCTCGAGTTCATCGCCGATGGCGGCTACCGGCGCCCGGAGCTCTGGATGGCCGATGGCTGGGCCGAGCGCTGCCGGGAGGGCTGGGAGGCGCCGCTGCACTGGCGCCCGGACGAGGCGGGCTGGCTGCAGGTCACGCCCGGCGGCTGCCGGCGGCTCGCGGCGAATGCACCGGTGACGCACGTGAGCTGGTACGAGGCCGACGCCTTCGCCCGCTGGACCGGGGCGCGTCTGCCGACCGAGGCAGAGCTCGAAGCGGCGCAGCGAGGCTCGGCGACGGGGCTGGCGGAGTTCTTCGGCCAGGCCTGGCAGTGGACCAACAGCGCCTACCTGCCCTATCCGCGCTTCAGGGCCGTGGCCGGCGCGATCGGCGAGTACAACGGCAAGTTCATGATCAACCAGATGGTGCTGCGCGGCAGCTCGCACGCGACGCCCCCCGGCCATGCCAGGGCGAGCTACCGCAACTTCTTCCCTCCCGCCGCGCGCTGGCAGGTGGCCGGCCTCCGGCTGGCCCAGGATCGCTGAGCGGCTGTCATAGGACCGAGCATGGACGCCACCGACCTGCGGCACGCCGCGGCGAAGCCTGTCACGCGCGCGCAGGAAGCCGACGATGTCGGCGACATCCTCGCCGGCCTCGGCCGGAAACAGAAGTCGCTGCCGGCGCGCCTGTTCTACGACGACGCCGGCTGCGAGCTGTTCGCCCGCATCACCCGGCTGCCGGAATACTACGTCACCCGTGCCGAGATCGGCCTGCTCGAGGCGCATGCCGAGGCGATCGTCGCGGACGTCGCGTCGCACAGCGTGCTGGTGGAATACGGTGCGAGCGACGAGGGCAAGGGGGCGGCGCTGCTGCGCGCCGCCGCGGGCCGCCTTTCCGCCTACCTTCCGATCGACATCGCCGGCGCCGCGCTGTCGGCGCTGCGGGAGCGTATGCGCGTCAGCCATCCCGGCCTCGCCGTGCAGCCGATCGAGGCCGACTTCACCGCGCCGCTTGCGCTGCCGGCGATCCCCGGCACGGGGCCCCGGCTCGGCTTCTTCCCCGGCTCGACGATCGGCAATTTCGAGCCGGCAATGGCGGTCCGCTTCCTGCGCCAGGCGCGGGCCAGTCTGTCGGACAAGGGTGCGGAGCCGACGCGCTTCATCGTCGGCACCGACCTGCGCAAGGCCGCCGAGATGCTGGTGCCGGCCTACGACGACGTCGCCGGCGTCACCGCCGCCTTCAACCGCAACATCCTGCTGCACGTCAACCGGCTCGCCGAAGCCGCCTTTGATCCCGAGCTGTTCACCCACCGCGCGCTGTGGAACGCCGCCGAGGGGCGGGTCGAGATGCACCTGCTCAGCCGGCTGCCGCAGGTGATCGAGGTGGCGGGCCGGCCGATCGCGTTCGCGGCGGGCGAGAGCATCCACACCGAGAGCAGCTACAAGCACACCAGGGAGGGTTTCCTGCAGCTCGCCGGGCAGGCCGGTTGGATTGCCGACGGGTTCTGGACCGACGCCGAGGAACGCTTCGGCATGCACCGGCTGATCGCACCCCGCGACGCCGCCCGAGCCTGAGGCGGCCTAGCGCAGCACCCCGTTGCTCGGCAGGATCGGCGGCGGCGCGGTCTCGCCGATCGTCTGCAGCATGTCGATCTCGATGCCGCGGGTAATGGCCTGCAGCGGCAGCGCGTGCACCGTGTCGGCGAACGGGCTCTCCAGGTCGGAGCCGACCCGGTCCAGGGCGACGAACAGGAAGCCGACCAGGGTGGAGCCCAGCGGGGTGATCCAGCCCAGGTGCTGCACCATCGACAGCGGCAGCACGGTGCAGAACACGCGCGTGATCAGCCCAGGCAGCAGCGAGAACTGGATCGCGAGCGGCGTCCGCATGATCCGCTCCAGCCCGCCCTGCGCGTCGGCGAGGTCGGACAGCGTGGCCTCGATCGCGGCATGTTCGGAGCCGTCGATGTTGTGCTGGCGCGCGCTCTGGGCGATCTCGCGGCCGATCTCGTAGAGGATCCCGTTCGCCTGGTTGCGTCGGCCGACGATGCGCCCGAACATCTCCGGCGACAGAAACGGCTTGATCTCTGCGGAGACGTCGGTGGCGCGCAGCATGCCGCGCACCGCGTAGGCGTAGCCGATCATCGCGCGGGTCAGGTCGGGGCGTCCGCGCGCCAGCGTCTCCGCCTGACGCGCGAAGCAGCGGCAGTTGTTCAGGATCCCGCCCCACAGGGTGCGTGCCTCCCACCAGCGCGCGTAGGCGGCGTTGTTGCGCACGCTCATGAACAGCACCAGCACCGAGCCGATCAGCGAGTAGGGCAGGGCCGGCTGGTCCATCCACGGCCGGTGCGCCAGCTGGAACGCCAGCACCACGAACACGTCCCAGGCGAACAGCAGCAGCAGCGGCCGCACGCTCTCGCGCAGCAGCTGGACGGTGCCGGCAGTCCGATCGACGATCATCGCCGCGAGGCCTCCCGGGCCGACACCACCCTGCGGGACGATACCGCAGATCGGTGCGATCGGGGAATGGCGGCTTCGCGCCGCCCCGGGGGCTCGCGACGGGGGCTCGCGACGGGGACGATCAGGCAGGCGCCGCGCCTTGCCATGATCGGGCCGAGCCATATGTTCGGCCGGGCAAGCCGAAGCAGGAGCCGGGGGATGAGCGACCGGACCGACCAGACCTCCTCCGGCGCCGGGATGGCGGCGAACGGATCCCGCGCCGGCGTGCGGTTCCGCGGCAAGGTGGCGATCGGGTCCGGGGCCGCGCGCGGCAT
>CAXTNV010000018.1:24780-44858 GCA_964245755.1 uncultured Acetobacteraceae bacterium | reverse complement strand
GTGATCACCGCGACGGTCTCGTTCTGACTGGCGGGAGCAGCCGTGATGCCGGAAAAGCTCTTCCCGTCCACGTATGGCATGACGAGGAATGAGCCGGTGTCGTAGACCGGCAGGTTGGCGGCGGCGGCCAGGCCGGCCCGACGGAACACTCCGCTGCCCCAGGGCGTCTGGAACGTGTTGTTGTTCATGCCGCCTGCCGCCTTGATCGGCCAGACCGACGTGGTGGCATTGGAGACGAAGGCGGAGTCGTTGATCCAGACGTTGCCGGTGCTCCGGTCGCTCGTCTCCACGATCGCATCCGTCACCGAGCCGTACGACGTCCAGCACGTCCCCAACATGGTGTTCGACTGGAACTCGTTCACGTAGACGACGGCAGGTGCCCGCAGCACGCCCCCCGAGCCGTTGGGCATGGCGTAGTTCGTCTGGTTGCCGACATCCGTCGGTCCGCCATTGACGAAGACGTTCCTGATCACGGTGCCCCTGGCCCCGGTGCCGTAGATCCAGCCGTTGCCGATCGCCTCGATGTAGACGTTCGTCAAGGTGCTGTTCGTGAGAATGTTGTTCAAGCCGTTGCCCACGTTGCCGGTGTTCGGCTCGTAGTAGAAACCGTAGGGGGAGAAGCCGGTATGCACGTTGCTGATCAGCGAGGCATCGATCTGGTTGGTCGTGGCGACGCCGATGGAAGCCAGCGTGTTGCCGACCAGGCTTGAATTCTCGATGATCTGGTTTCCGATCGTCGAGGAGTACGGGGCGAAGTAGATCCCGTAGCCGTTGTTTGACAGGGTCACGTCGCGAACCGCCCAATGGTCCTTCACCCCGTTCACGCCGGCGCGCATGTTCGAGATGGCCATGCCGTACGCCTTGTCGTTCGCGCCGATGCACAGGCCGTCCATCTGGCTCGGCATCGTCCCGATGACGCGCGCGAAGCTCGGTCCGAGAATGCGGAAATCATGGTAGGCCGACAGGGAGGTCAGGGGTACGCCGCGACCGCCGCTCAGGATGGCGCAGCTGTCGCCGCCCAGGTCGTTCGGGAAGATCAACCGCGTCTCCGCGACACCGTCTCCGCGAACATCCAGGTTCGGTACGTTGAAAGTCGTGTCGACGACGCCGCCGGCGTTGATGAGGGAGTGATTGATGATGTAGTTGCCGCCCGGCATGTAGACGGCGCCCCCAGCCTGGGAGTTCTGCCAGGCAGCCGCCATCGCGCTCTGGATGCCGAGCCAGTCCATCGTGAGGGCCTGCAACTGAGACGGCGCGATGGTGAAGCTGATCGCCGCCCCGGATGCACAGTCGGTCGAAGTCGCATGCGAGAGGGTGACGGTTCCGTAGCCTGCGACACCAGGCGTTCTGCCGATCGCCGTGACGGTGCTGCCCGCCGCGATGCAGGACCCGCTCACCTGCATCCCGGTCGTCAAGAGGTAGTTGCCGTAGCCCGGTGCCTGCCAGGCCGCGACCGACGCGGACCAGTTGTTGATGCCGTTGAGCGACCGGAGAAATGTCAGGGATGTTCCCGCTCCCCCCTGATCGTTGCTTGTCGGCATCGAGAACGTGAGGCCGAAGGCCGGGTTCGTCATCCAGCTGTACGGCGTGGATCCGTTCATCGACTGGGCGGCGAAGCTTGACAGCGAGGCAGTCACCGAGGCCGGGAACTGGGTGGCGAGCGTGGTCGACGTGTTCGTTCCGACAGCGCCATAGTCGCGCGCATTGAAGACGTCCGCGGCACGCGCCGATAGCGAGCGTGCCGGCATCCCGGGCAGGTTTACCAAGGAAGTCGATACGTTCGGGCTGACGGATCCAGAGGAGGCTTGCACGGATGCGATGGTGGCGACCTGATCGACATTGGTCCCGGCCGCGGTCATCGGCACGATCGGGTTCCCGTTCAGGCTCGTTGCACTCGACGCATGCGCTGCCGCTGCAACCGGCAGGAACAGTCCGACGATGAAAAACGGTTTTATCAAAGAAAGTCTCCTGAAATGGAGAACGGGGGTACAGGCGATGTCCGGGCCGATGGGTCAAGCACGCGAAGGCGCGCAAAGCACGAGGTCGTTGGAGTCTCTGAAGCGAGAGAGGCGGGCGTGCTCTGCAGGCGTTCGGCTACGCGCGCAGCGCTGTTCTGGCTTTCCGTCCAGCTCAGGCTCTGGCCCGGTCCAGTGTCCACTGCTCGGCCTTCTCGATCCAGGTGCAAGGGAACCCTGTCTCCAGAGGCGGTGCAAGTGAAACGGTAACGCAACGAAACTCCGGGCTTCATTGATTGCCGTGTCCTGATCGAACGTTTCGTGCTGCCGCTCGAAAATCGCCCGATCACGTCGGTTCCGGCGCAGGCTTCGATCGCCTGCGCCGTCATGTAGCGATGCGCCGACCAAGATCGACCCGCAGCCTTGCCGGGTTCGCTGAGGGCTGCCGCGGCATAGCCGAGGCCGCGAGCATCGAGGAGCCGGCACCGAACCGCCGCAGGTTGTCCTGCCGCCTCGGCCGCGCGGTCGAGCGAGACGGCGACACGGCCAACTCCAACTGGCACGGGCATCCGCCGCCGTGAGATGTATGATGCGAGCACCGCGAGGACAGCAGCCATGACCGCCACTGCCGACAAGACCGATCCGAAGCTTTGGGATGAGGTGAAGAAGAAGGTCACCGAGGGCGACAAGGGGGGCAAACCCGGTCAGTGGTCCGCCCGCAAGGCGCAGATGGCGACCCAGCAATACAAGAAGGAGGGCGGCGGCTACGCGGGCGGCAAGACCGCCGATAACCATCTGGCCGAGTGGACCCGCGAGGAGTGGGGGACCAAGTCCGGCGAGCAGAGCGGCAAGACCGGCGAGCGCTATCTGCCACGGCAGGCCCGCGCGGCGCTCAGCGACGGCGAGTATCAGCGCACCACGAAGAAGAAACGTGCCGATACCCGCCAGGGCAAGCAGTTCTCCGCGCAGCCGCCCGACGTCGCGGCCAAGGTCGCCCAGGCTCGTGAGTCGGGTGTTGCGACGACGCGGGCGGAACTGGTCGCAGCCGCGGCCAGGCTCGGCGTCAAGGGGCGTTCCAAGATGACCAAGGCGGCGCTGCAGCGTGCCGTGGCGGCGACGTCCTGATGGCCGCGATGACCGAGCCGGAGAAGGCGGACATCGCGCGCGAGTTCAGCCACGTCGTCAACATGACGCCGGCGGCGCTGCGCAAGTGGCTCGACGGCGACGAGAGCCGGTCGGTCGGGATGACCAGCGGCGGCGAGAAGGTGTCGGGCACGGGCGAGGACGAGGCGGTCGGTCACCGGATGGGCAGGGCCATCCTCGATCTGCTGGCCAAGAAGAAAGCAGACCTCGACGACGACGACTACGCCGCCATGCGCAAGGTGGTCGGCTACGTGCATCGGCACGGCAAGCAGCGCCCGGCCGGCGACGTCACCGACACGCGCTGGCGCAAGTCGCTCATGAACTGGGGTCATGACCCGCTGCGATGATCCGCATCGCTCTCGGCGCCGGGATGCTGCGGCAAGGCGGCGGCCGGCCGGTCGATACCGCTTGACCACGGCTGCGGAAGGTCGCCCCGGTTGAGCGACGTCTCGCCGGGCGGCCTGGCCGTCGTGGTCGGTGCCTCCGGAGGCATCGGCGCGGCTCTCGTGCAGGCGCTGTCGCGAAGCGGCAGCTATGCCGCGGTCGTGGCGCTGTCGCGTGCCGGGGCTTCGGCTCCGCCGCCGCATGCGCCTGCCGCCACCCGGCTGCTCGCCGGGAAGATCGACATTTGCGACGAGCAGAGCATCGCGACTGCGGTGCAGGGGCCGGTGGCCGAGGCGGGGCGCCTGAGCGGTTCGCCGCTGCGACTGGTGCTGGTGGCGACCGGCGCACTGCAGGGGGAGGGCATCGCAGCGCCCGAGCGCAGCCTGCGCATGCTCGACCCGGCCTCGCTGCTTCGATCCTACCAGATCAACGCGGTCGGCCCGGCGCTGGTCGCAAAGCACATGCTTCCGCTGCTGCCGCGGTCCGGAAAGAGCGTGTTCGCGGCCCTGTCGGCCCGGGTCGGCAGCATCGGCGACAACCGGCTCGGCGGCTGGCACGCCTATCGCGCCTCCAAGGCCGCCCTGAACATGATCCTGCGCAACCTCGCCATCGAGCTGGCGCGTACCCATCCGGAAGCGCTGTGCGTCGGGCTGCATCCGGGCACCGTGGATACCGGGCTCAGCCGGCCGTTCCAGGGCGGGGTCGCGAGCGGCAAGCTGTTCACGCCCGAGTTCTCCGCGGCACGCCTGCTCGCGGTGCTGGAGGCGGCCGAGCCGGCCCAGAGCGGGCAGGTGCTGGCGTGGGACGGCACGCCCGTACCCCCCTGACGGCGCCGACACCCTGATCCCGTGGCACCACGTCGCCGCGAGGCAAGGAGGCAGGCCGATGCGACGCCGCAGCATGGCCTGGCTGCTGGCACTCGGCGCCTGCGTCACCGTTCGAACGGCGTCGCCGGGTGCCGCGCCATCCCTGCCCACGCTCCATCTCGACAGCGGCGAGGGACGGCTCGGCTACGACGATAGCGGTGGATCGGGGCCGCTGGTGCTGATGGTCCCCGGCATCGGCGACCTGCGGCAGGAATATCGTCGCCTCACGCCCCTGCTGACGCGTGCCGGCTGCCGTGTGGTCACGGTCGACCTGCGGGGCTTCGGCGGCAGCGCCGGCTGGCGCGACTACTCGGCGCGCGCGGTCGGCGAGGACCTGATCAGGCTGGAGGGCCGGCTGGGACAGCGCAGCGCCATCCTCGTCGGCAACTCCTACGCCGCCGGCGCCGCCGTCTGGGCGGCGCGCGAAGCACCCGGACAGGTCGGCGGACTGGTGCTGCTCGCCCCGGTGCTGCGCGATCCTCCGGCGCCACCGTGGCTTGCGCGTGCGGCGATGGCGCTTGCTTTCGCCGGGCCGTGGCGCGTGGCGCTCTGGCTGCGCTACTGGGACAGCCTGTTCCCGACGCGAAAGCCGCCGGATCAGGAAGCCTACCGCGCGCGGCTCGGGCGTGACCTGCGTCAGCCGGGCCGGATGACCGCGCTCGACGCCATGCTGCACCTCTCGAAGCAACCGACGACGGAGATCCTCGGCCGGGTGCGGGTTCCCATGCTGGTGGTGATGGGCACCAGGGATCCGGATTTCGATGATCCGGCCGCCGAAGCTGCCTGGGTCGTCCGCCAGACCGGGGCGCGTCTCCAGCTGATCCCGGAGGCGGGACATTATCCGCAGGCGGAGATGCCAGAGCAGGTCGCACCGGTGATGCTGCGGTTCATCCAGGCGACGGCGGGGATGACGCCGCCAGCCAGGCGATGAAGCAGCGGCCGGCTAGGCGGCGAACGACTCGAGCTGGTCCTCGTGCAGCAGCACGACGCCGGTGCGCGCAGCGAGCTGCCGCGCCGGCTCGGTGAACGGGCCGTTGGAGACGATGGCGGCGAGGTCGCTCTGCTGGCATTCGCGTGCCTGGCGGGCATCCTCTACGGCCGCGACATCAACCGGCTCGGTCGAGGCATGGCAGCGCAGTGCCAGGATCAGCCCCTGGCGGCTGCTCGCCACCACGTCCGGTCCCGGCAGGCCGGCGGAGAAGCGCGTGCGTGCGTCCCATCCCGCCAGCCGCAGGCGGGCGACGCAGCTCATCTTGTAGGCGCCGGGGCTGACGGCGGCCTCGCTGCCGCCAGGGTCTGCCGGCGCGGGCACGAGCGGGTGCATCACGCCGCCGGCCGCCTCGACCGGCTCGGCCATGAGCCTGTCGACGACCTCGTGAGCCGGCGGCAAGCTCGCCGGCGGCTCTGCCCGCGGCGCGGCCGCTACCGGCGCCTGACGTCCGGAGCGCCGGGCGAGCACGATCCCGAGCGCCAGTGCGATCCCGAGCCCCCAGACCAGCAGCGCGCCGAAGCGCTGCAGCAGCTCTCGCACCTGCATCGCGAGCGGGCTGCTCGCGGGACGCGTCGCCTGCAGCGTCGCCGCAGGCAGCCCGGCGGTCGCGACCGCGTCGAGCGGCGGTGCCACGGGCGGCGTCGGCGCCACCTGCGGCACGCTGTCGGTGCTCACCAGAGTGGCCGGTGCAGCCGCAGCGGGATGCGCACGGCCATGCGCGCCGTGCCGGCGCGGATGCCAGCTCACCTGCACGAGCACGGCACCCGGGGAAGCAGCTTCTTTCGCCGCCGGTCCGTCCGCAGCGCGGACGACCCCCGGTTCAAGGCAGCCGGGATCGGTCGAGCAGGCGGGGTGGGTGGCTGCAGGGCCGGCATGCGCTGAGCCCAGCAGCAGCAGCGCCGCGAGAGAGACATGAAGCATGCACCGCTCCCGCACGCGACGTCCGGACGGCTGAAAGGATGCCTGTGCCGGCACAATCCAGTAATCTGGACGAGGATGTCATGACCGTATCGAGCCGTAAATCCGATTCGGCCGCATTTGCGTCAGCCTGTCGCGGGGGCGCAGCTCACGCGTTGAGCGCCGGCACGATGCCGTCGTCGCAGCCCGGCAGCCAGCTGCTTGCCGAGGTGCGGCGTTGCCGCGCCCGATGTCGCCCGTTCCCGGCCGCACCGCGTCATCGAGCACGTGCCGTGGGAGCTGAAGCGGTGCTGCACGCTGATCACCCACCCGTTCAGACCGCCGTGTCGCGGCGGTACGGCTCTCACGTGTCGAGCGCGGCCTCGACCGCCGCCAGCGTCTCCGGCGAGAGCCGCGCGGCACCGGCGGCGACGTTGCCCTGCACCTGTTCCGCACGGGTGGCGCCGGCGATGACGCTGGAAACGCTGTGCTGCGCCAGCAGCCAGCCGAAGGCGAGCTCGATCAGCTGGTGTCCGTGCTCGCGCGCCACCGCATCGAGGCGCTGCACCAGGATCCAGTTGCGCTCGGTCAGGTAGGCGGACCCGAGCTGCTTCCAGGCACCGAAGCGCGTGTCCGCCGGAGGGGTCGTGTCGCGCCGGTACTTGCCGGTCAGCAGGCCGCTGGCGAGCGGGAAGTACGGCAGCAGCCCGAGGCGGTACTGCTCGATCGCCGGCAGCAGTTCGCGCCTGGCGTCCGTCGCCACCAGGGAAAGCTCGTCCTGGCAGGAAACGAAGTGGTGCACGCCGAGCTCTCGCGCCAGGTGCTGCGCCCGCGCCACCTGCCAGGCCGGCAGGTTGGAGCAGCCGACATAGCGCACCTTGCCGTCGCGGATCAGGTCGTCGAGCGCGCGCAGCGTTTCCTCCAAAGGCGTCAGCGGATCCGGCTTGTGCAGCTGGTAGAGGTCGATGAAGTCGGTGCGCAGCCGCCGCAGGCTCGCTTCCACCGCGTGCATGATGTAACGCCGGGACGCCCCGCCCAGTGTGCCTTCCGGGTTCATCGGCAGGCCGAACTTGGTTGCGAGCACGACATCGTTGCGGCGCGCGCCCAGGATCTCGCCGAGCGCCTCCTCCGAGGCGCCGTGGTGATGGTCACGGCCGTACACGTCGGCGACGTCGAGCAGGGTGATGCCGGCGTCCAGCGCCGCCTCGACGACCCGCCGGGAGGCGGCGAGGTCGATGCGGCCGCCGAGATTGTTGCAGCCGAGGCCGACCGCCGAGACGCGCAGGCCGGAGCTGCCGAGGTTGCGGATCTCCATGGGCTAGTTCTCCCGCTCGGTGGGTGCGTCCCAGTCCAGCAGCGGCCCGAGCGGCACGATCCCGTTCGGGTTGATGGTCGGCTGGCTCTGGTAGTAGTGCGACTTGATGTGCTGGAAATCGATGGTCTCGCGGAAGCCGGGCCGCCGATACAGGAAGCGCGCATAGTCCCACAGCGCCGGGTAGTCGGCGAGGCGGCGCAGGTTGCACTTGAAGTGCCCGTGATAGACGGCATCGAAGCGCAGCAGCGTCGTGAACAGGCGGATATCCGCCTCGCTCAGGGCCTCGCCGACCAGGAAGCGCTGCCCTGACAGGCGATTCTCCAGCCAGTCGAGCGACTCGAACAGGGCGTTGACGGCCTCCTCGTAGGCGGCCTGGGTGGTGGCGAAGCCGGCACGGTAGACGCCGTTGTTCACCGTCTCGTAGACGCGCGCGTTCACCGCGTCGATCTCGTCGAGGCGGGCCGCCGGCGTGTAGTCGCCGGGTGCGGCGCCGAGCCCATCGAAGGCGGCGCCGAACATGCGCAGGATCTCGGAGGATTCGTTGCACACGATGGTGTCGCGCTCGAGGTCGTACAGCACCGGCACGGTCACGCGGCCGGTGTAGGACGCATCGGCGCGCTTGTAGACCTGATGCAGGAACGCGGCGCCGCGCGGATCCGCGATCACCCCGGGACCGTCCTCGAAGCTCCAGCCCTGTTCGCCCATGTGCCAGTGCACCACCGACAGCCCGACCATCCCCTCCAGCCGCTTCAGCCGGCGCATGATCAGGGTGCGATGCGCCCAGGGGCAGGCCAGCGACGCGTAGAGGTGGTAGCGCCCGACGCGAGCCGGAAAGCCGCCGCCATCCGCCGCACCATCGGGCGTGATCCGGTCGCGGAAGCGGCTGCTCTCGCGCTGGAACTTCCCGTCCTTATTCTCGTACCAGCGATCCTGCCAGGCTCCGTTGACGAGCAGTCCCACCTTGCGCGCACTCCATCAGCCTGCCCCCTAACCGGACGAGGGCAGGTGAAGTTGCTGCGTCCCGCGGGCGAGGCGCGGCACCCGCTCAGTCTACCCCGATCATCACGTCGGAGGCCTTGATCACCGCGCTGGCATCCTGGCCCACCACCAGGCCGAGCGCCTCCACCGCCTCGTTGGTGATCGAGGCGGTGATGATCGCGCCGTGCACGTCGAGCCTCACATGCGCGGTGGTGGCACCCTTCTCGACGGCGACGATGGTTCCCCTGAGGACATTGCGGGCGCTGAGGCGCATGGCGATCGGAACTCCGCGCGGCCGGGCCGGATTGCGCAGGCGCCGCGACCTCCGCAATGTAGCCCGCTGATCACCGAGGGCGAAGGACCGCGGCCATGACGACCGTGCCGGCAGAGCGCGCATCAGGAGCCTCGCACGTCATCGTGGCCTGCTACCTCGGCTGGACGCTGGACGCATTCGACTTCTTCATCATGATCTTCGCCTTCAACGGTGTTGCGCACAGCTTCGGCATGTCGAACGGCTCGGTGGCCTCCGCCGTGACCCTCACCCTGGCCTGCCGCTTCATCGGCGCGATCCTGTTCGGCCGCATCGCCGACCGCTTCGGCAGGCGGCCGACGATGATGGCGAACGTGCTGCTCTACGCGGTGCTGGAGCTGCTGTCCGGCTTTGCGCCGAGCTTCACCGTGTTCCTCATCCTGCGCGGGCTGTACGGCATCGCGATGGGCGGCGAATGGGGCGTCGGCGCCTCGCTGGTGATGGAGAGCATCCCCTCGCGCTGGCGCGGCGCCGTCTCGGGACTGCTGCAGACCGGCTACCCGACCGGCTACCTGCTGGCTTCGCTGCTGTTCATCGCCGAGCCGAGCATCGGCTGGCGCGGCATGTTCATCGTCGGCGCGCTGCCGGCGCTGCTGGTGCTGTATATCCGCCGCAGGGTGCCCGAAAGTCCCGACTGGGTGGCGCGCAGCGTCGTGCAGAAGCGAGAGTCGGTCCTGTCGGTGCTGCGCCGCCATCTCGGCCTGACCGTCTTCGCGATCTGCCTGATGATGGGGTTCAACTTCCTGTCGCACGGCTCGCAGGATCTGTATCCGAGCCAGTTCCTGAGCCGGCAGCAGCACCTGCCGCATTCCAGCGTCACCCTGATCATGATCATCTTCAACCTGGGCGCGATCGTCGGCGGGGTGGGCGTCGGGTTGCTGTCGCAGCGGATCGGACGCCGGCTCGCGATCGGCATCCTGGCGATGCTGGCGCTGCCGGCGATTCCGCTGTGGCTGTTCTCGCACGGGGTGGCCTGGCTGGCGATCGGCGGTTTCCTGATCCAGGTCTGCGTGCAGGGCGCCTGGGGCGTGGTGCCGGCCTACCTGAACGAGATCTCGCCGCCGGCGATCCGCGCCACCTTTCCCGGCGCGGTCTACCAGTTCGGCAACCTGCTGGCGGCGGGCAACGCCAACCTGCAGGTGTGGCTCGGCGGGCAGCTCGGCGGCATCAACTGGGCGATGGCGGTGGTGGTCGGCATTGCCGCCATCGTCATCACGCTGCTGGTGACGTTCGGCCGCGAGGCCCGGGATGTGCGCATGGGCCGCGAGCGGCTGGCCGCGACCACGTCCTGAGCCGCGAGCGCGGCGGAACGCCCGCGGGCTTCCCGTCCCGGCGCATCGTGCCCATGCTGAACGGGACACACACGTGGAGCACCGCCATGCGCGCGATCGGCTACCGGCAACCGGGTACTCTCGAGCGGCAGGACGCCCTCGTCGAGTTCGAGCTTGCGGTGCCGCAGCCGGCGGGACGCGACATCCTGGTCGAGGTGAGGGCGGTCTCGGTCAATCCGGTCGATGTCAAGGTGCGGCGCAGCGTCGCGCCGCAGCCTGGAGGCTGGAAGGTGCTCGGATGGGACGCCGCCGGCATCGTCCGGGCGGTCGGGCCGGAGGCCAGCCTGTTCAAGCCGGGCGATGCGGTGTTCTACGCCGGGGCGATCGGCCGGCCCGGCAGCAACAGCGAGTACCAGCTGGTCGACGAGCGGATCGTCGGCCCCAAGCCGGGTCGCCTGGACTGGGCCGAAGCGGCGGCGATGCCGCTGACCGCGATCACCGCCTGGGAGATGCTGTTCGACCGGCTCGAGCTGCGCCGTCCGGTGCCGGGGGCGGCCGCGGCCATCCTGATCGTGGGCGGCGCCGGCGGCGTCGGCTCGATCGCGATCCAGATGGCGCGCGCGCTGACAGACCTTACGGTGATCGCCACCGCTTCGCGCTCCGAGACCGTGGCCTGGGTCGGCGAGATGGGGGCGCACCACGTGATCGACCACAGCCGTCCGCTGGCGTCGCAGGTCGCGGGCCTGGGCCTCGGCGCGCCGGGGTTCGTGTTCTCGACCACGCAGACCGACCGCCACCTGGACCAGATCGCCGAGCTGATCGCCCCGCAGGGCCGCTTCGGGCTGATCGACGACCCTCCGACGCTCGACATCAACGGCTTCAAGCGCAAGTCGGTGTCGGTGCACTGGGAGCTCATGTTCACCCGCTCCATCTACGGCACCGCCGACCTCGCCGAGCAGGGCAGGCTGCTGGGCGAGGTCTCCCGCCTGCTCGATGCGGGCGTGCTGCGCACGACGCTGACCGAGCGCCACGCGCCGCTCGACGCCGCCACCCTGAAGGGCGTGCACGTGCTGATCGAGAGCGGACGCGCGCGCGGCAAGATCGTGCTGGAAGGCTTCGCTCCCGCCGCGTGATCGCGCGCCCCGGGGTGCGTCGCGCGCGCGGCTGCTACAGGCTGGCCCAGCCGATGCGGTGCATCCAGCTGATCGCCTCGGTGCGCAGCGCCACGCTGCCGGTGTGCCCGAAGCCATCGATCTCGAGCCACTCGGGCATGGCCCGGCCGACGATCCCGGCAAGCAGCGTCCCTGGGTGGCGGCGCAGCACGACCCGGTCGCCGGTGCGCACCGTCGCCTCCGGCGAGGCGATCAGCAGCCCGCTCTCGCGCAGCACCGGCTCGAACGCGTCGGTGTCGAGCCAGATGGCGTAGCTGCCCGGGTCCGCCTGCATCGGCATCGCGGTCTGCTCCGCTCCCGCGAAGGCGTCCTCGCCCTGCTGCAGCGCCGAGTAGGCGACCTGCGGCAGGCGGCGGCCGCCGGCCCGCTCCGCCGCACCCGGCAGCGCGGCGCGCTGCGGACGCAGGCTGGCCAGCGCGCGGGCGCCACCGACCAGCGCGGTGAAGGTCTCCAGGCTGGCCCCGGTGGCGGCGAGCACCCGGCTCAGGCTCTCGGTGCTCGGCCAGCGCAGCCGGCCCTGACGGGTGGCGCGCTTGGAACGGTTGAAGGCGGTCGGATCCAGCCCCGCCGCGCGCGCCAGCCCGGAGGGCGAAAGCCCCTTCTCCGCCGCCAGCGTATCGAGCGCCCGCCAGACATCCTCGTGCTTCACGAGGCGGCGCTCAGCCGGTCGACAGGACCTCCGAGGCGTGCCGTCGCCGGCCCGTCTCGGTGATCCGGTAGCGTCCGTCGCGGGGCTCCGCCATGCCCATCCCGTCCAGCCGCTCCAGGCAGGGCAGGTCCTTCAGGTCAGGCGGCCTGCCGCCGCCGCCGGCCAGGACCAGGCGGTGCAGCGCCGAACGACAACAGGTTTCGAGGTAGGGCTCGTCCCACATCGCGGCAAGATTGCGGCTGGCGCTGCGCAAGGCAAGCCGGAACCGCTCTCGCCGCACTTTCCTCCGCGCCCGGCTTGCGGCAGGAGAGGGCGATGGCGCGCACACACCAACTGCCCGGCTCCGGGCAACCGGTCTCCGATCTCCTCGGCCTCGGCGCGATGCGCCTGCTGCGCCGCCTCGATCCGGAGCAGGCGCACGCGGCCGCGACCGCCGGGCTGATGCTCGGACTGGGCGGCCGCGCGCCGCACCGTCCGGATCCGGCGCTGGCGGTGCACGCCCTGGGGCTGCACTTCGCCAACCCGATCGGCATCGCCGCCGGCTTCGACAAGGACGCGCGCGTGCTGCGGCCGCTGTCACGGCTGGGCTTCGGCTTCGTCGAGGCCGGCACGGTGACGCCGCTGCCGCAGTCCGGCAATCCCCGGCCACGCCTGTTCCGGCTGCGCGAGGACGGCGCGGTGATCAACCGCATGGGCTTCAACAACCAGGGCATCGACGCGGTGCTCGCCCGGCTGGCGCGGCTGAAGCGGGTGCACGGCGTTCCGGTCGGGCTCAACCTGGGCATCAACAAGCAGGGCGCGGATCCGCTGCGCGATTATCCGGCACTGGTGCGCGACGCGGCACCCCTGGTCGACTACCTGGTGATCAACCTGTCCTCGCCCAACACCCCCGGGCTGCGCGACCTGCAGGATGCCGCGCGCATCGCCGCCCTGCTGACGGCGATCGCCGCCGCCGCGGCGGCACCCCGGCCGCTGCTGATCAAGCTCGCTCCCGACCTGCCGGAGGCCGCGCTGCCGGGCATCGTCGAGGCCGCCATCGACGGAGGAGCCGCCGGGCTGATCGTCTCCAACACTACGTTGTCGCGTCCGAGCGGCCTGCGCTCGCCGCACGCGGGGGAGAGCGGCGGGCTGTCGGGGCCGCCGCTGCGCGACCGCAGCACCGCGATGCTGGCCAGCGTCGCGCGGATCGCCGACCGCCGGCTGGTGCTGATCGGCTGCGGCGGCATCGAGCGCGCCGAGCACGTGCTGGACAAGGTTCGCGCCGGTGCCGACCTGGTGCAGCTCTACACGGGGTTCGTCACGCACGGGCCGCAGCTGGTGCGTCGCCTGCTCGTCGAGCTCTCGGCGCTGCTGCGCGCGCAGGGTCTCGAACGCCTCGCCGATGCCCGCGGCACCGCCCTGTGAGCCAGCCCGCGATGCGGCATCTCGACGGCTTCGCCGAGCTCGCCGAGAGCTATGACGGCTTCATCGTCGACCTCTGGGGGGTCGTGCATGACGGGATTTCGCTTTATCCGGGCGCGTCCGACTGCCTGCGGCGTCTGCGGCAGGCCGGACGGCGCGTGGTGCTGCTGTCGAACGCGCCGCGACGGGTCGTCGCGGTGCAGCAGGGGCTGCGCGCGATGGGCATCGACGATGCGCTCTACGGCGGCATCCTGAGCAGCGGCGAGGCTACCCGCGAGGCGCTGCGGCAGCCGCCGGATCCCTGGTTCGCCGCCCTCGGCCGCCGGCTGCTGCATCTCGGGCCGCCGAAGGACGCCGACCTGTTCGAGGGGCTCGGGCTGGAGCTCGTGCACGATCCCGACGCCGCGGACTTCCTGCTCAACACCGGACCCGACGACGAGGCGGCGGAGGCCGGCGCCGATCCCTACCTGCCGCTGCTGCGCGCCTGCGCCGCGCGCGGCTTGCCGATGCTGTGCGCCAACCCCGACCTGGAGATCGTGCGCGGCGGCCGGCGCATCCTATGCGCCGGCATGCTGGCGCGCTTCTACGAGCAGTACGGCGGCAGCGTGCGCTCGATCGGCAAGCCGCATCCGGAGGTCTACCGCATCGTGCGGTCGATGCTCGACCTGCCGTCGGCACGCATCCTCGCGGTCGGCGACGCGCTGGCCACCGACATCGCAGGCGCCGCCGCGGCCGGGCTGCCGTCCTGCTGGGTGCTGGGCGGCATCCATGCCGAGATGATCGGCGACGACGCCGACCTCGCGCGCGCGCAGGCGGCGGCTGCCGGTCTGGCCCCGGTCGCCGCGATCGCCGCTTTCCGCTGGTAGGGCTCCTACCGGTGCGACGGCGGGCGGCGCAGGCGGCGCCTCAGCAGGCGCGCCGCACCAGTCGCAGGCGATCCTGCCTGCGGTCGAAGTGCGCGGACAGGCTGGGCGGCAGCAGCGGCGCCAGACCGGAACGGTCGAGCACGGTCCAGACCGGACCCGCAGCCGAGGTGCTGTCGACCGGCTGCCACTGCTTGATCCCGCCGCCGCAGCCATGGTCGGAGGCGCCGCCCCAGCCATAGGCGTCGACCACCGCGAGGTCGCCCACCGGCACCTGGCTGCGCTTCAGGTTCATGGTGACGTGGCGCGCCAGCTCCGGATGGTCGGCGAGCAGGATCGTGGCCGCGTCGTGCAGCTCCGGCGAGATGTGCACCGGCTGATCGCGTGAGGCGAAGCGCTGCAGCGCCGGCATCAGGTGCGCCGGCGAAGGCTCCAGCAGCATGACCAGCAGCGTCGGCGCCGACAGCAACGCCGCCGCCGGGATCAGCAGGCTCGACCCCAGCTGCGACAGCAGCAACCCCGCCAACGGCATCGCCAGCGCGACGCTGACCGCGAAGTAGCGGGTGTCGGGCGCGATCGCCAGCACGAAGGTGTTGAGCAGGTACTGCAGCAGCAGGCCGCTGCCGGCGAACAGCGCGTAGTCGCGGCCGCGTCCGGGCAGCCGCCAAGCCACGACGCCGCCCAGCAGGCAGAGCGACGGCGTGAGCAGCAGCCCCGGGCTGGTGAATACGCGCAGCAGCGGGTTGACCGTCCAGGGGGCGTGGATCAGCGACGGCACGTCCCACCGAGACTCCAGGTCCCAGTTGAACAGTGGCGAGCCGCCTTGGTAGGTGCCGCCGCGCAGATGGGCGCTGGCGATCAGCACGTGCCGGCTGTCGATCTGCAGCCGCTCCAGCGGATAGCCGGTCATCACCAGGTAGAACAGCGACTCCAGCACCACCGGAGCCGCGTAGCCGGCGGCGAGCAGCAGCACGCTGCCTGCGGCGCGCTTCCGCTGCGCGCGGTCGGACAGCGCGATCAGCACGCTGAGCGCCACCGGCATCGCCAGCGCGGTCTGCCGCACCAGGATGCCGCAGCCGCCGCACAGCCCGGCCGCGATCAGCAGCCAGGCCCTGCGGCGCAGCTCGGGCTTCGGCAGCGCGCTGAGCACCAGGGTGGTGGCGCCGGCGGCGCACATCGCCTCCATCACCTCCGGGTAATAGGTGGTCGGCATGCGCACGAACAGCGGCGTCGTGACCACCACCAGTGCCGTGCAGAACGCCGCGGCGCCGCCGTGGACCTGATCGGCGATGCGCCAGAGCAGCAGCAGCAGCAGCGCGAACAGGATCGTGTTCGGCACCGTGAGCGCCAGCACCGTCAGCCCGAACAGGCGCATGCTCGCTGCCAGGGTGAGCACGTAGGGCAGCCGCGTGCCCCAATGGTTGGCGGGCACGTGCACCCCGACGGCGAGCCAGCTCTGCGCCGCCTGCACGTAGTGCAAATCATCCCAGCCGGCGAAACCGGCCGGCAGCGCCAGGCTGATGCAGATCGAGATGCAGGCGAGCAGCAGCAGCCCGGCAGGCGGGACACGCGCGCCATCCCGGGCGTTGAGCGAGCGCCGGGACGAGGAGAAGATGCTGGATGAAGACATTCAGGTCCTATGAAGAAGTCATGGTCGAGAGCCGCCGGCGGAGCCGACGAAGTCGCGTGCGTGTCCAGTTACTCGATCAGGAACGAGATCTGTGTCTTTTTCGTGACTGCGTTTGACAGTCTGCGCGCGGCAGACCACAGTCACCGTGCATAACGCTTGCTGCGCAGGATTATATTGGCCGAGTGAAGGTTTCGAGACGATGCATGTCGCCGTGCTGATCCCTTGCTACAATGAAGAAATAACGATCTCCAAAGTGATCCGTGACTTCCGGAATCACCTGCCCAACGCAACGATCCACGTCTACGACAACAATTCCGAGGACGACACCGCGGCGATGGCACGCGCTGCCGGCGCAGTGGTGCGTCGCGAGATGCTGCGCGGCAAGGGCTACGTGGTGCGGCGCATGTTCGCCGATATCGAGGCGGACATCTACGTGCTGGTGGACGGCGACGACACCTATGATGCGCGCGACGTGTCGCGCATGGTCAAGCTGCTGGTCGACGATCAGCTCGACATGGTCAACGGCGCCCGCATCACCGACATCAAGGCCGCCTATCGCCCCGGGCACAAGTTCGGCAACGTCATGCTCACCGGCATGGTGCGCTACATCTTCGGCAACCGGGTCAGCGACATGCTGTCGGGCTACCGCGTTTTCTCGCGCCGCTTCGTCAAGTCGTTCCCGGCGCTGTCCTCCGGCTTCGAGACCGAGACCGAGTTCACGGTGCACGCGCTGGAACTTGGCATGCCGGTCGGCGAGGTCAGCACCGCCTACCGCGACCGTCCCGCAGGCTCGGCGTCCAAGCTGCGCACCTACACCGACGGCGTGCGCATCCTGCGCACCATCCTCGCCCTGGTGAAGCAGGAGCGGCCGCTACAGTTCTTCTCGCTGATCGGCTTGACGCTGCTGATCGCCGGGCTGCTGCTCGGCATGCCGGTCGTGTTCGAGTTCCTGCGCACCAGGCTGGTGCCGCGCCTGCCCAGCGCCGTGCTCGCCACCGGGCTGGTGATGCTGTCGTTCCTCTCCTTCGTCTGCGGCCTGGTGCTGGACTCCGTTGCCCGCGGGCGCAAGGAGGTCAAGCGGCTGGCCTACCTGGCGATCCCGGCGATCGCCTCGCACGTCCTGCAGATGCGCAAGGTGAGCTGACCCACCCCCCGAGCAACCCTGCCCGATGAGGCGTGCCCGATCAGGCGTGCCCGATCCGGCTGGACAGGCGGATCGGGTCGATGTTGAGCGAGCCCAGGGCGCGCCGCCACTTGCTCTCGTGGTCGGCGCCAAACAGGATCTTGTCGCTCGAGGGCGCCGACAGCCAGGCGTTCTGCTGGATCTCCTCCTCGAGCTGACCCGGCGCCCAGGTGGCGTGGCCGAGTGCGAGCAGCGCGTGCCGCGGCCCCGATCCGTCGGCGATCACCTTGAGCACGTCCAGGCTCGCGGTGAGCACGATGCCCTCATCGACCGCGAGGCTGCCGTCGCCGGTCCAGTCGGCGCTGTGCAGCACGAAGCCGCGCGAGTTCTCCACCGGACCGCCGGCGCACAGCGTGATCCGCCGGCGCGGCGGCGTGGGCGCGACACCGAGCTGTTCGAGCAGTTCGTCGAACCCGGGCTGGCTCAGCCGGCGGTTTACCACCAGCCCCATCGCCCCGTCCTCGGTCGAGTGCGCGCACAGGAACACCACCGCCTGCGCGAACGGGGAGGACACCAGGGCCGGCATCGCGATCAGCAGGTGGCCGGTGAGGCCGGCATCGAGGTCTGGTTGCAACGCGAACATGCGATCAGATGCGGCAGAACCGAGCGGGCACGCAAGCGCATCATGCGGGCGTCGCGGTTTTGGGACGGCCTCGCCTGTCGCGACACGGCGCGCACAACCGCCCGGGCAAGACGGCGTTGAGACCGCAGGCCAACCGAGGACGCGAGGATGCCCATGCCCAGCCACACGGTCCTGGTGACCGGCGCCAGCTCCGGCTTCGGCCGGGCGATCGCCGAGCGCTTCGTGCGAGACGGACACCGCGTCGTCGCCGTGGCCCGGCGCGAGGACCGTCTGCGCAGCCTCGCAGAGGCGCTCGGGCCGGCGCTGCTGCCGCTGCGGCTCGACGTGGGAGACGCGGCCGCCGTGGCAGGGCTGCCGGACTGCCTGCCGCCGGGGTGGCGCGAGGTGGATGTGCTGGTCGCCAATGCCGGCCTCGCCCTCGGCCTCGGCCCGGCGCAGGAGGCGAAGCTGTCGGACTGGGAGCAGATGATCGCGACCAACGTCGGTGGCGTGATGCGAACTGTGCACGCGCTGCTGCCCGGCATGGTCGTGCGCGACCGCGGCCACGTCGTCACCATCGGCAGCATCGCGGGCGACTACCCCTATCCCGGCGGCAACGTCTACGGCGCGACCAAGGCCTTCGTGCGGCAGCTGGTGATGAACCTGAAGGCCGACCTGGTGGGGCGCAACGTGCGCGTGACCGACATCGAGCCCGGCCTGTGCGGCGGCAGCAGCGAGTTCAGCCAGGTGCGTTTCGCGGACGCTGCGCGCGCGGCCGCGCTCTATGAGGGCACCGTGCCGCTGACCCCGGAGGACATCGCCGAGAGCGTGGCCTGGGTGGTGGGACTGCCCGCGCACGTGAACGTCAACCGGATCGAGCTGATGCCCACCTGCCAGGCGCCGAGCGCGCTCACCATCACGCGCGATCCGCCAGGGGCCTAGGCGCGATGCACGACAAGCTGCGTCGCACCCTGGTCCGCCGCTACCGGATCACCGACGGCCGCAAGTTCCGCCTCGCGGACGTCGATCCGGACGACACCGGCAAGATCGACAAGCAGGAGGGGGAGCGGCGTCTGGCGGAGGGTGTGGCGCGCCTCGCCGAGTTGCAGCGCGAGCTTTACGCGAACGCGCGCTGGGCGCTGCTTGCGGTGTTCCAGGCGATGGATTGCGGCGGCAAGGACGGCACCATCCGGCACGTCATGTCGGGGGTGAACCCGCAGGGGGTGAATGTCACCTCGTTCAAGCAGCCAGGTCCGGTGGAGCTGGCGCACGACTATCTCTGGCGCGTGCACCTGGCGCTGCCGCAGCGCGGCCACATCGGCATCTTCAACCGCAGCCACTACGAGGAGGTGCTGGTCACCCGGGTGCACCCGCAGCTGCTGGAGACGCAGAAGCTGCCTCCGGCTCTTGAACCGCAGCGCGGCGCCGCCGCGCAGGCGCGCTTCTGGCAGCACCGCTGCAAGGATATCCGCAGCTTCGAGCGCTACATCGCCCGCCAGGGGATCGTGCCGCTGAAGTTCTTCCTGCACATCTCCCGCGAGGAGCAGCGCCAGCGCCTGCTGGCACGCCTCGACGACCCCGGCAAGCACTGGAAGTTCTCGGCGGCGGACCTCAAGGAGCGCGCCCTGTGGGACAGCTACCAGGACGCCTACGAGCAGGCGATCATCGAGACTGCGCGACCGGAGGCGCCCTGGTTCGCGGTGCCGGGCAACGCCAAGTGGTTCGCCCACCTGGTCGTGGTCGAGGCGATGATCGACGCGATCGAGCGGCTCTCGCTGGAGCCGCCGGCGCTCGCCGACGAGGCGGCGCTCGCGGAGGCGCGGCGTCAGCTGGAGCAGCAGGCCTGAGCCGGCCGGCAGGTCACGCTCCGGCGCTTCCGGCAAGGCTGCCGTGGCGACTCGCGAACGCGCGGGTGAACTCCGCGCCGAACAGGAAGATCTGCGCCGAGTAGTATACCCAGAGCAGCACGATCACCAGCGCCCCGGCCGCACCGTAGGACGAGGCCACCTGGCTGCTGCCGATATAGATGCCGATCACCGTCTTGCCGACGGTGAACAGGAAGGCGGTGGCCAGGGCGCCGATCCAGACATCGTACCACTCGATCGAGCGGTCCGGCAGCACCTTGTAGATCGCCGCGAACAGCACGGTGATCATGCCGAACGAGAGCAGGAAGTTCACCAGCCGCAGCAGCAGCCGGACGTCGGGCAGCACCCGCTGCAGCACGTCGCCGAGTGCTGTGATGCCGGCGCTGGCGGCGAGCGAGACCATCAGCAGGAAGCCCAGCGTCGCGACCAGCCCCAGGCTCGCGGCGCGCGCGCGCACCAGCCGCGAGACCGTCGAGCTGGCCGGATCCGGCTTGACTTTCCAGATCACGTTGAGGGCAGCCTGCATCTCGCCGAACACGCCGGTGGCGGTGACCAGCAGGGTGCCGATACCCAGCACGGTCGCGAGCACGCCGCTGTCCTTGCTGCGCGCCCCCGCGCAAATAGCCAGGCTAGCCACCGCGCC
>CAXTNV010000018.1:0-24770 GCA_964245755.1 uncultured Acetobacteraceae bacterium | reverse complement strand
AACGTGCCGGCCAAGCACCTCGCCGGCAATTTCCCGCAGGCGCTCACCCACCTCGCGCTGATCAACGCGGCCGCTCTCCTCGACGGGATCGAGGGGTCCTAGCCCTTCAGCTGGCTCACGCCGCGGGCGATGACGAGGATCGAGATCAGCAGCGCCTGGATCGCCTCGGCGCCGTCACGGCCCATCATCCCTTGCAGTTCGCCGGCGATCGCGCCACGCGCCGCTTCGGCGCCGTAGACCAGGCCGGCCATGGCGATGACGATCACCAGCACCGGCGCGATAGAGAAGATCGTGTAGTAAGCGATGGCGGCACCGCGCGAGAGCGCGTCGTCCTCGATGTAGCCGTTCACGCTGTTCTTGAGCAGCACCCAGGTCGCCCGCAGCATGTCGGTTCCTCGTCGCATCGATCACAGCGGGCAACGGCAGCCTTGCCACCGGGTTGCTGCAGGCAGGGCCTCCGGCGGCGGCGAGGCTTACCTCAGGTACCGGGACGTCGTAGCCTTGCGCGACGCCAACTTCCTCAGCTGCAGGAACAGCACGATGAGCTTCGCATCTTCCGCTCGCCGACCGGGCCTCGGCATCGTCCTCGGCCTTGCGCTGGCCGCGCCGCTCACGGCCACGGCGCAGACCCCCGATAGCGGTGCTGGAACCGGTCCCAGCCAGCGGCTGTCTACCCCGCCCGACGCAGCTGCGATCAATCAGCCCGGCGCCATGCGCCGCAGCTACGCGCATCACCCGAAGAAGCCGCCGCCGCGGCAGCAAGCCGCGCCGGCCACGCAATCGGGTAGCACGCCACACTGACACGGGCGGCCACCGCGCCGCCCGGGCATGCGGCCGCGGCCTAGTGAGCGGTCTCGGACTCGCGCTCCGCGCCGCCCTCGTCGCCGTCGCTCTCGCTCGGCGCGGCGCTTCCCGCTGCCTCGACGTAGTCGAAGGCGAGCTTGCCGTCGCGCAGGCTCACCTTGACCGAGCCTCCCTTGACCAGCCGGCCGAACAGCAGCTCCTCGGCCAGCGGCTTCTTGATGTGCTCCTGGATCACGCGTGCCAGCGGTCGGGCACCGTACAGCCGGTCGTAGCCGCGCTCGGCCAGCCACTCCTTGGCCGCCGAGGACAGCTCGATGGTGACGTTGCGGTCGGCGAGCTGCGCTTCGAGCTGGAGGACGAACTTCTCGACCACCTGCGCCACGATCTCCGGGGTGAGGCCCGCGAAGGCGATGGTCGCGTCCAGCCGGTTGCGGAATTCCGGCGTGAACATGCGCTTGATCGCCTCCTCGTCCTCACCAGAGCGGCTGTCCCGGCCGAAGCCGATCGCCTCGCGGGTGAGGTCGGCGGCGCCGGCGTTGGTGGTCATGATCAGGATGACGTTGCGGAAATCCACCGTCTTGCCGTTGTGGTCGGTGAGCTTGCCGTGGTCCATGACCTGCAGCAGGATGTTGTAGAGGTCCTGGTGCGCCTTCTCGATCTCGTCGAGCAGCAGCACCGCGTGCGGATGCTGATCGATCGAGTCCGTCAGCAGGCCGCCCTGGTCGAAGCCGACATAGCCCGGCGGTGCGCCGATCAGGCGCGAGATGCTGTGCCGCTCCATGTACTCCGACATGTCGAAGCGGATCAGCTCGATGCCCAGGGTGGAAGCGAGCTGCTTGGCCACCTCGGTCTTGCCGACGCCGGTCGGGCCCGAGAACAGGTAGTTGCCGATCGGCTTCTCCGCGTCGCGCAGCCCGGCACGCGACAGCTTGATCGCCGCCGACAGCGCCTCGATCGCGCGGTCCTGGCCGAACACCATCGCCTTGAGGTCGCGCTCCAGCGAGCGCAGCGTCTCCTTGTCGTCGGCGGACACGCTCTTGGGCGGGATGCGGGCGATCTTGGCCACGATCTCCTCGACGTCGCGCAGCGTCACCGTCTTGCGCCGCTTGCCCTCGGGCAACAGCATGCGCGAGGCACCGACTTCGTCGATCACGTCGATGGCCTTGTCCGGCAGCTTGCGGTCGTGGATGTACTTGGCCGCCAGCTCCACCGAAGCGCGAATGGCCTCCTCGGTGTAGCGCACCTTGTGGTGCTTCTCGTAGTTCGCCTTGAGCCCGCGCAGGATCTTCACCGCGTCCTCGACCGAGGGCTCGTTGACGTCGATCTTCTGGAACCGCCGCACCAGGGCGCGGTCCTTCTCGAAGTAGTTGCGGAACTCCTTGTAGGTGGTCGAACCGATGCAGCGCAGCGTGCCCTGAGCCAGCGCCGGCTTGAGCAGGTTGGACGCGTCCATGGCACCGCCGGAAGTGGCACCGGCACCGATCACGGTGTGGATCTCGTCGATGAACAGGATGCCGCCCGGGTTGTTCTCGAGCTCGGTGACGACCGCCTTCAGGCGCTCCTCGAAGTCACCGCGGTAGCGGGTGCCCGCGAGCAGCGCGCCCATGTCGAGCGCGTATATCGTCGACTTCGCCAGCACCTCGGGCACATCGCCCTCGACGATGCGCTTGGCCAGCCCCTCGGCGATGGCGGTCTTGCCGACGCCCGGGTCGCCCACGTAGAGCGGATTGTTCTTGGTGCGCCGGCACAGGATCTGGATGGTACGCTCGATCTCCTGGTCGCGACCGATCAGCGGGTCGATCTTGCCGGCCTGCGCCTTCTTGTTGAGGTTGACGCAATAGGCCGACAGCCCGTCCTGGTTCTTGCCAGTGCGCCCGCGCTCCTCGCGCTCGTTCTCGGATCCGTCGTTGCCGGGGGCTCCGGCGACGGGACGCTGGGTGGCGCGTCCGGGCGCCTTGGCGATGCCGTGCGAGATGAAGTTGACGGCGTCGAGCCGGGTCATGTCCTGGAGCTGCAGGAAATACACCGCGTGGCTCTCGCGCTCGGAGAACAGCGCCACCAGCACGTTGGCGCCGGTCACCTCGTCGCGGCCGGACGATTGCACGTGGATCGCCGCGCGCTGCACCACGCGCTGGAACGCCGCCGTGGGCTTGGGCTCGGTGGCGCGGTCGGAGGCGAGGCCGGCGAGGTCCTTGTCGAGGAACTCGGTCAGGTCGGTGCGGATCTTGTCGAGGTCGACGCCGCAGGCGCGCAGAACGGTCGCGGCGTCGCCGTCATCGACCAGTCCCAGCAGCAGGTGTTCCAGGGTCGCGTACTCGTGCCGGCGCTCGCCTGCGAGCGAGAGGGCGCGATGGAGCGTCTGTTCGAGGTTGCGAGACAACATGGATGACGCTCCTTCCAAGCAGGCCGAGCCGGCAACCCCCCGAGGAGATGGTCCTGACGCCGGTTCAGGAAGCATCTTTGGGGGGTTTCGCGGCGAAGGCCAGAGAAAACGCGCTCGTGAACGAGGGCGTGACCGACGATATGGGAAGCATCAGCTTCCTCGGGAAGGGCGAAGCGCGGGCGATCAGTCCTTCTCGATCGTGCACTGCAGCGGGTGCTGGTTCTGCCGCGCCAGGTCCATCACCTGGGTGACCTTGGTCTCCGCCACCTCGTAGGTGAACACGCCGCAGACGCCGACGCCGCGCTTGTGCACGTGCAGCATGATGCGCGTCGCCTCGTCGCGGTTCTTCTGGAAGAAGCGCTCCAGCACATGCACGACGAACTCCATCGGCGTGTAGTCGTCGTTGAGCATCAGCACCTTGTACATCGCGGGCTTGCGGGTGCGCGGGCGCGCCTTCACCACCACGCCGGTGTTCGGGCCGGTGTTGGAATCGTCGCCCGGGCCGCCGGGATTGGCGGGTCCGCGCGGTCCGCGCTTGTCGGGATCGCTCATGATGGCGCGGAGATGGGGTATTGCGGCCGGTTGCGCAAGCGCGTGCGCGATGGCACCGATGCGGACGAGGCAGGATCGCGCGGATATCGGTCGGCTCGTCGGCATCGTCCGAACCTAGCCGATGCCATGACCGGCGTGGAAGCGGCCGCCGCCGCGGGTGCGTCGGCGCGACGCGCGCGATCCGGCCACAGTTCAGCAAAACCGTCCCAAGTCCTTAAGATTGGACGAGAATTCTCTGGACGGCTCGATCGCGAAGTCGTTAGCTTGCCGCGATCACGCCGAAGCGAGGTCAACGCGCTGCGGCACCACCGGGTCGGCGGCGGCACGGAGTTGGTGACGCTCGCGACGAGGGTCCTTCGGGCAGGCGTGGGGGAGTTCGAGATGACTTCGAAACGGGTTGTTGCGGACCGCCGCTGCTTGCCGCGGCTGCTGGTAGGTCTCGCCGCCTGCGGCGCCGCAAGCCTCGCCGCCAGCCCGGCGCGGGCCCAGTATGTCGGCCAGGTCAGCTCCTTCGTGATGGACGCCAACACCGGGCAGGTGCTGCAGCAGTACAACCAGGATCTGCAGCGCTTCCCGGCCAGCCTGACCAAGCTGATGACGCTCTACCTGGCCTTCCAGGCGCTGCGCGACAACCACCTCGCGCTGGATCAGGCGGTTCCCGTGTCGGCCCACGCCGCCTCGATGGAGCCGTCGAAGCTCGGACTGGTGCCCGGCACCTACATGACGGTCGAGCAGGCGATCCTCGCCCTGGTCACCAAATCGGCGAACGATGCCGCCTGCGCGCTGGGCGAGATGCTGGCCTCCGGCGACGAGCATCGTTTCGGCCAGCTCATGACCCAGCAAGCGCGCCTGATGGGCATGAGCAACACCACCTTCCGCAACGCGTCGGGGCTGCCGGATCCCGAGCAGGTCTCCACCGCGCGCGACTTCGCACTGCTGGCGCGGCACCTGATCCGCGACTTCCCCGACCAGTATCACTACTTCGCGGTGCCGGCCTTCATGTTCCACGGCCGCACCATCGGCAACCACGACCCGATGCTGCGCATCTACCCAGGCGCCGACGGCCTGAAGACCGGCTACACCACCGATGCCGGCCACAACCTGGTCTCCTCGGCGGTGCGCGGCAACGTGCGTCTGATCGGCGTGCTGCTCGGCGCGCGCAGCAATCCGCAGCGCGCCGCGATGATGGCCAACCTGCTCGACGCCGGTTTCCAGCAGGAGGGGGTGCCGATCATGGCGCGTCCGGTGCTGCGGGCGCCCGGGCGCCGCGGCCGCGCGATGACGCTGGTATCCGACGACGCGGCTGCCGCCGCGGCCGTCGAACCCGTCTGGCACGGCCGGCATCGCCTGCATCACGGCCTGCATCTGCGCGCGCTGCATCTCACCGTCGCCACCGCCCGTATCGAGCGCGGCGGACGCCTGATGCACTTCGCCGGTGCCCGTGTGCGGCGCGTGCTGGCGCATCTGCGTCACCCGGTGCGCGTCCGGCTGACCAGCGCCGCCGGAGCTGCGACCGCACACGACGCCTGACCCGACGCGGCGCCCGTCGCGCCCTTGCACTACCGCATCCGGCCGCTCATTTTCCTCCACGGCGCGGCCGCATGAGGCGCAGGAGGGCATGCCATGGACGGTGAGACGGACGGCAGGCATATCATCCTGCATCCGAGCGAGCATTTCGATGGGATGCGCGCCGCCGGCCGCCTCGCGGCCATGACCCTCGACATGATCGCCCCGCACGTCCGGCAAGGCGTGACCACCGGCGAGCTCGACCGGCTGATCCACGAGTTCACCCTCGACCACGGTGCGGTTCCCGCGACGCTGAACTATCGCGGCTATCCGAGATCCTGCTGCATCTCGATCAACCACGTCGTCTGCCACGGCATTCCCGGGGAGCGCCGGCTGCAGGAGGGCGACATCCTCAACATCGACGTCACCTCGATCCTCGATGGCTGGTTCGGCGACAGCAGCCGCATGTACGTTGTCGACCCGATCCCGCGGCGCGCGGCGATGCTGATCGAGGTGACCTACGAGGCGCTGCAGCGCGGCCTCGCCGCGGTGCGTCCCGGCCGCACGCTCGGCGACCTGGGCCACGCCATACAGGGCTTCGTCGAGCAGCAGCGCTTCTCGGTGGTGCGCGACTTCTGCGGCCACGGCATCGGCCAGCGCTTCCACGAGGCGCCCAACATCCTGCATTTCGGGAAGCCCGGGCAGGGCACCGTGCTGCAGGCCGGCATGTTCTTTACCATCGAGCCGATGGTGAATGCCGGCCGCCCCGACGTGAAGATCCTCGACGATGGCTGGACAGCCGTCACCCGCGACCGCAGCCTGTCGGCTCAGTTCGAGCACATGGTCGGCGTCACGGAGGACGGATGCGAGATTTTCACCCTCTCACCGGCAGGTCTGCACAAGCCGCCATACCGCCCGGCCGCCTGAGGCCTGCGAGCCGCCCGGGCCGGGCAGACGGCGCCGCGCGTCTGGTCGCTCTGGCGCTGTCTGCCTGCCTGCTCGGTGCCGGGATCGCGAGTGCGGCCGCCGCCGCCGACCCGCTGGCGGTCGCCGGTGCCGCGCAGGCCGCCGACGCGGCAGCGCCAGTCGCGGCCAGGCACGGCATGGTGGTCACCGCGCAATCGCTCGCCTCCGTCGTCGGGGCGAAGATACTGGCCGAAGGCGGCAACGCGGTGGATGCGGCGGTCGCGGTGGGCTACGCGCTCGCGGTGGTGTATCCGGCCGCCGGCAACATCGGCGGCGGCGGCTTCATGACGCTGCTGCAGCCGGACGGCCACGCCGTGTTCATCGATTTCCGCGAGCACGCCCCGCTCGCCGCAACCGAGGGCATGTTCCAGGACGGCCACGGCCACGTCGTGCAAGGCCTGTCGCTGCACGGCTGGAAGGCGGTCGGCGTGCCGGGCACGGTGGCCGGCATGGAGACGGCGCTGCGCGCCTACGGCAGCCTGACGCGCGCCCGGGTGATGGCGCCGGCGATCGCGCTGGCGCGCGACGGCTTCGTGCTCGCCGAGGGCGACGCTGAGCTGCTGCACACCAGCACCGACGGCTTCAAGGCCGACCCCGCCTCCTCGCGCATCTTCCTGCACGCAGATGGCACGCCGCTGCAGGTCGGCGATCGCCTGGTGCAGACCGATCTCGCGAACAGCCTGCAGGCGATCAGCCGGCGCGGCCCGGCCGCGTTCTACGACGGGCCGATCGCGCGTGCGATCGTCGCCGCCAGCCGGCAGGGCGGCGGCATCCTGGCGGCGCGCGACTTCGCCGCCTACAGGGTGCGCGTCCTGCCCACGCTGTCGTGCAGCTACCGCGGCCTGCACGTCGACACCGCACCGCCGCCCTCGGGCGGCGGCGTCGCGCTGTGCGAGATCCTCAACATCCTGTCCGGCTACGACATGCGGCGCCTGGGCTTCCACAGCACCGCCGCGATCCAGCACGAGATCGAGGCGATGCGACGTGCCTACGCCGACCGCCAGGGTCTTGGCGACCCGGCCTTCGTCCATGATCCGGTGGGGCGGCTGATCGATCCCGCCTACGCCGCGACCGTGCGCCAGGCCACGCCCGCGGATCACGCGACGTCGTCCGCCTCGCTGCTGCCGCCCCTGGAGGAGAAGCAGGAGACCACGCACTACTCGATCATCGACCGTCAGGGCCGCGCGGTCGCGGTCACGTACACGCTGAACGGCTGGTTCGGCGCGCAGGTGGTGGCCCCCGGCACCGGCATCACCCTGAACGACGAGATGGACGATTTCGCCACCAAGCCCGGCGTGCCCAACATGTTCGGCATCGTCGGCAGTGCTGCGAACGCGGTTGCCCCCGGCAAGACGCCGCTCTCCTCGATGTCGCCGACCATCCTGTCGCGTCACGGCCGCGCGGTGATGGTGATCGGCTCGCCCGGCGGCTCGCTGATCCCGACCATCACCCTGTCGGCGATCCTCGGCGTGGTGGATTACGGCCGCACCATCCAGCAGGCGATCGATGACGGTCGCATCCACGAGCAGTGGACGCCGCAGACGGTGTGGGTCGAGCCGGGTGCGCTCTCCGCGGCGACGCTGGGGACGCTGACCGCCGAGGGCTACTCGTTCAAGCAGCACGACCCGTGGGGCTCGGCCCAGGGCATCCTGGTCGGCGGCCCGGCGCTCGGCGTCGCGGGCACCGACGGCAACCGCGTGTTCGGGGCCATCGACCGCCGCCATCCCGGAGCCGCCGCGATCGGCGAATGAGCGAGCGCCTCAGAGCGCGTTCACGTCCTCGTTGCGGCTGCGCAGATAGAGGTCGAACTCGCGCCGCAGTTCCGGCTTGTTGCCGGTCCACTCGAACACCCCGTGGGTGTTGCGCTTGAGGTCGGTTTCCGGATCGAAGCCGTGGCGGATGAACATGTCCCAGCGGCTCAGGTAGCCGCGGTCGTGCTTGCGGCCGTGGAAGCGGTGCTCGATGGTTCCGGGAACGAAGCCGATATTGCCGTTGATGTGCGTCCGCGCCCGCGCCTGCCAGCGCAGCACGTGGTCGCGGTAGGCGGCGGAGCAGCCGCCGGGCAGCGAGGCCGCCCCCTGTCCGGCCAGCGCCAGCGCCATGTGGTGATCCCCCGAGCCCATGCCGCCGACCTCGAACAGGCCGCCCAGCCAGTCCAGCGCCTGGCGGGTCCAGGCCCAGACGTAGCCCGAATGGGGGTAGTCGTACGGACCGCCGGAGAACTTCCACCATTTCGGCCCGCGCGGGCTTACCGGCTGGCCGTGCAGGTATTGCCGGCAGAACGAGACGTGGTGCTGGATGTGCTCGTCGTGCGGCCCGAGGTCGTAGGCGTCGGACCAAGGCTGCACCACGTCGTAATGCTGCAGCGCCTGCACCGTCTCCGTGGCCCACGACGGGCGGCGGTGGAACACGTCGCTGTCCGAGGTGGCGATGTAGCGCGCGTCCGGCACCCGCGAGATGCCGATGTTCAGCGCGTTCTCCTTCGACCAGCACCAGGTCCGCGCGCGCAGTCCGACATGGTCGACGTGCGCGATATCGGCGTAGAGGAACGGCCGCTCGCCGTACTGCACTTCGACCAGGTGCAGCCGCACGCCGCTGTCCAGCATGTGCTCCACCCAGTGCTTCGCGACGACCTCCGGCTGCCTCCAGCGCAGCGGGTTCGCCCGGACCGCGAAGACGTCGAGAAGGTCGGCCTTCATGGTTTGCACCTTGCCCGTGGCGAAGGGGCGGATTCTAACCTGTCCCCTTCGCCGGCGGCATCATTTGCCGGAACCCGACGGCCCGGTTGCGCTATCGGCGGGCCGCGCCCGCGATCCGGGCATCGGTCAGCACCTGGTGGGTGCCGCGGGCGATCAGCTCGACCGAGACGATCAGCACCACCAGCAGGCCGAGCCAGGCGATCCAGCGGTAGCGCTCCAGCAGCCGCGCCACCAGCGAAGCGGCGACCCCCATCAGCACCACGGAGAACACCAGTCCGGTGACCAGCACCCACAGGTGCTGGCCGGCGGCGCCGGCGACCGCGAGGATGTTGTCCAGGCTCATCGACAGGTCGGCCAGCACGATGCGGATCACCGCCCGGCGCATGTCCCCGGGAGCTGCGCGCTTCTCCAGGCCCAGCGCCGCGTCCTCCTCCAGGCGCTGCCTCTGGCCGCGCAGCTCGCGGTACATGCGCCAGCACACCCAGAGCAGCAGCAGCCCGCCCGCCAGCGTCAGGCCGATGATCGCCAGCAGCTGCAGCGCCACCGTCGCCAGCGCCACGCGGATCACGGTCGCCGCGGCGATGCCGAACAGGATGGCGATGCGTCGTTCCCGGCGCGGCAGGTTGATCACCGCGAGACCCACGACCACCGCGTTGTCGCCCGCCAGGGTGAGGTCGATCAGCAGCACCTGGGCGAGTTCGACCAGCTGCGCCGCGAGGTGGGGAGGGATCGGCATGGGCACTCCGTGTGACGGGCTTGCGATAGGGCCCTCGCGATGCTCTAGAGCAGCACCGGCCCTCCGGCCAAGCTCGGGCGGGCGACCACATGCCGGAAGGTGCCGCATGATTCCGCGCTACACGCGTCCCGCCATGGCCGCCATCTGGGCCCCCGAGAACCGCTACCGGATTTGGTTCGAGATCGAGGCGCTCGCCGCCGAGGCGATGTCGCGCGCAGGCGACGTGCCGGCGGAAGCCGCGCGCGCGATACGCGTCCGAGGCGACGCTGCGCTGGCCGCGTTCTCGGACGCCGACCTCGCGCGGATCGATGCGATCGAGCTCGAGACGCGACACGACGTGATCGCCTTTCTCACCTGGCTCGCCGAGAAGATCGGCCCCGAGAGTCGCTTCGTGCATCTCGGCATGACCAGCAGCGACGTGCTCGACACCTGCCTCGCGGTGCAGCTCACCCAGGCCACAGACCTGCTGATCGGGCAGCTCGACGCTGTGCTGGCGGCGCTCCGGCGACGCGCCTTCGAGCACAAGTTCACCCTGACCATCGGCCGCAGCCACGCGATCCACGCCGAGCCGACCAGCTTCGGGTTGAAGCTCGCCGGACACCACGCCGAGTTCTCGCGCGACCGCGCGCGGCTGGTCACGGCGCGGGCCGAGATCGCCAGCTGCGCCATCTCGGGTGCGGTCGGCACCTTCGCCCACGTGACGCCGGAGGTGGAGGCGTTCGTCGCCGAGCGCTTGGGGCTGCAGCCGGAACCGGTCTCGACGCAGGTGATCCCGCGAGACCGGCACGCCGCCTTCTTCTGCACGCTCGCAGTGGTGGCGAGCGGCATCGAGCGGCTCGCGGTCGAGGTGCGGCACCTGCAGCGCTCCGAGGTGCGCGAGGCGGAGGAGTTCTTCCACCCAGGGCAGAAGGGCTCCTCGGCGATGCCGCACAAGCGCAACCCGGTGCTCAGCGAGAACCTCACCGGCCTTGCCCGGCTGGTGCGCAGCTACGCGGCGCCGGCGCTGGAGAACGTGGCGCTGTGGCACGAGCGCGACATCAGCCACTCCGCGGTGGAGCGCAACATCGCACCCGACGCGACCACGGCACTCGATTTCGCGCTGTTCCGGCTCGCCGGCATGATCGAGCGCCTGGTGATCCACCCGGAGCGGATGCTGGCCAACCTCGAGAGCCTCGGCGGCGTGGTGCACAGCGGCGAGGTGCTGCTGGCGCTGACCCGCTCGGGGATCCTGCGCGACGACGCCTACCGGATCGTGCAGCGCAACGCGATGGCCACCTGGAGCGCGCTGGATCGGCCGGACGGGCGCGGCTTCCGCGAGCATCTGGACGCCGATCCGGAGATCGTCGGCCGGGTGGCGGCCTCCGACCTGGACCGCGCGATGGATCCGGCGCGGCACCTGGCGGCGCTGGATCAGAGCTTCCGGCGCGCATTCGGCGAGCCCGGCCCGGAGCGCCCCGCCGGCGGCGTCGCGGCGACGGCATGACGCGCTGCCGCAAAAACTTCACCACGACGGTGCTCGGCCTATCTTGTGGCCGCCGCAATCCATATAAGGTCTGCCGTGTGCACCGTCATCGTATCTAACGATCCCAGCCGGCTATGGCCGCTCCTGATCGCCGCCAACCGCGACGAGCGGCTAGATCGACCGTGGGAGGCTCCGGGCCGGCACTGGCCGGAGCACCCGAACATACTCGGCGGCCGCGATGGGCTCGGCGGCGGCAGCTGGCTCGCCGTCAATGATCACGGTGTGGCCGCCGCGGTGCTGAACCGGGTTGGCAGTCTCGGACCGGCGCCGGGCAAGCGCACCCGTGGCGACCTGCCGCTGGTCGGGCTCTGCCACGACACCGCCGAGGCGGCCGCTGCGGCGATCGCCGCACTCGACGCCGGCAGCTTCCGCTCGTTCAACATGCTGGTCGCGGACCGCTGCCATGCCTTCTATATCTGCGGCCTCGGCTACGGCCACGCCGAGGTAACCCCGCTGCAGCCGGGCATGCACATGATCGCCACCGCCGGGCCCGACGACATGAAGATCCCGCGAATCGCCCGCCACCTGCCGCGGTTCGAGGCGGCGCCGACCCCGGAGCCGCCGGACTGGAAGAGCTGGATCGGGCTGCTGTCCGATCGCTCCCTGCCCGCCGGAAGCGAGCTCAACATCCCGCCGCGCAGCGGCTTCGGCACCAGCAACTCCTCGCTGCTCGGCGTCTCCCGCGACGAGGACGTGCCGCCGAACTGGCTGTTCGCCGCCGGGCCGCCCGACCGCGCGCCGTTCGAGAGCGTCGCCTTCAGCTGACGGCGGTGCTATACCCCGCCGCGCGCGCCGGCGCCGGCGCCGGCTTCGCATGAAGGAAGAGAATGGCCCGCCGCCGACAGCTCTACGAGGGCAAAGCCAAGATCCTGTTCGAGGGACCTGAGCCGGGGACCCTGGTGCAGTATTTCAAGGACGACGCCACCGCGGGCAACGGCGCCAAGAAGGGCATCATCACCGGCAAGGGCGTGCTGAACAACCGCATCAGCGAGCACCTGATGCTGCGGCTGCACGAGATCGGGGTGCCGACGCATTTCGTCCGCCGCCTGAACATGCGCGAGCAGCTCATACGCGAGGTCGAGATCGTGCCGCTGGAGGTGGTGGTGCGCAACGTCGCCGCCGGCAGCCTGTCCAAGCGGCTCGGCATCCCGGAGGGCACACGCCTGCCGCGCTCGATCATCGAATACTACTACAAGAACGACAGTCTGGGCGATCCGATGGTCGCCGAGGAGCACATCACCGCTTTCGGCTGGGCGTCGACCGCGGACATGGACGACATGGTCGCGCTCGCCCTGCGCATAAACGACTTCCTGTCCGGCCTGTTCCTGGGCATCGGCATCACCCTGGTCGACTTCAAGCTGGAGTTCGGCCGGCTGTGGGAGAACGAGGACATGCGCCTGGTGCTCGCCGACGAGATCAGCCCGGATAACTGCCGCCTGTGGGACAGCAAGACCAGCGAGAAGCTGGACAAGGACCGCTTCCGGCGCGATCTCGGCCGCGTCGAGGAGGCCTACCAGGAGGTGGCCAAGCGGCTCGGCATCCTGCCCGAGGCCGGCAACAACGACCTGAAAGGTCCGGAGGTCATGCAGTGACGCCGGGGCGGTGAGGGCGCATCCGTGAAGCTTCGCGTCACGGTCATGCTCAAGGACGGCGTGCTGGATCCGCAGGGTCGGGCGATCGGACACGCGCTGCACGTGCTCGGCTTCGGCGAAGTAGGCGCGGTGCGCGCCGGCCGGGTGATCGAGATCGAGCTGGAGCAGGCCGATGCCGAGACGGCACTGGCGCGCGGCGAGGCGATGGCGCAGCGGCTGCTCGCCAACGCCGTGATCGAAACCTTTAGCGTCGAGGTGGTGTGATGTCGTGCAGGATGACGGCCCTGGCGCTGGCCGGGTGCGCCTTGTCGCTGTCGGCCGGCGGAACGGCGCAGGCGCAGCGTGTCTCGCCGATGCAGGCCGGCCGGTTCGTGCAGTTCTGCACCAGCCCGCGCAACGGCGGCCAGCAGATCTGCGACGCCTACATCACCGGCATGGCGGACAGCTTCGCCCTGATGCAGAAGCTTGGCGCCGAGCAGGGCAAGTCGGGTATCTGCGTGCCGCGAACCGCTTCCGGCTCGGCCATGCGCGGCATGGTGCTTTCCTGGATCGACGGTCACAAGGAGCGGCTGCGTGATCAGGTGGGCGAGGTCGTCTACACCGCCCTGCGCGACTCCTTCCCTTGCGACGGCGGCAGGCCCGGCGGACCCGGCTAGAGCATGACCAGCAGGGCAGCCCGGCTCGCAAGCCGCCGCTTCGCACGGGCGGCCTGATGCGCGCCGGCATCGTTCTGTTCCCGGGCACCAACCGCGAGCGCGACATGGCGATCGCGCTGCGTGCCGCGACCGGCACGCCGCCGCGCATGCTCTGGCACCGCGACAGCGAGCTGCCTCCGCTCGATCTGCTGGTGCTGCCGGGCGGCTTCAGCCACGGCGACTACCTGCGCTGCGGCGCAATGGCGGCGCATTCGCCGATCATGGCGGCGGTACGCGCCTTCGCCGCCGCCGGCGGCCACGTGCTTGGCGTCTGCAACGGCTTCCAGATCCTGACCGAGGCCGGGCTGCTTCCGGGCGCCCTGCTGCGCAACGCCGGCCTGCGCTTCCTGTCGCATGACTGCCGCCTGCTGGTGGAGCGCGCCGACACCGCCTTCACCCGGCACTGGCGAGCCGGTGCGGTGTTCCGCGCGCCGCTCGCGCACGGCGACGGCAACTACGTGGCTGATGCCGCGACGCTCGACCGGCTGGAGGGCGAGGGGCGGGTGGCGTTTCGCTACGTCGACGCCGCAGGCCGCGCCGACGCGAACAGCGCCCCGAACGGCAGCGCGCGCGGCATTGCCGGCGTGTTCAGCGCCAACCTGCGCGTGCTCGGGCTGATGCCGCATCCTGAGGATCACGTCGATCCGCTGACCGGCGGTACCGACGGCCGCCCGCTGTTCGACGGGCTGGTCGAGGCGCTGGCGGCATGAGCGTGGTCGGCGAGGCGCTGGCGCGCGATTTCGGCCTCACGGCTGAGGAGTATGCGCGCGTGCTGTCGATCATGGCGCGCGTGCCGAGCCTGACCGAGCTCGGCATATTCTCGGTGATGTGGTCGGAGCACTGCTCCTACAAATCGTCGCGCGCCTGGCTGCGCACCCTGCCGACCGCAGCACCGTGGGTGATCCACGGCCCGGGCGAGAACGCCGGCGTGGTCGATATCGGCCAGGGGCTCGCTGCCATCTTCAAGATGGAGAGCCACAACCACCCCTCCTTCATCGAGCCGTACCAGGGTGCCGCCACCGGGGTCGGCGGCATCCTGCGCGACGTGTTCACCATGGGGGCGCGACCGGTCGCCAACCTCAACGCGCTGCGCTTCGGCGACCCTGCAAATCCTGCCACGCGACGCATTGTCGACGGGGTGGTGCGCGGCGTCGGCGGCTACGGCAATTGCGTCGGCGTGCCGACGGTGGGCGGCGAGATCAACTTCCATGGCCGCTACGACGGCAACCCGCTGGTCAACGCGATGACGGTCGGCGTCGCGCGCCAGGACCGCATCTTCCTTTCGGCCGCCGCCGGCATCGGCAACCCGGTGGTCTATGTCGGCTCGCCGACCGGGCGCGACGGCATCCACGGCGCCACCATGGCGTCGGCGGAGTTCGCCGCCGATGCCGAGAGCAAGCGTCCCACGGTGCAGGTCGGCGACCCGTTCACCGAGAAGCTGCTGATCGAGGCCTGCCTGGAGCTGATGGGCACCGATGCGATCATCGCGATACAGGACATGGGTGCTGCCGGCCTCACCTCCTCGTCGGTGGAGATGGCGGGCAAGGGCGAGGTCGGCATCGAGCTCGAGCTCGACCGCGTGCCGCAGCGCGAGCGCGGCATGAGCGCCTACGAGATGATGCTGTCCGAGAGCCAGGAGCGCATGCTGATGGTGCTGCGCCCGGAGCGCACCGAGCAGGCACGGGCGATCTTCGAGAAGTGGGAGCTGGACTTCGCCGTGATCGGCGAGCTCACCAACACCGGCCGCATCGTGGTGCGCCACCATGGATGCATCGAGGCGGACATCCCGCTGGGCCCGCTGGCCGAGCAGGCGCCGCTGTATCACCGGCCGACCGCGCCGACCCCGCGGCCGCCGCCGCTCGGCCCGGTGCCCGATCCGGTCGGGATCGAGGCCGCTCTGGTGCATCTGGTCGGATCGCCCGACCTCGCCTCGCGCGCCTGGGTCTGGGACCAGTACGACTCCACCGTCGGCGGCCAGACGGTACGTCGCCCGGGTGCCGCGGACGCCGCCATCGTGCGCGTCGAGGGCACCGCGATCGGGCTGGCGCTGACCACCGACTGCACGCCGCGCTACGTCGCCGCCGACGCCCGCCTGGGCGGGGCGCAGGCGGTGGCGGAAGCCTGGCGCAACCTGACCGCGACCGGTGCGCGGCCGCTGGCGATCACCGACAACCTCAATTTCGGCAACCCCGAGCGGCCGGAGGTGATGGGCCAGCTCGCGGATGCGATCCACGGCATGCGCGACGCCTGCCTGGCACTGGACTTCCCGGTCGTGAGCGGCAACGTGTCGCTGTACAACGAGACCCGGCAGCCGGACGGAAGTTCGGTTGCCATTCTGCCGACACCCGCGATCGGCGGCCTCGGCGTGCTTGACGACGTCGCCGACGCGGTCGGCCTGGCGCTGGCTCCCGATCTCGACCTGGTGCTGATCGGCGCCACCCACGGTCATCTCGGCCAGACGCTGTGGCTGCGCGAGATCCTCGGCCAGGAGGACGGGCCGCCGCCGCCGCTCGATCTGCAGGCGGAGCGGCGTCACGGCGACTTCGTGCGCGCGCAGATCGCATCGGGCCGCGTCGCCGTATGCCACGACGTCTCCGACGGCGGCCTGCTGGTGGCGGTCGCCGAGATGGCCATGGCCGGCGGCGTCGGCTGCACCCTGGACGTGCCGCAGTCGGGCATGCCGCCGCATGCCTACTGGTTCGGCGAGGACCAGTCGCGCTACGTGCTGGCGGTGGCGGACCCGACGGCGCTGCTCGAGGCGGCAACGGCGGCCGGCGTCGCCGCGCGCCGGCTCGGTCGGTCGGCGAGGCCCGGCGGCGAGGCGGGTTTGACTTTGCCCAGCGGCGCCACAATATCGATTGCCCGTCTGGAAAACGCGCACCGGCGCTTCTTTCCCGACCTCATGGACCGCTAGGGGACAGAGCCGATGCCGATGGCCGCTGGCGACATCGAGACGATGATCCGGTCGGCGTTGCCGGACGCGACCGTGACCATCGAGGACCTGGCCGGCGATGGCGACCACTACGCCTGCAAGGTGGTCAGCGAGTCGTTCCGCGGCCGCTCGAGGCTGCAGCAGCACCAGATGGTCTACGCGGCGCTGCAGGGCCACATGGGCGGAGCGCTGCACGCCCTGGCCCTGCAGACCAACGCGCCCTGAGATCGCAACGAAGGAGCCTTGCCATGACCGAGACCGTGTTCGCGCGCATACGCGACGAGATCCAGACCAACCCGGTGATGCTGTACATGAAGGGCAACGCCATGTTCCCGCAGTGCGGCTTCTCCGCACGCGTGGTGCAGATCCTGTCGCACATGAACGTGCCGTTCCAGACCGCCAATGTCCTGGAGGACGCCGCGCTGCGCGAAGGCATCAAGGCGTTCTCGAACTGGCCGACGATCCCGCAGCTCTACGTCAACGGCGAGCTGGTCGGCGGCTGCGACATCGTTACCGAGATGTATCAGTCCGGCGAGCTCGAGGGCCTGTTCGCGCAGCACGGCATCCAGCCGGCGCCGGCCCGAAGCGCGGTCTGATCGAAAAGCTTTACCTGTCGACGCGGCTCGTCGTAGTGCTTGTGGCGGAAACGTCGGGGGTCTGCCGTGTTGCTGCGCGCCGCAATGATGACCGCCTTGCTCGGTTGCGCCGCCTTGCCGGTGCAGGCCCACGCGCAGCACCTGGTGACCGATGCCGAAGCGGCCAAGCTGACCTTCGACTCGCTGACGGCCACGCCGCGTCCGCTCTATCGTCCGGTGGTGGCGTTCCGGCGGGTGCATCGTCCCGGCTATGTCAGCCGCGCGATGCACGCTCCGTCTCGCCGGCGCGTCGGGCTGCGCTTCGCGCGCCGGTAGCGTGCGGCGCCATCATGGCGGATCGCCGATCCTGAATGCGTCGGCGATGCGTCGCAGGCGCCCGGTGCCGTCGAGCAGGACCAGGTCGAAGCGGAGAGGCGAGTCGCTCCACTGCGGATAACGCTGCAGCAGGACCTCGGCGGCGCCGAGCAGTCGCTGCCGTTGCCGTGCGGTCAGGGCCTGGGCAGCGGCGGCGAATGTGGGGCGCGACTTGACCTCAATGAAGGCGATCAGCGCGAGGCCTGGGGCAGCCTGGGGAAGTTCCGCCACGATGTCGATCTCGCCGCAGGCGGTGCGGGCACGGCGCAGCAGCACGGTCCAGCCTTCGGCTTCCAGCGCATGGCACACCCGCTCCTCGGCGAACAGGCCGCGCGCCTGCGATACGAGGCCGCGTGACCGTCTGGCAACAGCGGGCGGGGATGCGCCGGCCGAAGCGGGCAACGCTGTGGCGGCATCGGCGCGGGCGCGGCATCGTCGCACGATGGACACGTTGATGCTTTCCCCCATTGCGCCGCCCAGCATGCGCGCGATTGCCTACCAGACCGTTTACCGCTGCCTGCGGGACTGAGCGCGGACCCTCGCCGTTGCATCCTCTGGCGCTGCTGACCTCGGACCTGCTGGCGCCGCTGCGCATCCTGCTGGCGGCGGTGGTGACGCTGCATGTGCTGCGCACCAAGCGCGATACCGGCGCCGCGACCGGCTGGATTGGCCTGACCTGGCTCGCGCCCCTCATCGGCGCCTTCCTCTACGTCACCCTCGGCATCAACCGGGTTCGCCGCCTGGCAAAGCGTCTCAGCGAGGCGAGGCCGTGGTCGAGCCGTCGCGACATCGAGGCCGAGACGCCGGCGCTGGACGGCCACCTGGCGCCGCTGGTCGGCGCGGTGGCAAGGCTGACCGGGCGGTCGCTGCTGGGCAGCAACCAGGTGCGCTGCCTGCATGACGGTGACCGCGCCTACCCGGTGATGCTGGAAGCGATCGCCGGGGCGCAGCGCAGCCTGCTGCTCTGCTCCTACCTGTTCCACGACGACCAGGTCGGCAGCCGGTTCGTCGATGCCATCGCCGCGGCGCATGCCCGCGGCGTCGCGGTGCGGGTCCTGGTCGACGGCATCGGCAGCGGCTACTTCCGGTGCAGGGTCGCGCACCGGCTGCACGCGGCAGGCGTGCCGGTAGCGCGGTTCATGCACTCGGCGCTGCCCTGGCGCATGCCCTTCCTCAACCTGCGCACCCACAAGAAGATCCTGGTCGTCGACGGCGTGGTCGGCTTCACCGGCGGCCTGAACATCGCGATCGAGAACATGCTGCGGTCACGGCCGAGCCATCCGGTGTCGGACACGCATTTCCACCTGACCGGCCCGATCGTCGACCAGCTCGCCGAGGCGTTCGCCAAGGACTGGTCGTTCACCAGCGGCGAGGATCTCGATCCGGCGGTGTTCTATGCCCCGCAGGGAGCGGACGCGGCCTCCGGCGCGCCGCGCGGCGCGGCATTCTGCCGCGTCGTCACGTCGGGGCCCGACAGCGACCTCGAGAAGATCGAGTTCGTCATCATGCAGGGCGTGGCGCTGGCGCGACGCTCGGTGCGTATCATGACGCCGTACTTCCTGCCCGATGAGCGGCTGCTGACCGTGCTGGCGATGGCGTCTATGCGCGGCGTCGAGATCGACCTGGTGCTGCCCCGCCGGAGCAACCAGCCGCTGGTCGACTGGGCGCGCACGCCGAACAACGTGCCGCTGCTCGATGCCGGCGTGCGCATCTGGCTCTCGAACCCGCCCTTCAACCATTCGAAGCTGATGGTCGTCGACCGGGCCTGGTCGCTGATCGGCAGTGCCAACCAGGACGTGCGCAGCCTGCGGCTGAACTTCGAGCTCAACGTCGAGGTGCATGACGGCGATCTCGCCCGCGAACTCGACGCGTTCATGCTGGCGCAGCGGCACGCGCGGTTCGAGGGCGATCAGGTGGCCGCCCGCGGCTTCCCGGTGCGGATCCGCGACTCCGCGGCGCGGCTGCTGCTGCCCTACCTCTGAGGCGGCTCAGAGGTCGAGCTCGACCCTGATCGGGTGATGGTCCGACAGCCGCTGCGGCAGGATCGCGGCGTGGCGGCACCTGAGCCCGCGCACCAGGCAACGGTCCAGCCTGACCCCGACCATGTCGGCCATGCGGTGGGTCGGACCCCTCGGCCCGACGTCGCGGAACCCGGGCAGCAGCGCCGGTCCGACCAGGTTATAATCGCCGAGCACCGCGCCGCGCGCCGGCAGCCGGTCGGCGATCAGGCGGAGCTGGCGGCGGTTGAGCATCTGGCCGTGCGACAGGTGCACGTTGGCGATCGCGAAGTCGCCGCAATCGATCACCTGGCAAATCCGGCGGATCAGGGCGCCCGGCTGCAGCGGCCAGACCGACGGCGGGCTGCGGAACGGGCGGGGGCTCCAGCAGGCCACGCCGTGGATCCGCCCGGGCAGCGGCGAGCGCGCGTAGTGGCCGCCGATCCTCTCCACGAGCTGGTCGATCTCGTGCGTCGCCTCTTGCATCAGCATCAGGTCGGGCCGCTCGCTGTCGATCAGCCTGCACACGTCTTCGACCGAGGCGCCGACGCGTCGCAGCAGGTTCCAGCTGACGATCTTCAAGCCGCATCCTTCACGCCACGTCCTCGAGCAGCGGTACCGGAGCCTGGGCAGGGTCTTGGACCGCGTTGTCCGGCGCAGCCGCTCCGGCGGCGGCGAATTCGACCGCGAGCGTATAGCCGACGCCCAGCAGCACCGGGCCGAGGAAGATCCCGAGGCCACCGAAAGCTAGGACGCCGCCGAGCACGCCGAGCACCGTGAGCAGGTAGGGCAGCTGTGCGCCGCGCGAGATGAAGACCGGCCGGATGACGTGGTCGGCGCCGGAGATCGCGACCACGCCGTAGACGCCGAGCACGATGCCCCAGGCGAGGTGGTGCGTCAGCGCGAGCCAGATCGCCGCCGGCACCCACACCAGCGGCGCTCCGATCGGCAGCACGGCGAAGAACGCGGCGATGCCGCCGAACAGCACCGGACTCGGAACGTGGGCGATGGTGAAGCCGATCCCGGTGAGAATGCCCTGGACGATGGCGGTGCCGAGGATGCCGTAGACGGTGCCGCGCACGGTGCTGCCGGTCACGCCGAGCAGGCGGTCGGCGTAGGGCCCGGCGATGCGTCGGATGATGGCGGTGACATGCCCGCCCAGCGACTCGCCGCCGATCCAGAAGAAGAAGGCTATGAACAGCGCCAGCACCAGCTGCAGCAGGCCGCTCGCGATCTGCACCAGCAGGTTCAGCGCCCTCGCGGCGATGCTGCCGAGATAGGGCTGGACGAAGGCGCCGGCGGCGGACAGGTCGGCGGACCACTTGGTCCAGGTCTGCGCGACCTGGCGTCCGATCAGCGGCGTGCCGGCGACCCAGCGCGGCGGCTCCGGCAGATGCATCGCCAGCGCATTCTCGATCGCACGCACGATGCCCGGCGCGTCCGCGATGCCGGCAGAGGCCACCAGCGCCAGCGGCAGCACGACCAGCAGCGCGGTCAGGATCATCATCAGCGCCGCCGCGGTGTAGCGGCCTGAACGTTGCTGCAGATGTCGATAGACCGGCCAGGTGGTGAAGGTCAGGATTGCCGCCCACAGCAGGGCGGAGAAGAACGGATACAGGACGATGATGCAGCCGGTGGCGACGCCACCGAGCAACAGACCCATCATGATTCGCTCGGGCATGGGCTCCTTTCGCGCCGTTCGCGGATGCCGGCAACCGTCCGTCCTGCAGATGCCGGCGCGGGGATCCGAGGCGCAGCGCTTGCGCCGGTCCAGGTAGCCTCTTCATCACGACGCCAGTTTTGGATAAAAACGATTCCGTGAAGCCGATGGACAATTCCGCCAGTTTAACGTTTTATTGATGTAAGCGTTGAGCGTTAGGCTCCCGATCCAGGTTTTTCGACGACGCTTCATCGCGCCTGCGGGCGAGTCAAGGAAGAGACGATGCGCCTGAACGAGATCGGTCAGCAATTGAGGGCCTACCGGCTGGAATCCGGCATGCGTGCCGAGGAGATCGCAGCCCGGCTCGGCGTGTCCCGCGCGGCTCTCTACCGCTACGAGAAGGGCGAGGTCATCAAGCTCGACACGGTGCAGCGCCTTGCCGAGCTGCTCAAGATCTCGCCGCTCTCCCTGCTCGGCATCGGTGTCGAGTACTACAGCCGCACCATCGGCTTCTTCGAGCGCGTGCGTCAGCTCGAGGAGACGGCCGATCAGGTGCTCCAGGTCGGCGAGCCGCTGTGCTACCTGGTGACCTCGGAGAGCTATGACGGCCTGCTGGCGCAGACCTTCGCCGAGACCGCGGACCAGTCCGGCGCCGAGGCACCCACCGTGAAAGCGCTGTCCGAGCAGGTGCTGGGCATCATGGTCGCGCGCAAGCGCGCCTACCAGATGCGTCGCCCCAACCTGATCACGATGATCTCCGAGCCGGTGCTGCAGCGCTTCCTGGAACAGGGCGTGGCGGAGAACGTGCGGCTCAGCCCGAACGTCCGCGCGTTCTGCCGCAAGATCGCGGCGGTCGAGGTGGAGAGCATCGCCGCCATGCTCGAGACTGAGCCGATGGGCCTGCAGTTCAGCCTGATCCCCGGTGGCGAGCTCACCACCAACTGCATCCTGATGCGTCAGCGCGACCGTGCGACGCTGGTGATCAACCCGTTCCGAAGCGACGCGAGCTGCGTCAACGCGAGCGGCGTCGCCCTGATCACCGGGGCGCCCGAGGCGGTGACGTCGCATCAGCGTGTCGCCGAGACGATGTGGCGCGACTCGCTGAAGGGTGCGGCCGCGGCGCGACGGGTGCGTGAGCTGCTTGCGGGACACGCGCTGCAATGATCTGTTGAGCCCCAGCGACCCGGATGGCGGGCGATGCGGCCGGATAACCAAACCTCGACATGACGCCGTTGCTGAGCGCCCACGAGCTTCATCCGCTGATCGGCGCCCCGGACCTGGCGGTGCTGGACGCCAGTGTCTCGCTGCCCGGCGAGGACCACGATCCCGCCCGGGGCTTCCTTGAAGCGCACATACCCGGCGCCCGGCGCTTCGATGTCGAGGCCTTCTCGGATCCTGAAGGCGGGCTGCCGCACATGGTCCCGAGTCAGGGCAGGTTCGCGCGGCTGATCGCCGGTCTCGGCATCGGCAACGCGAGCCATGTGGTGCTCTACGACCAGTCCGGACCGGTGGGTGCAGCGCGCGGCTGGTGGCTGCTCGGCCTGTTCGGGCACGATCGGGTGCAGGTGCTGGACGGCGGACTCCCGGCCTGGCGCGAGGCGGCGCTGCCGGTCGAGGCGGGCGAGCCGGCGCCGGCTGCGATGGGGCGGTTCGTCCCGCGGCTGCGCGCCGAGCGCCTGGTCGGTCTGGGGGACATGATCGCGATCGCGGCCGGCGAGCGTCAGGCGGTGGTGATCGATGCGCGCAGCAGGGCGCGCTTCGCGGCACAGGCTCCCGAGCCGCGTCCCGGCCTGCCCGGCGGCCACATCCCCGGCAGCGCAAGCCTGCCCTTCACGGAGCTGCTGGGCGCGGACCGGCGGCTGTTGCCCGCCGCGATCCTGCGCCGCCGCTTCGCCGACGCCGGGATCGACGGCAGCCTGCCTGTGGTGACCAGCTGCGGATCCGGGCTGACCGCCTCGGTGCTGTCGCTCGGCCTGGCGATCGCGGGGTTCACCGGCGCGCTGTTCGATGGCTCCTGGACCGAGTGGGCAAGTCACGCGGAGTTGCCGCGCGTCGGCATCGCGGTCGCGGAACCCTCGACCGGAGGCGCCGCGTGAACCGGCTCGGCCGGCCGGCGGATCAGGCGCGGGTCGCCGACGGCTGGAGCACGCTCTCGACCCGTATGGTTCGCACCGGCCGCCATGTCGGCGGCGACGGCGGCGACGGACCGGAGGACGGCTTCGTCAACCCGCCGGTGGCACGCGGCTCGACTGTGCTGTTCCCGAGCCTGCACGCGCTTCGCGAGCGCGGCGCCAAGCGCTACGGGCACGAGCTGACCTACGGCGCCTGCGGCACGCCGACCCAGTTCCACCTCGAGGCGGTGATCGCCGAGATCGAGGGCGGCACGCACAGCCAGATCGTCTCCTCCGGCCTGGCCGCGGTGACCACGCCGCTGCTCGCCTTCCTCGGCGCCGGCGGCCACTGCCTGATGCCGGACTGCGTCTACGGTCCCACCCGCCGCTTCTGCGACACCATGCTGCGCCGCATGGGCGTCGAGACCGAATACTACGAGCCGATGCTCGCCGAGGCGCGGCTGCGTAGCCTGATGCGCCCCAACACGCAGGTCGTGCTGTCGGAGAGCCCCGGCAGCCACAGCTTCGAGGTGCAGGACGTGCCCATGCTGGCGCGGGTGGCGCACGAGCACGGCGCCAAACTGCTGCTCGACAACACCTGGGGCATCCACGTGTTCCAGCCATTCCAGCGTGGCGCCGACGTCTCCATCCAGGCCCTGACCAAGTATGCCGCCGGTCATGCGGACGTAGTCATCGGCGCGGTCACCGTAGCTGACGACCAGGATTGGCGGGTGCTGCGCGACGCCGCGATCCAGCTCGGACAATATGCCAGCCCGGACGATTGCTGGCTCACCCTGCGTGGCCTGCGCACGCTGGGGGTGCGGCTGGAGCGGCAAGCGCGCTCGGCCCTGGCTGTGGCGCAGTGGTTCGCCACGCGCGACGAGGTCGCCCGGGTGCTGCATCCCGCAATTCCAGGCTCGCCCGGCCACGAGATCTGGCTGCGCGACTTCAGCGGAGCCAGCAGCCTGTTCGGGGTGGTATTCCGCCCCGGGTTCGACCCGGCCGCGGTGGACGCGATGGTCGACGCGCTCGGCGTGTTCGGCATCGGGGAGTCCTGGGGCGGCTACGAGAGCCTGGCGTTGCCGACTGCGGTCACGCGCAGCCTCGAGTCCAGCCGCCTCGAGGGGCCGGCCTGCCGCTTCCACATCGGTCTGGAAGACCCGGACGAATTGATCGCTGATCTCGAGGGCGGCCTGGCAGTGCTCCGCGCCGCTTCGGAGTAACCCCTCGGCCTGCCCGTCCGCGGCTTTCCACCGAGACTTGCGACGCTCAGGGCTGGTTGAGCCGTCTCGGAGGCGGCGGCGCCGGACGCGCTGGCGGTCGCGGCGCCTGGAACTGTGGCCGCGGCGGCGGCGACTGGAGTTGTGGCCGCGGCGGCGCCGCCGCCGGACGAACCTCCGGCTGGCGCACGGCCGGTGCCTGGAACACCGGCTGCCGCTGCGGCTCGAACCGCGGTGCCGGGGGCCGTTGCAGCTGCGGGCGAGGCAGCTGCGGGCGAGGCAGCGGCTGGCCGGCCGGCGCACGCGGCACCGGCGGCCTGTGCTCGACGTCGCGCAGATGATTGGCGCCGGCCGCCGGGCCGGGCGGCTGCGGGCGCGCCGAGGGCAGCGGACCTGCCGGACGTGCGGGTGGCCGCGACACCGCCGGCGCCTGCGGCGCAGCACC
>CAXTNV010000017.1:39136-45788 GCA_964245755.1 uncultured Acetobacteraceae bacterium | reverse complement strand
GGCTGCTCTGCACCAGGTAGAAGATCGCCAGCACGTCGATCAGCCGCAGCGGCGACAGCGGCGTCTTCAGCGGCGGGTCGATATCGAGCGGCGACAGGTTCGGCAATCCCCACACCGACCAAGGAAAGGCCTGCACGGCGCTGAATGCGAGGTAGCCCCAGCAGGCCACGACCAGCCAGCGACGACGGGGCAGGTCGCCGCCGCGCGCCTGGGTGAGGATCGCCGCCATCGCACCCAGGGTGAACAGGAACTGCCAGGCGAACGGGTTGAAGTACCAGCCGTCCGGATCGAGCCAGTTCGGCATGTTGAGCTGCGGCTCGAAGTTCACCAGCAGCCAGAGCGCCCCGCTCAGACCCAGGGCGAAACGCACGCTCACCCGGCTGGCGAGGTAGATCAGAGGGAACAGCAGCAGCAGCACGATGTAGAGCGGCAGGATGTTGAGGTTTCCGGGCAAGGCCTGCAGCAGCATCGCCCGCCACAGGCTCTCGAAGCCATGCGCGAGTTCCGGCTCCAGGAAGTCGACCGGCACGGCGTGGTAGCGCCGCCACTGGGTGATCACCCCGATGCTCACCAGCAGCATGCCGACCTGATAGAGGTAGAGCTTGCCGCATCGCCGCAGCACCCGGCCGATCGCGATCCGGATGCTGGCGCGCTCAAAGGCGCGGCCGTAGGCCAGCATGGAGGCGAAGCCGGCGAGCAGCACGAAGATCTCGGCGGCGTCGCAGAAGCCGAGATTGCGCAGCGTCAGCCGGTTGAGCAGGTTGTCGGGGATGTGATCCACGAACATCATTGCCAGCGCGACACCGCGCAGCGCGTCCACCCGATGGTCCCGTGCGGTCCCGGCTTGGGTGGGCTGCGTCATCCCGGGTGCGGCTCCGTCCTCAACTCGACGGGCAGCATACGCGTTGCCGGGGCGGCGCTTCCAGTGCGGCGTCGCGCGTCTTACCGTCCGTCACACGATCCGGCTCCGGCCGCGGCTCGTGCGGCGCCGCGTTATCTCGAGGAAAACATCATGGCCGTGATCGACGAGCAGGCGCTGCTCCGGGCCCTGCGCGGGGTCGAGGACCCGTCGAGCGGCCGCGACCTTGCTGCCGGCGGGCGCATCGACAGCCTCTCGGTGCAGGGCGAGGCGGTGCACCTGGCTTTGCGCGCGACACGCGACGACGAGGCGGCGATGGAGCCGGTGCGGGCGCGCGCCGAGGCGGCGCTGCGCGGCGTCGCCGGCGTTGCCCGGGCCACCGTCAGCCTGACCGCGCACCGGGCTGCCCCGGCGCCCGGTCAGGAGCCGAACCGGCCGCGCGCCGGTCAGGAACCGCACCCGCCACGAAGCGGCCACGCGCCGATCCGGCTCGGCGACGGCCGCAGCACGTCGCAGCCGCTGCTGGCCGGGGTCGGGGCGGTGATCGCCGTCGCGTCCGGCAAGGGCGGCGTCGGCAAGTCGACTACCGCGGTCAACCTCGCGATCGGGTTGCAGCGCCTCGGCCTTTCTGTCGGCCTGCTCGACGCCGACATCCACGGACCCAGCCTGCCGCGCATGCTCGGGGTGAATCGCCAGCCGGTGTCGCGCGACGGGCTGATGCAGCCGATCGAGGCCTGGGGGCTGCGCACCATGTCGATCGGCTTCCTGGTCGAGGAGCGGACGGCGATGATCTGGCGCGGCCCGATGGTGATGGGCGCACTCGGCCAGCTGCTTGGCGAGGTGGCCTGGGGTGAGCTCGACCTGCTGGTGGTCGACATGCCGCCGGGCACCGGCGACGCCCAGCTGACCCTGGCGCAGAAGGTGAAGCTCGCGGGAGCGGTGATCGTGTCCACGCCGCAGGACATCGCCCTGCTCGACGCGCGCCGCGGGGTCGCGATGTTCGAGAAGACCGGCGTCCCGGTGCTGGGACTGGTCGAGAACATGTCGTTCTTCTGCTGCCCGAACTGCGGCCACCGCAGCGAGCTGTTCGGCCACGGCGGCGCGCGGCGCGAGGCGGAGGCGCTCGGGGTGCCGTTCCTGGGCGAGATCCCGCTGCTGCTCGACATTCGCAGCAGCGCCGACTCGGGCACGCCGATCATGGCAAACGCACCCGGCAGCGAGGCGGGGCTCGCCTACGGCCGTCTCGCCGAGCGGCTTGCGGCGACCCCCGGGCTCGGAAGGCTGCTCAGTGCGCTGCGCAGTCGGTCCGCCCGCTCCCCACGCAGTCCTGGTAGTTGATCATCGCCTTGACGTAGGGAAACGCGTAGAGGCCGCCGGCCATCAGCCCGAGCAGCGCCGCGAGCACGATGAACGGCGCGAAGTCGGGCAGCTTGCGCGGCGGGCGCTCGCCGGTCATCGCTGAGCCAGCGCGGCCATCATCTCGTCCCACTCGCGCCGGCTCAGCCCGCTCGCCTTCTGCTCGAGGCGCTCTCCGGCCAGCATCCGGCGAAGTGCCGCGAGCATCGAGGCGGAGAAGCTGAACGCGCCCAGCCGGTATTCCTCGAACGCCGCGCAGGCCTGCGGCACCCAGGCACGCACGGTATCGAGCATCGCCTCGGCATAGACCCGGATCTCGTACTGGGCGTGCGGATCGAGGCGCAAGGCCAGGAAGTTCAGCAGGTTGTGCAGATCGGCCTTCCAGTACCACTGGGTGTAGGTGTTGAGCGTCAGGTTCATCCGCGCCAGCTCGCGCGCCAGCCCGAAGCCCTGGCGCTCGAAGCCCTGGCTCTCGAAACCCTGGCGCTCGAAACCCTGGGGCTGGCCGGGATCCTGCGGGTCGCCCTCCTCGCCGAGCATCAGCGCGTAGTGGTCGTGGCAGCGCGCGGCGTCCTCGCGCAGCAGCTCGAGCACCGCGCTCGCGGCGTCGCCGGAGAGCACGTCGCCGCGACCCTGCCGGTTGCTCTGGCTCTGCGCGGCGAGGTGCGCCGGCTCGGGGATGTAGAATTCGCGGTCGAGGATCGAGTAGCGGGCGGAGTACTCGTTGATGCTCGCCATGCGGTGACGGATCCACTGCCTGGCGACGAAGATCGGCAGCTTCACGTGGTACTTGATCTCGCACATCTCGAACGGGGTGGAGTGGCGATGTCGCATCAGGTAGCGGATCAGGCCCTGGTCCTCGCTCACCTTGCGGGTGCCGCGGCCGTACGAGACCCGCGCCGCCTGCACGATCGCGCCGTCGTCGCCCATGTAGTCGACCACCCGGACGAAGCCGTGGTCCAGCACCGGCAGTGGGCGGTGCAGCAGCGCCTCCAGCGCCGGGACGGTGGCGCGCCGGGTCTGGCTGCTCTGGTTCTCGAGGGCTTGCAGCTCGGCGTGCTGCTCCGGGCTGAGGATCATGCGCCGGGTGTAGCATCACCGGCGGGGCCTTCCATAGGCCCCGGATTGTGACTATATGCGGAGCGTCGCGCCTTTCGGCACGACTATGGCGATAAACGGTGCGTGGAATAATCGTTGTGGACCCGGGGGCAGTGCCCGGCGCCTCCACCATCCTCCGGCTCCCTCGGCGAGAGGCCCGGATCATGGGGGCGAAACAGGTTCGACACGCGTGGTAAAGACGAATCTTTTGCCCGGCATTGTACCGCCGTTATCGGGCTAAAACACAGGTGCCAACGATAATTTCGAGGCGCTCGCTGTCGCTGCGTAAGTGACAAGCGCGGTTCGGGGGGGCACCGGGCAACAGAAGCCCCCCCACTCGTACGGTCGGGACGTGGACGACGGGAGACAGGCCGATGCGCGACGAAACTGACGGTGACGGCCTGGCCGAAGAGGCTGGCGCGCTGCCGCCGAGCCTGCTGCCGTACGAGGGCTGGATCGAGCAGGCCTATCGCGAGGTGATGGTCCGCGCGCTGGATTTCGCCCAGGCGCAGGGCCTGCCCGGCGCGCACCATTTCTACATCACCTTCCGCACCACCGCACCCGGCGTGCAGATCCCGACGCGCCTGCTCGCGCAGTACCCGCAGGAGATGACCATCGTCCTGCAGCACCAGTACTGGGACCTCAAGGTCGATCCCGTGGCGGCGACGATGAGCGTCGGGCTGTCGTTCGGCAGCGTGCCCTCGACGCTGCTGATCCCGTTCCGGGCGATCACCGGCTTCGCCGACCCGCAGGTGCGCCTGGTGCTGCGCTTCACCCTGCCGGAGGCCGAGGAGCCGCCGGTCGAGGCGAGTCATCCTGCGGCGGTGCCAGCTGCCGTTCTCGCACCCCCGGAGCCCGGGCCGACGCCCGAGCCGGTGCAGGCCGAGCCGGCGGACGAGACCCGGCAGGTGGTCAGCCTGGACGCGTTCCGTCGCCGTGGCCCTAACCCCAGCTGATCGCCGGCTGCCACAGGGTTTGAACATGAACGTGTCGCCACCGCGTCAGCCGGCAGCTCCCGTGCGGGCGGACTTTGCGCTGCCTGCGTCCGGCAGCGGCTTCGCCTACACGCCGATGTTTCCGCTCGGCGACGACGCGACACCCTGGCGCAGGCTCGAGATCGAGGGCGTCTCGACGCTGCAGTGTGACGGCAGGACGGTGCTGCGCATCCGCCCCGAGGCGCTCAGCGCGCTCGCCGCCGCCGCCTTCCGCGACGTCAGCCACCTGCTCCGCCCGGGGCACCTGGCACAGCTGCGCGCCATCCTCGACGACCCGGAGGCGTCGGACAATGATCGCTTCGTGGCGCTCGACCTGCTGAAGAACGCCGCCATCGCCGCCGGCGGCGTGCTGCCGATGTGCCAGGACACCGGGACCGCCATCGTGTTCGGCAAGAAGGGGCAGCGCGTCTGGGTCGAGGGCGACGAGGAGGAGGCGCTGTCCTACGGGGTGCACCGCACCTACACCGAGACCAACCTGCGCTACTCGCAGATGGCGCCGCTGACCATGTTCGACGAGGTCAACACCGGCAACAACCTGCCGGTGCAGTTCGACATCGCCGCCAGTCCGGGCGAGCACCATGCCGACGAGCTGCGGCTGATGTTCATCGCCAAGGGCGGCGGCTCGGCCAACAAGACCTTCCTGTTCCAGGAGACACGCGCGCTGCTGGCCTCGCGCGAGAAGCTGCTGGACTGGCTCGGCACGCGCATCCGCACCCTGGGCACCTCCGCCTGCCCGCCCTACCACCTGGCGATCGTGATCGGCGGCACCTCGGCGGAACTTACCCTCAAGACGGTCAAGCTCGCCTCGACGCGCTGGCTCGACGGGCTGCCCACCGAGGGCAGCAAGTCCGGCCATGCCTTCCGCGACACGGTGCTGGAGCGCGAGGTGCACGCGCTGACCGGTTCGCTCGGCATCGGCGCGCAGTTCGGCGGCAAGTATTTCTGCCACGACGTGCGCGTGGTGCGGCTGCCGCGCCACGGCGCCAGCCTGCCGGTGGGCATCGGCGTCTCCTGCTCGGCCGACCGCCAGATCAAGGCCAAGGTCACCCCCGACGGCGTGTTCCTCGAGCAGCTCGAGTCCGACCCGGCGCGGTTCCTGCCGGAAGCGACCGATGCCATCCTCGGCGGCGACGTGGTCGAAATCGACCTGAACCGGCCGATGCCGGAGATAAGGGCGCTGCTGTCGCGCCATCCGGTGAAGACCCGGCTGTCGCTGACCGGAACCGTCGTGGTGGCGCGCGACATCGCGCACGCCATGTTCAAGCAGCGGCTGGATCGCGGCGAGGGCCTGCCGGACTACCTCAAGCAGCACCCGGTATACTATGCGGGCCCCGCCAAGACCCCGGAAGGCATGGCGACTGGCTCGTTCGGCCCCACCACTGCCGGCCGTATGGACAGCTACGTCGCGGCATTGCAGCAGGCCGGCGGCTCGTTCGTGATGCTGGCCAAGGGCAACCGCTCGCGGGCCGTGCGCGATGCCTGCCAGGCTCATGGCGGCTTCTATCTCGGCTCCGTCGGCGGCCCGGCGGCGCGCCTCGCGCAGGACTGCATACGCCGCGTCGAGGTGCTCGAATATCCCGAGCTCGGCATGGAGGCGGTGTGGCGCATCGAGGTGGAGCGTTTCCCGGCCTTCATCGTCATCGACGACAAGGGACATGATTTCTACGACGGGCTGACCTGAGATGCGCTTCACCGTCGACCGGCTCGACCACATCGTCATCACCTGCCGGGACCTCGAAGTGACGTCGTCGTGGTATCAGCGCGTCCTCGGCATGGAGCGCGAGGAGTACGGCCGCAACCGGCGAACCGCGCTGCGCTTCGGCGGCCAGAAGGTCAACCTGCGGCCCTACGGCGCCGAGGGCTGGAGCACCGCCGACGACGCGCTGCCGGGATCCCAGGACCTGTGCTTTGTCACTGCGGTGCAGACCGAGAACATCGTCGAGCATCTCGAGCAGTGCGGGGTCACGGTCATCGACGGGCCCACTGCGCGGATCGGCGCGCTGGGTCCGACTACGTCGGTGTACTGCCACGATCCGGACGGCAACCTGATCGAGCTCGCCAGCTACGCCGGCTGAGCCCGACCGCGGCGCCGGGCCGCACCATTGCCATCGTGATTAGGAGCGTTCTACGCTGGCCGGCAGGGCGGTGTCGTTTGCACGTGTCCGCGCTGTCGAATAGCCGACTGCGCTTACCTCATCGCCGCGGCCGGGATCCATGCCTTGACCCTCACACAGCATGCGCCGCGCCGGGGCGCGCGCGCGATCGCCACCGCCGCCCGGCGGGGCGGCGTCGTCCTCGGCGGCGCCCTGCTCAGCGCCGGCCCATGGGCACCAGCACAGGCACA
>CAXTNV010000017.1:0-39036 GCA_964245755.1 uncultured Acetobacteraceae bacterium | reverse complement strand
CCGCGGCCGGGCGGCCGGCGGAGTCGCTGACCGTTTCTCCCAACCCGCAGCAGTCGCCGCGGCTCGAGCTGCAGCCGCAGTTCAACGCTCTGCCGGAGACGCTGCGCAACCCGACCAAGCAGCAGGCGCCGACCCAGATCCACACCGGCGACTGGGGGGTGTTCAACCGCGACGACGGCTCGCCCGCCGGCTTCGGCCCGGTGGCGCGCTACGGCACCGCGCACTGGGCCGAGGATTGGACCTTCCTGCGCAACCCGTCGCTGAGCGACGACTTCTTCGATCCGCTGAAGTTCATCCCGCTCAACAGCAGCAAGAGCATCTACCTGACGCTGAGCGCCGACGAGCGGCTGAAGAACTGGTTCGAGAACCGGCCGTTCCTGGGCACGCAGAAGCCCGACGACTCGGGCCGCCTGACGGTACGCGGCATCTACGGTGCGGACCTGCATCTCGGTCCCGACTTCCGCGTCTATGCCGAGCTGGTCAACGGCGACGGCGGCGGCTGGAACGCCTACGGCTATAACGGCACCTACCGCACCCGCCTCGACCTGGAGCAGCTGTTCGGCGAGGTGACGCTGCCGCTCGCCGGCGCCAAGACCGGCGTGATCCTGGGGCGGCAGCAATTCCTCGATGCGCCGAACTACGTGCTGTTCGCCCGCGAGACGCCGAACGTGCCGCTGTCGTGGAACGGCGCGCGCGGCTACGCGGTGTGGCCGCGGGTGCGCATCGACCTGTTCGACTTCGTGCAGACCAACAACAACCCGTCGCAGCTGTTCCGCGACAACGAGAGCTGGAACGCGCGCCTGTTCGGCGCCTACGAGAGCTGGGCGCCGCCGGACTTCAAGTTCCTCGGCCGGCCCGGGCACGTGTTCCTCGACTTCTTCTATCTCGGCTACGAGTACAACGGCACCTCGGCGGCGATCCCGACTGCGTCCTCCACCGCCAACGGCTCGACCCTGCGGGATAATTACGGCACCCGGTTCTGGGGCAAGGCGGGTCCGGTCGAGTTCTCCCTGGGCGGCCTCTACCAGGGCGGCCAGTTCCGCTACGCGAACAGCGACCGCACCCGCGGCGTGCAGGCATACTCGGTCAACACCGTGGTCGGCTACCGCGTCAACCAGATCTATACCCATCCGCTGCTGGCACTGCAGACCGACCTGTATTCCGGCGGCAACTACAACAAGACCACCGGCAGCGTGGGCACCTACCAGGCGCCCTACAACCCCTCGACCAACTACCTCGACACCACGACCTACATCGCGCCGTCGAACCTGATCGATACCGGCCCGGTGCTGGAACTGGCGCCGAGCCGCTCGACCCTGGTGCGCGTGAAGGTGCCGGTGTTCTGGCGCGACAGCACCGACGATGCGGTCTACGGCTCCAGCCGCATCTACACCTTCCGCGGCAAGTACAACGGCGGCTATGTCGGCACCACGCCGCAGGCGACGCTGGCCTGGCGCATCACCCGGCACCTCGCCTGGACCAACGACGTCGCGCGCTTCTTCTCCTCGCACGCGCTGCAGCGGGCGGGCGCCTCGGACGGCACCTACTACCTGTCGACGCTCGACTTCCGCTTCTGACCGCTACTGCTCCCGACGTCTTCCCCTCCGCGCTAGCTTGTCGCGGCCGCACGCCGCGACGTCCGGGAGTATCGTTGCGCTCGCGGATTTACACCGCGCCGCACCGCCGTGAAAATGCCACGGCGCCGCCGCATGGGTTGCGGCTCTTGCCTGAGGGGGATCATCTTGCGGCCTGTGCGACGACGTGAGCTGGTGCGGCATGCGGCCGGTGCCTCCGTGGCTGCCTGGATCGGGCGCCGAACCGTGCCGGCGCGGGCCGCCGATCCGGGCCCCGACGCCACGGCCCCGAATCCGGCTCAGCCGGCTTCCCGCGACGAGCCGCGCCCGCAGCCCGGCGCCTTCGATGGCGCCAGCGTGCGCCGTCTGGCCCAAGCGATGGCACGCCGCCCCTACCGGGCGCCCGACCCGCGCCTGCCGAAGCCGATCGACCACCTGGATTTCGACCAGTATCGCGCCATCCGGTTTCAGAAGCAGCGCGCGCTGTGGCACGGGCTGGGCCTGGGCTTCGAGATCGAGTTCCTGCCGCGCGGCTTCCTCTACCGGCCGAGGATCGAGATGTTCGAGGTCGCGGCCGGCCAGGCCAAGCGCGTCGGTTACGATCCGGACCTGTTCAGCTACGAGGATCCCGCACTTCGCGTCGCCGACGATCTCGGCTTCGCCGGATTTCGCATCCACGCGCCGCTGAACCGGACGGACTACCTCGACGAGGTCTGCGTGTTCCAGGGAGCCTCGTATTTCCGCGCGGTGGCGCGCGGGCAGGAGTACGGGCTGTCGGCGCGCGGCTTCGCCAGCGGCACCGGCAGCTCGCACGGCGAGGAGTTCCCGCTGTTCTCCGCCTTCTGGCTGGAGCGGCCGCAGCGCGGCGGCGTCGTCGTGGTGCACGCGCTGCTCGACAGCCCCAGCGTGACCGGCGCGTTCCGCTTCACCATCCGCCCGGGCGAGATGACGGTGTTCGACGTCGAGTCCGTGCTCTACCCGCGACGCGACCTCGCCGAGGCGGGCGTGGCGCCGCTCACCGGCATGTTCTATTTCGACGCCGACGACCGCTCCCGCGTCGATGACTGGCGGCCGGCGGCGCATGACAGCGAGGGGCTGTCGGTGTGGACCGGGCACGGCGAGCAGCTCTGGCGCCCGCTGGTCAACCCGGTCCTGCTGCAGTTCTCCGCACTCGCCGACAGCGGCACGCACGGTTTCGGACTGATGCAGCGCAAGCGCGCATTCGAGGACTTCCAGGATCTGGCGCTGAACTACCAGAAGCGGCCCAGCCTGTGGATCGAGCCGATCGGCGACTGGGGGGAGGGCGCGGTCGACCTGGTCGAGCTGCCGACCCCGAACGAGGTCAACGACAACATCGTTTCCTTCTGGCGCCCAAAGGACACGCTGCGCGCCGGCGGCGAGTACGCCTTCACCTACCGGATGCACTGGGGCTGGGACAACCCGTTCGCGACCCGGCTCGCGCGTGTGGCGCAGACCCGGATCGGCAGCGCGGACGACCGTCGCGGACGCATCGTCGCGCTGGACTTCACCGGTGAGACGCTGCGCGCGCTGCCGCCGGACGCGAAGCTGCACGCCAACCTCGGCGCGTCGTCGGGCGCGGTGCGCGACGTCGTGGTCGAGCCCAACCCGGAGATCCATGGCTGGCGCATCATCTTCCGGTTCGATCCGGATGGGCCGCCGGTCGCGGAGCTGCACTGCACGCTGGCGAGCGACACCGAGGCGCTGTCCGAGACCTGGCTGTATCGCTGGGCGCGGTGAGCATGTCCGAACGCTTCCTGCCTGACGAGGCGCCGCTGGCGATGCCGCCGCAGTCGCTGTATGCGGCACCGCCGCGACCGGGCCGCCCGCGCACCAGGCCGCCCTGGCTCGGGGTCCGCCGGCTGCTGGTGATCGGCGGCGCGGTGCTGCTGACGCTCGCCGCTGCGCGCGAGATGTATTTCGTGCTCGGCGCCGCTCCCAGCGTGCTCGGCATCGTCGTGCTGCTGCTGTTCGTGGTGCTGTTCGCCTGGATCGCGCTCGCCTTCAGCAGCGCGCTTGCAGGCTTCGTCTCGCTGCTGTCGCGCGGCGGGATGGGACTGGGGATCCGGCGCGACGGTCCGCTGCCGCAACTCGCCAGCCGCACCGCTCTGCTGCTGCCCACCTACAACGAGGATCCGGCGCGGGTGATGGCCGGGCTGCAGGCGATGCACGAGTCGCTGCGCGCCACCGGCCGCATCGCGCAGTTCGACATCTTCATCCTCTCCGACACCAACCTCGCCGAGATCTGGATCGCCGAGGAGGCCGGGTTCCTCGCCCTGCGCGCCCGGCTGGGTGCCGCCGGCCTGTACTACCGCAGGCGGGCCAACAACCTCGAGCGCAAGGCGGGCAACATCGCCGACTGGGTGCGGCGCTTCGGGGCTGCCTACCCGCAGATGATGACGCTCGACGCCGACAGCGTGATGGAAGGGTCGAGCATCGTGCGCCTCGCCGGCGCGATGGAGGCGCACCCCGGCGTCGGGCTGATCCAGACCCTGCCGGTGATCGTGGGCGGCGGCACCCTGTTCGCGCGCATGCAGCAGTTCGCGGGCCGGCTTTACGGGCCGATGATCGCGCACGGCATCGCCTGGTGGCACGGCTCGGAAGGCAATTACTGGGGCCACAACGCGATCATGCGCACCCGCGCCTTTGCCGAGGCCGCCGGCCTGCCGACGCTGCCCGGCCGCAAGCCGTTCGGCGGCCACATCCTCAGCCATGACTTCGTCGAGGCCGCACTGCTGCGCCGCGCCGGCTGGGCGATCCACATGGTGCCCGGCTTGGCCGGCTCGTACGAGGAGAGCCCGCCGTCGCTGACCGATATCGCCATACGCGACCGGCGCTGGTGCCAGGGCAACCTGCAGCATGCCGGCGTGCTGCCGGCGCGCGGCCTGCACTGGGTGAGCCGCCTGCACCTGCTGATGGGGATCGGTTCCTACGTGACCTCGCCGCTGTGGCTGATCTTCCTGCTCTGCGGCATCGCCATCTCGCTGCAGAGCCGCTTCGTGCGCCCGGCCTATTTCGGCGCCACCAAGAGCCTGTTCCCGCAGTGGCCGCAGGTCGATCCGGTGCTGGCGCGCTTCGTGTTCCTGGTCACCATGTCGATCCTGCTGGCGCCGAAGCTGCTCGCCTGGGTGGCGATGCTGTTCGACAGCGAGGCCAGGCGCGGCGCCGGGGGCAGCCTGCGCGCGCTGCTCTCGGTGCTGATCGAGACCCTGATCGGCGGCCTGATCGCGCCGGTGGCGATGCTGATCCAGACCATGGCGGTGGCCGGCATCCTCGCCGGACGCGACTCCGGCTGGAATGCGCAGCGACGCGGCGACGGGCGGGTGCCGCTGCGCGAGGTGTGGCGCGCGTACTGGCTCTATGCCCTGTTCGGGCTGGTCCTGGCCGGCATCGCCTGGGCGGTGTCGCCCTCGCTGTTCCTGTGGATGACGCCGGTGCTGCTCGGACTGACCCTGGCGGTGCCGCTGGCGGCGGTGACCGCGCACCGGGTTCCCGGCCAGGCGCTGCGACGGATGGGGCTGCTGCGCATTCCCGAGGAGGCGGCGCCGCCCGTGATCCTGTCGCGTGCGCAGGACCTCGCGCGCGCGCTGCAGGCAGAGGCGCCGGTTGATCCGTGGCGGCTGCTGCTCGGTGACGCTGCCCTGCTGGCGGCGCACCGCGCGATGCTGCCGCCGCCGCGGGCGCGCGGCGAGGGAGCGATCGACGCGGACCTGGTGCTCGGGCTCGCGCGGCTGGACGAGGCGAGCGATCTCACCGCCGGGCTGGCTTCGCTGTCCACACGCGAGCGCGCGGCGGTGCTCGCCGATGCGCGCGGCGTCGACCGGCTGAGCGCGCTGCTCGGGCCGGCTCCCGCCGGAGCCTGACCAAGGCGGCCTCCAGTGCCTTGCCGGTCCGACGATCCCGCCGCCGCTCCGGCGCCGCGAGCGGCGCTAGGCGCTCGCCGATCGTGCGCGCGATCCCACGGTCCTCGCCGAGGCACGTTCCTCGCCCGGATGCTGCCGTTCCGGATAGCGCAAGGTCGCGGCCAGGTGCACGGCGAGGAAGCTGTCGGCTCCCGACGCCGGCAGCTCGAGCGACGCATCGCCGTCGGTCCAGCGCATGTCGCGCTCCGCCGCATGCCAGCCGCGGTGGTCCAGCGCGGCGGCCGCGAGCACGGTGTCGGACAGCCCGTTCCAAAGCACGAGCTTCTGCACCGCGACGCCCAGCCGCCGGCGATCGTCCAGGAACGGCCCGATCAGGTCGGCCGGCACCGCCGCGCGCGAAAGCAGACGGACCGGCTGCGCACCCGGCGGGAGGGAGAACATGTGGCAGCCGCGGCTGGCGCCGATTGCCTCCAGCACGCGCCCGTCGGCGAGCACTAGTCGAAGTTCCGGGTCGTCGGACAGCGCGACCGGCTGCCGCTCGCTGCGCAGGCCGAGTTCGGCGGCGCGTCGTGCGAGCTCACGCCACAGCGGCTCCACCGTCTCGCGATCCACCGTCAGCGGCGCGCAGGCATCCTCGCTCCAGCTCCTGCGGCCGGCCTCCAGCAGCAGCCCCGGACGCAGCGCCGTCACCGCCGCGTTGCTGAAGCAGGCGCGGTTGCCGGTATCGAGGTAGCTCTCGCAGGGCAGGCCCTCGGCGAGCAGGATTGCGTGCTCGGCGAGCTCGACATGGTAGAACGCGTAGCCGCCGACCGTGCGGTCCTCGATGATGCTGCCGCCGTTAACCAGCATGCGCGCCGGTATCAGCCGACCGGCGATGAAGATGCAGTGCTCCGGGGTGACCAGCAGGTCGCGATGCGGCACCCCGTCGGCCAGCGCGTGGCGGCGGATGCGTATCGGGTAGAGCCGGTCCGCCGCCGCGGCTGCGGCATCGATGTGACGCCCGCCGACCCAGACCACCGGACGCCAACGCGTCTCCCCGTCCGCCAGCGTCGCCACCTGGATCGCCGCCTCGCCTGGGCCCCTGGCCTCGTGCAGCGCCAGCAGCTGCTCCACCGCCACCTCGCCCTGCTCGGTAAGGATGCGGCTGCCGGCGAGGAAGCAGGTGGTGGTCACGGCGGTGGCAGCGGTGGCGGGAGTGGTGCCGCTGACGCCGTTGGAGACGGAGATCGCGACGTTGGTCAGCACCGACTTGGTCGAGCTGGTCGGGGTGAACAGCAGCGCGTCGAGATCGGTGTTGAACGTCGAGGTGCCTGCCGCGGTCAGGGTATAGATACCCTTGGTGGCGGTCTCGGTCAGGCCGGTGCCGCTGAGCTTGCCGTTGGCGTCGCCGACCGTGCCGGCGCTGTTGGTCAGGGTCAGGGTGGCGGTGATCGTGGGGCTGGCGTGCGCATCGGCGACCTGCGCCGCGGAGAACAGCTGCAGCGGCGTCGTGCCGCTATCCGAGGCGGTGGCGGTGGTGCCGGTGAGGTAGGGGTTGGGGGAGCCGATCGACATCGCCACCACGCCGGTGGACGGTGTGAGGAACGAGAAGCCGGTGCCCGGCGTGGCGGTGATGGTGTGGCTCGCGTTGCCGGTGCTGGCGCTGCTGCTGACCGTGCCGTAGACCGTGACCGTGGCGCTGTCGCCGCTCGACAGGTTGATGTTGCTCAGGCTGATGTTGCCGGTGCCGCTCTCCAGGCTTCCGGCGGGATGCAGGTCGTCCTGCAGGGTCCAGTGCACCGAGGACGCGGTGACGTTGGACGGCAGCGCGTCCTGCAGGGTGATGTTCGACGAGCCGTTGGGGCCGTTGTCGGTCAGGTTGTAGGTGTAGGAGAACGCGTCGCCCGGCAGCAGCGTCAGGTTGCTGGCGTCGGTGCTGTTCGGATAGGTGATGACCGGCGCCGACACCGTGAGGTTGACCGGCAGCGTGACCGACAGGTTCTCGATCTCGTGCAGGTCGGTAGAGCCGCCGGTGCTGGCGGCGAAGCCGAGGTAGAAGTTGCTCGGAAGCGTCTGGTTCACCGAGTAGTTGGTGATGATCTCCTGGTAGGTGGTGCCGCCGTCCGAGCTCATGAACACCGACAGGCTCTCGTGCGTGCTGTCGGTCTTGACCAGGTTCACCTTGACGGTGCGGGTGCCGTCGATCCCCGCGGAATAGGCGGCGCTGGTGAGCAGCCCGTAGCCGACAACGCCGCTTCCCGCGCCGCGCACCGCGACCTCGTTGGGCGTGGCGGCGGCGTTGCCGGTCTGGCCGCGATCGATCGCGGTGTAGTTGCCGAAGGTGTCGAGGCCAAGGCCGAGGAAGCCGTCGGTGATGCCGCTCGCGCCGTCGTCGGAATAGCCCAGGCCGCCGCCGTAGCCGCCCGCGGTGACGTTGGCGGCGGTGTGGCCGGCGGCGGTGATCTGGTCGGCGTTGAGCAGGAAGAACGAGATGCCGTCGGCACCGTTGCCGCCGCCCGAGTAGTAGGTGAACTGCACCGAGAGCCCGGCGGTGGACGGGAACGACTGGTTGTAGACGGCGATCCCGGCCTGGCTGGTCGTCGCGGTGGTCAGCTGCAGGTAGCCGCTGCTGTTGATGGTGGTGGTGCCGGCCTCGTCGAAGGAAGTGTTGCCGGTGAAGCTGGTGATGGTGATCGGCAGCCCGGTCGGCGGCGCGTTGATCACCAGCGGATGCGTGTAGTCGGCGATCGCCGTGCTGCTCAGCACCTGCGGCACCTTGAGAGGCGAGCCGGTGCTGGTGGTGTCGAGGTTCCAGCCGTCGCCGGCGGCGAGGTCGCCCACGACGTGGGAGGCCGCAGCGACCCGGGCGCCGGTGGCGGCGGCGAAGCTGTCGACGAACTGCTTGCCCGCGGCACCCTCGCCGACGTCGCAGCCATAGAGCAGGATGTCGCCATGCGGCGCCACCGCGTGGCCGATCGCCGCCAGCACTGCCTGGGACTGGTTCAGCGTCGTTTCGGTGACCACCGACGAACCGAGCTCGATCTCGCCCTGGTTGCCGTGCCCGATCACCGAGACGACCGGCACGTCCGTGCGATTGCCCAGCAGCCTCGCGATCTGCGCGAGACCGTCCTGGTCGGGGTCGAGGATGTAGACCTGGGTGCCGCTGACCAGCCCTTGCAGCAGTCCCTGGATATCTGCGACGCGGCTGTCGATGAACAGGATCTGGTGCGAGCCGCTCGCCTTCCTGCCGCCGCGGCTGGCGCTTTCCTGGGAAGCGGCGGCGGCGGCTCCGTCCGCCCGGCTCTTCAGCAGCAGCGCGAGCGCCTCCTGAGGCTGGCCGTCGCCGTCCGGCAGCGTCGCGGTCGCCGGGTCGGCGGCGGCCGTATCGGATGCGGTATTCCCGGTCGCGGTCTTGCCCGGTGCTGAATAGAATTTGTTCATTACAGTCCTCGCGTTTGCGACCGGGATCGTCCAGACCGTGTGCGTCTCAAAAACACGCTTCCTGCTGTTCCCTGATCTGGGACACGGGAAGAACTTGCTCAGCGACGCTTAGGGGATGTTGTTTCGAAAGGCAATCGGTCTCGGCGGCGGCCGGCCTGATCTACCGGCTCAGCAGGCTGACCTTGCCGACGGGCGCGGCGGCTGCGAGCGCGCTGTTCAGCCAGATGCCGTGCGGCGAGCGGCCGGTCGGGATGAAGCTCGCCGCGCCGGTGGCGAGGTCGAGCACGGCGACGTGCTGGCGCCAGCGCAGCGTCGCCCAGATCGTGTCGTTCGGCCCGAACACGATGTCGTCCGGGCCGCCCGGCAACTGGTAGCTGCGCAGGATCGAGAGCGTGTTCCAGTCGAGCTGCTCGATCGTGCCCGAGACCCGGCAGGTGACGAACAGCAGCTTGCGGCTCGGCGAGGCGAACAGGTTGTGCGGACCCGGCGCCATGTGCAGCCGGCGCTCGACGTGCCCGTCCGCGGGATCCACCACGGCGACGTAGTCGGTGCCCATCACGCCGACCAGGATCCTGCCCTGGTGCCAGAGCACGCCCGCCGGGGTCGAGCCGACCGGGCTCTGCCAGCGCACGCGCCCGGTCGCGGTCTCGATCGCGATCAGCGTGCCGCTGCCCTGGAGGCTGACATAGGCGACCGCGGAGTCCGGCGCGTAGTTGATGTGGCTCGGCATGCTGCCGGTGCGGACGCGATGCGCCAGCGTCATCGTCGCCGCGTCGTAGATGTCCACCTGATCGCGAGCCAGCCCCGCGAGGGTGAGCCACTTGCCGTCCGGGCTGAACGAGAGCTGGTAGGGATCGCTGACCGTGATCCGGCGCTGCATCGCGCCGGTGTTCGGGTCGAGGAAGAACAGCGCGTTCCCGGCGGTGTCGCCGACCACGAGGGAGCGGCCGTCCGGAGTGACTGCCATGTGGTGCGGCTCGCGCAGCACCGGCAGCCGGCGCACCTCGCGGCGGCTGTCGATGTCGATCTCGCTGATAGAGGCGCCGGCGGAGTTCAGCACGAACGCCAGGCGCGCACGCGGCGCCGCCTGCGCCCGCGCCGCTCCCCCGGCCCGGTCCGCGGCCTGTCCGACGGCCAGGGACAGGCCGGCGGCGAGGAGCAGGCCGGCCGGGGTCGGAATTAGTCTGCTCATCGGGATCAAGCCTGCTCGGCGCGTCGCGCGCCCTGATCGGGTGGTGATGCAAGGCCAGAGCGGCGCCGCCGCTGTCAATGGAAAACATGCGCCCGCATCCCGAGCTGCACCGCTGGGTTCGGCACCGCCTCTTGCCTGCCCGGCGGGTGTTGCCACATGAGTGGCGGCAGCGCGCACGAGGCGCACCCACGCACAGGATCCTTGCGCATGTTCATCGAGACCGAGGACACCCCCAATCCCGCCACCCTGAAGTTCCTGCCCGGCGGTCGCGACGTGATGGGCAGCGGCACCGCGGACTTCACCTCCGGATCCGCGGCGACGCGCTCGCCGCTCGCGTCGGCGCTGTTCTCGCTGGACGGGGTGGCACGCGTGTTCCTCGGGGCCGACTTCGTCACCGTGACCAAGACCGACTCGCACGATTGGTCGGAGATCCGGCCGCTGGTGCTGTCGACCCTGGTCGATCATTTCGTTTCCGGCCGAGCCGTGGTCGAGGGCGACGTCGATCTCGCCGACGAGGACGTGGCGCCAGAGGATGCCGAGATCGTCGCCCAGATCAAGGAGCTGCTGGACACGAGGGTGCGCCCGGCGGTGGCCGGCGACGGTGGCGACATCGTGTTCCGCGGCTACCGCGACGGGGTGGTGCGGCTGCACATGCAGGGCGCTTGCTCAGGCTGCCCGTCGTCGCGCGCGACGCTGAAGCACGGGGTGGAGAATATGCTTCGCCACTACGTGCCGGAAGTGCAGGCGGTGGAGCAGGTCGAGGCTTGAATGCGACGCTGACCGAGCCGGACGTCGATACCGCGGCGACCGGCGCCGTCGACGGCAGCGTGCTCGACCGTGTGTTCCGCGATGCGCGCACGCCCGATCGGTGGAGCCAGACGCCGGTGCCGCAGCCGGTGCTGCAAAACCTCTACGAGCTGGTCAGGCTCTGCCCGACCTCGGGCAACTGCTCGCCGGCGCGGTTCGTGTTTCTCGCCAGTCGCGACAGCCGCGAGCGGCTGCGTCCGGCGTTGTCGCCGGGCAACGTCGAACCGACGCTGGCCGCCGCCGTCACCGTCATCGTCGGCCAGGATCCGCTGTTCTACGAGCAGATGCCGCGCCTGTATCCGCGCGCCGAGGCGCGCTCCTGGTTCGCCGCCGACGCCGTGCTGGCGGACGAGACGGCGTTCCGCAACGCCTCGCTGCAGGGCGGCTACCTGATCCTGGCGGCACGCATGCTCGGCCTCGACGTCTGGCCGATGTCCGGCTTCGACAGCGCCCGGGTGGACGAGATCTTTCTCGCAGGCCAGGGCTGGCGTTCCAACTTCCTGATCAATCTCGGCTACGCGGAGGGGCCGCCGGAGGCTCCGCGAGCGCCGCGGCTCACCTTCGACGAGGCCTGCCTGCTGCTCTGAGCGATCGCGTTCCCGCCGATCCGCCGTCGCGCATCCTGGTGCTGAACGGCGCCGGCGGAAACGGCAGCGCCGCGCTGCTGTTGCGCGACGCGGCGGGGCTGCGATCGGTGCAGCAGGCCGAGCAAGCAGGACGTGGCGCGGAGGCGTTGCCCGCACTGTTGCTGTCGCTGCTCGGGCGTGCCGGCTGGGAGGTCGGCTCGCTCGGATTGATCGCCGCCGTTACGGGACCCGGCAGCTTCACCGGGTTGCGCGCCACGCTGGCGCTGGCGCAGGGGCTCGCGCTCGGCACGGGCGCGATGCTGCACGGCGTCGCTTCCGGCGAGGCGCTGCGCCATACCGTGGCCACCCACGCGGCCGGGGGAGCGCACGGCCTGCCGCTCTGGTGCGTCACCGTCGCCCGGCGCGACCGGGTGTTCCTGGAGCGAGCGGGCGACGCGCATCCGCAGGCTTTCATGCTCGAGGCGCTGCCGGTGCCGGTGCAGCCAGTGCTGCTCGCCGGCGACGCCGCAGAGACGGTCGCGGCGGCGCTGGCTCGCGCCGGCGCCCGGGCGCGATGCAGCGGCGTCACCCGCCCGGACCCCGTCGCGGTGGCGGCGCTGGCGCTGTATGTCGACCCGCCGCTGGCGCGTGCCGCCCCGGCCGTGCGCCCGCCGCCCGGGTCCGCGGCCCCATGATCCTGGAAGGACGGGTGCACGCGGGTCTGCTCGCGGCGCTGCATCAGTGCTGCTTCACCCAGGAGCAGAGCTGGGACCAGGCTGCGATGGCGGCATTGCTCGACATGCCGGGCTGCTTCGCCTGCCTGCACGAGGCCGCCGACGCCTCGCCACAGGGGCGGATCGTGCCGCGCGGCATGGCGATGCTGCGGGTGACGGCGGACGAGGCGGAACTGCTGACGGTCGCTGTGCTGCCGGCCGCGCGCGGCCAACACGTCGGAACCGCGCTGCTCGCAGAAGCGGTCGCGGAGGCGGCGCGGCGCGGCGCCGGGCGCATGTTCCTCGAGGTCGCAGAAGGCAATGCGGCGGCGCGGACGCTCTATGACCGGCAGGGCTTCGCGGCGGTCGGCCGCCGGCCGGATTATTACCCGGACGGGGCGCACGCGCTGGTGCTGTCGCGCACGCTGCCTCCGCCGGGCTGCCTCCGCCGGGCTGACTGCGCCGGCTGACTGCGCGCCACGGACGCTCTCGCAGAGCAACTTGGCATTCGAGACGCTAGAGGCGGCGGATCGCGATCAGCCGGGTGCCGTGCGGGCCGGGTTCGTCCGAGACCAGCGTGTGGCCGAGCGACACCGCGTTGTTCACCACGTTGCGCCGCGGCTCCTCGCCCTGCAGCCGCACCTGCAGCAGCTCGCCCGGACGCATCCGGTCGAGCGCGAGCCGGGTGCGCACGAAGGTCATCGGGCAGCTCTCGCGGGTGATGTCGAGCTCTTGCATCGTGGTCGGGTTCCGAAGGCCCGATGCTGCGTCGCCGACGCAAGCACCAAGCCGTCTCATGAGTAAGGGCGGAATACACATTGCAGCAGCTCGAATAAAAAATATATAAAGGTCTCTTCTTTGTTGCGCAGGGAGCGGGCATGGCCGAGCAATCCGGAGAAGCCGACGTGCTGGAACTGACTGCCCAGATCGTCTCCGCGCACGTGGCAAACAATTCGGTCGCCCCAGATGCTTTGCCTGGGTTGATCCAGGACGTGTTCCGCACCCTGTCCAGCGTCGATCGCGAGCTGGTGGCGCTGGACAAGCCGCAACCTGCGGTCTCGGTGCGCAAGTCGGTGTTCGCCGACTACATCGTCTGCCTTGAGGACGGCAAGAAGCTCAAGATGCTCAAGCGCCACCTCAAGACCGCCTACGACATGACGCCGGAACAGTATCGCGAGCGCTGGGGCCTGCCCGCGGATTATCCCATGGTGGCGCCGGATTATGCCCGCCACCGCTCGGCGCTGGCCAAGCAGATCGGCCTCGGCAGCAAGCAGCGCCCCGCCCCCTAGCACCGGCCGACCGTCGGGCGCGCAGCGCGGCACGGATGGCCCCGCGGTGGCGATCCGCCGCCTCGCCGTTATATCCCAATTGGACAAGGTCCGTCGTCATCGGCTACGCCGCCTGAGATGAACGCGAGCGGAGACGAGGGCAGCCACCGGTGAAGGCGATCGGATCGCGTATCGAGCGGCTGTGCGTCGAGCGCGGGCTCAAGATGACCGGTCAGCGTCGCGTCATCGCCCGCGTGCTGTCCGAGGCGGAGGATCATCCCGACGTCGAGGAGCTGTACCGGCGCGCCACCACGCTGGATTCCCGCATCTCGGTGGCCACCGTCTACCGCACGGTGCGGCTGCTGGAGGAGAAGGGCATCCTGGAACGGCGCGACTTCGGCGGCGGACGCGCGCGATACGAGGCGACCGAGCACGGCCATCATTATCATCTGATCGACATCGAGACCGGCAAGGTCATCGAGTTCGAGGATGCGGAGCACGAGCAGCTGATGCGACAGATCGCGAGCCGGCTGGGGTTCGACCTGGTCTCCCACCGCATGGAGCTGTTCGCGCGCCGGCGGCGCGATCTGGAGCAGGGGCGAGAAGCCGTGGCGGGGGCGGTCCATGCCGGCGCACCGCATTCCGGTGCGTCCCACGCCGGCACCCTCGGAGGGGACACGCAGGAGTACCAGCCCCCTGCGGCGAGCCGCCACGGAGCCGGGCGGTGAGCCTGACGACGCCGATCGTCGCCCCGCCGCTGTCGCGCCGTCCGCTGCCGGATCTCGGCTCCGGCGGCTTCGGTGAGCTCCGCGCCGGCAACCTCGCGGTGCGCATCGCCACCACCGCCGCCGAGCGCGACGCGGCACAGGCGCTGCGCTACCGCATCTTCTACGACGAGATGGGTGCGCAGCCGGACGAGCGCGCGCGGCGGCTGCGGCGCGACGTCGACCTGTTCGACGATGTCGCGGATCATCTCCTGGTCGTCGACCACGCGGTCAGCTCCGGCGCACGCGGGGTGGTCGGCACCTACAGGCTGGTGCAGAACGAGGGGGCGGAGCGGGTCGGCCGCTTCTACACCTCGTCGGAATACGACATCAGCCGGATCACCGGCTTTCCCGGGCGCCTGCTCGAGCTGGGCCGCTCCTGCGTCGACACGAAATACCGCGGGCGCGCCGCGATGCAGCTGATGTGGCGCGGCATCGCCGCCTACGTGTTCCTGCATCGCATCGACGTGATGTTCGGCTGCGCCAGCCTGCCGGGGATCGACCCGGAGCGGCTGCGCGACGAGCTAACCTTTCTCTACCACAACCACCTCGCCCCGCCGGCGCTGCGGCCGCGCGCGGTGCCGGAGCGCTACGTGGAGATGCGCCGCTGTGACCCCGGCGTGATCGACCATCGCCGGGTGCAGCTGCAGCTGCCGCCGCTGATCAAGGGCTATCTGCGCCTCGGCGGCTTCATCGGCGACGGCGCCGTCGTCGACACCCAGTTCAACACCACCGACGTTGCGGTGGTGGTCAAGACCGACCTGATCACCGACAAATACTACCGCCACTACGAGCGCCAGCTCCGCGACGCGCTGGATTGAATCCAGCGGCGAGGCGGGACGCCGGGGCCTTGCGCATGATCGCGGCCGGCGCGCTCACGGCGCTGGCGCTGCCGCCGCTCGGGCTGGTGCCGATCCTGCTGCTCACCGTGCCGCTGCTGCTGCGACGCATAGACGCCGCCACCTCGTTCGGCGCCGCCCTGCGCCACGGCTTCGCGTTCGGCTTCGGGTTCTACTGCGCCGGGCTGTACTGGATCACCGACGCGGTGCTGACGCGGGTCGACGAGTTCTGGTGGGCGGTGCCGCTGGCGACGCCGCTCTGCGCGGTGCCGCTCGCGATCCTGATCGCGCTGCCCTGCGCGCTGAGCCGTCTCGCCGCACCGGGGCTGCGGCGTGCGGCGCTGCTCGCCGGCCTCTGGACCGGCGCCGACATCTTCCGCGAGTACGCCTTCACCGGTTTTCCCTGGAACCCGCTGGGCAGCGCCTGGGAATGGTCCGGGCCGTCCTGGCCGACCCGGATCGGCGACGTCATGATCCAGCCCGGAGCGTGGATCGGCGTGCACGGGCTGACGCTGCTCACCCTGCTCGCCGCGGCAACGCCGGCGCTGGGACGACGTGCCGTGGCCTGCGGCCTGCTGCTGCTCGGGCTCTGGGCCGCCTCGGGTGCGGCCCGACTGGCTTGGCTGCATCCGGTGCCCGGACAGGGGCCGATGGTCGTGCTGGCGCAGGGCGACATCCCCGAGGTCGAGAAGTTCGACCGCGCCCGGGCGCTGCAGAGCTTCCGCACCTACCTGCGCCTGACCGGCGAGGGCATGCATCAGGCACGCGCGCGTCGCGACGCGGCGCCGCGTGATCCTGCCTCGCCGAAGGCGCGGCCGATCGTCTTCGCTTGGCCGGAGAGCGCGTTTCCGGGGCTGCTCGACGAGGACCCGCAGGCCCGCCGGATCATCATGGCCCAAGCCCCCGGTGCCAGCTTCGGCCTGATCGGCGGGGTTCGCTTCGGCCCCGACGGCCGGCCGCGCAACAGCCTGTTCGCGCTGCTGCCGGACGGCACGGCGGCAACCGTGTACGACAAGGCACACCTGGTGCCGTTCGGCGAGTATCAGCCGCCGCTGTTGCCGATCCAGATCGTGCCCGGCGGCGGCTTCGAGGCGGGAACCGGTCGGCGCACGCTGCGGCTGCCCGGTCTGTCAGCGTTCTCCCCGCTGATCTGCTACGAAGTCATCTTTCCCGGCAAGGTGGTGGATCCGGCCGACCGGCCAGGCTGGCTGCTCAACATCACCAACGACGCCTGGTTCGGCGACAGCGCCGGCCCGCGGCAGCACCTCGCCGCCGCTCGGATGCGCGCCGTGGAGGAGGGGCTGCCGATCGCCCGCGCCGCCAACACCGGCATTTCGGCGGCCTATGACGGGAACGGGCGAGAGTTGGCGCGGCTGGGCTGGGGGCGCCCGGGCAGCCTGGTGGTGGCGCTGCCGGCGCCGCTGCCGCCAACCGTGTTCAGCCGCTACGGCGTCGTCGTCCCGGCGCGGCTGGCGGCGCTCGCCTGCGCCTCGGCGGCGAGACCGCGGTGGCGGATGCGTGCCGCATCTCGCATTTGAGCCTGCGGCGGTGGCATCGCTCTCAAGTTTGACGCGTGCCGGCCGATCTTGACACTTTAAGGTTGCGCTACTACGTCTAGGACACCAGTGACGCGAGGCATCCATGGGAAGAGGTCCGATCAGTAGGAGCGCCGGGCTGCCGGTCGGCGAGCTTCCGGCTGTCGATCGCGAAGCCGGTCCCAGCCCGATCGACGTGCATGTCGGCACCCGTATCCGGCTGCGTCGCACCCTCCTCGGCATGTCCCAGGAGCGGCTGGGCGATTCTCTCGGCCTGACCTTCCAGCAGGTGCAGAAATACGAGCGCGGTGCCAACCGGGTGGGCGCCTCGCGCTTGTTCGACCTGTCGCGCGTGCTCGACGTGCCGGTGAGTTTCTTCTTCGACGACCTGCCGGCACCCTACGCCACCGGCGCGCGCGTCGGCATGCAGCAGGTCGGTGGGTTCGCGGAGTCTCAGGAGGGGTTCGGCGGCGGCGACGACCTGTTCACCCGCAAGGAGACGGTCGATCTGGTGCGCGCCTACTACCGGATCAGCGAGCTGCCGGTGCGCAAGCGCGTGCTCGACCTGATCAAGTCGATGGGCCCGTCGGATCGGGGTGTCGAATAGCTACTCGCGGCGCAGCACCGCGTCGTTGACGAAGCTCGACAGGCGGCCGGCGACGAAGTCGCGCTTCAGCGCCGCCTCGTCATACTCGTCACGGACCCAGTCCAGGAAGGCGAGCCGGCCCTCCGCCTCGCGCTGATAGCGCAGGAAGAAGGCATCCAGGATGCCGGTGCGCGAGCGGTTGAAATGACCGAAGCGCCAGGAAAGCTGGCGCAGCGCGTCCGCGGCGCTTCCGCCCTCCAGCAGCAGCACCAGCCCCGAGGCGAGCCCGGCACGATCCGCACCGGACTTGCAGTGCATCAGCACCGGAAATGCGAGCCCGCGATACAACGTCTCGAAGCGCAGGATCCGCTCGCGATGCGGCGCGCCGCGACTCTCGAAGGCCATGTCGAGGTGCACCAGCCCGAGCTGGCGGGTCGCCTCGCGAGACAGCGCGTCGGAGCCGCAGCGCCGGTGGCCGCGCAGGTTGACCACGCTGCGAAGGCGGTAGCGCGCCGCCAGCTCCGACAGCCGCGCCGGAGTGGGGTGGTTGCAGCGATAGACCCGGCCGGGCAGCACGGCGGCGAAATTCGACCAGACGGTGCGGAAGATGCCGTGATCGGTAAGCAGGCTGTCGCGCCACGCGGCGAGCCTGCCGCCGTGCTCGAGATCACCCTCGAACATCGCCGCCGCGCGGTCTCGATCCGGCCGTCGGCCCGCGACCCAGCTTCAGCCCTTGCGCTCCAGCTGCAGCTGCTTGATCTTGCCGATCGCCGCTGCCGGGTTCAGGCCCTTGGGGCAGGTCTGGGTGCAGTTCATGATCGTGCGGCAGCCGTACAGCTTGAGCGGATCCTCCAGCGCGTCGAGCCTCTCGCCGGTGTACTCGTCGCGGGAGTCGGCAATCCAGCGATAGGCGGCGAGCAGCGTCGCCGGGCCGAGGTACTTGTCCCCGTTCCACCAGTACGAGGGGCAGGCGGTGGTGCAGCAGAAGCAAAGGATGCATTCCCACATCCCGTCGAGCTCGGCGCGCTCCTCCACGCTCTGCCGGCGCTCGCTGTCCGGCGGTGCGGCGGTGTCCGACTTGAGCCACGGCTCCACCGAGCGCAGCTGCGCGTAGGCCGCGGTCAGGTCGGGGATCAGGTCCTTGACCACCGGCATGTGCGGCAGCGGGTAGATCCTGACCTCCTTCTTGACCTCCTGGATCGGCTTCAGGCAGGCGAGCGTATTGGTGCCGTCGATGTTCATCGCGCAGGAGCCGCAGATGCCCTCACGGCAGGAGCGGCGGAAGGTGAGGGTCGGGTCGACCTCGTTCTTGATGTGGATCAGGGCGTCGAGCACCATCGGTCCGATGCGGTCGAGATCAAGCGCGTAGGTATCCAGCTCCGGGTTCCTGTCGTCGTCCGGGGTCCAGCGGTAGATCCGGAACTCCTTGACGCGCTTGGCGCCCGCCGGCGCCTCGAAGCGGCGGCCGGGCCCGATCTTGCTGTTCTTGGGCAGCCTGAACTCGACCATCTGCGTGATCCCTCAGTAGACGCGCTTCTTGGGCGGGAACACGGAGACCTCGTTGGTCAGCGTCCGCATCCGCACCGGGCGGTAGGACAGCTTGACGGCTCCGTCTTCGCCCAGGTGCGCGATCGTGTGCTTCATCCAGTCGGCATCGTCGCGCTCGGGAAAATCGTCGTGCGCGTGCGCGCCGCGGCTTTCGTGCCGGGCTTCCGCGCCGGCCATGGTCACGGTGCCGTTGGCGACCAGGTTCTCGAACTCCAGCGCCTCCATCAGGTCGCTGTTCCAGATCAGCGACCGGTCCGTCACCGACATGTCGGCCAGGCCGGACCAGAGGTTGCGCATCTTGCCGACGCCGTCCTGCAGGCTGCCGGCACTGCGGAACACCGCGGCGTGCGCCTGCATCGCGCGCTGCAGGTCCTCGCGCATCGCCGCGACACGGGTGCCGCCGCTGGCGTGGCGCACGCGGTCGAGCCGGTCCAGCGTCGCCTCTCCGGCGCGCGCCGGCAGCGGCGCGATCGTCGCACCCGGCTTGACGATCTCGGCGGCGCGCAGCGCGGCGGCGCGCCCGAACACCACCAGGTCGAGCAGCGAGTTGGTGCCGAGCCGGTTGGCGCCGTGCACCGAGACGCAGGCGGCCTCGCCGACCGCCATCAGTCCGGGCACGACCGCGTCCGGATCCGCCTGGGTCGGGCGCACCACCTCGCCGTGCAGGTTGGTGGGGATGCCGCCCATGTTGTAGTGCACGGTCGGCAGCACCGGCACCGGCTCGCGGGTCACGTCGATGCCGGCGAACACGCGCGCCGTCTCTGAGATGCCGGGCAGCCGCTCGTGCAGCAGGTCGGCACCCAGATGTTCCAGGTGCATCATGATGTGGTCGCGGTTGGGGCCGCAGCCGCGTCCCTCGTTGATCTCGATGGTCATCGAGCGCGACACCACGTCGCGGGACGCGAGGTCCTTAGCCGACGGCGCGTAGCGCTCCATGAAGCGCTCGCCCTCGCTGTTGGTCAGGTAGCCACCCTCGCCGCGGCAGCCCTCGGTCAGCAGGCAGCCGGCGGGGAAGATGCCGGTCGGGTGGAACTGCACGAACTCCATGTCCTGGGTCGGCAGGCCGGCACGCATCGCCATGCCGCCGCCATCGCCGGTGCAGGTGTGCGCCGAGGTGCAGGACTGGTAGGCGCGGCCGTAGCCGCCGGTGGCGAGCACCACCATGTTGGCGCGGAAGCGGTGCATGGTGCCGTCTTCCAGCGACCACGCCATGACGCCGCGGCAGGCACCGTCCTCGTCCATCAGCAGGTCGAGCGCGAAATACTCGACGAAGAACTCGGCGTCGTGCTTCAGGCTCTGCTGGTACAGCGTGTGCAGGATGGCGTGGCCGGTGCGATCGGCGGCGGCGCAGGCGCGTGGCACTGGTTCCTTGCCGTAGTCCGACATGTGGCCACCGAACGGGCGCTGGTAGATGCGGCCATCCTCGGTGCGCGAGAACGGCACGCCGAAATGCTCGAGCTCGTGGATCGCCGGCACCGCCTCGCGGCACATGTACTCGATCGCGTCCTGGTCACCGAGCCAGTCCGAGCCCTTGACGGTGTCATACATGTGCCAGCGCCAGTTATCCTCGGCCATGTTGCCGAGCGAGGCGCCGATACCGCCCTGTGCCGCCACCGTGTGGCTGCGGGTGGGGAACACCTTGGTGATGCAGGCGGTCTTCAGGCCGGTGGCGACCATGCCCAGCGTGGCGCGCAGGCCGGAACCGCCGGCGCCGATGACGACGACGTCGTAGGCGTGGTCGACTACCTTGTAGGCACGGCTAGAGGGCAGCGTGATCGCGTTCATCCGTGGGTCCCAGCGTATCCGAACGCCATCTTGAGGATCGCGACGACCGAGAACAGGCCGAGGATCATCGCCGCACCCTTGTTCAACAGGGTCACGGCGAGATGGCTAGCCTTGACGTAATCGTCAATGACAACCTGCAGGCCGAGCTGCATGTGATGGAAGGTCATGATCACCAGCGCGAGCAGCAGCACGGTGTTCACCGGCCGCGCCGCCCAGCCGACCACGGTCGCCTGGTCCGCACCGATCAGCACCAGCACCGAGACCACGAACCAGACGGTGAGCGGGATCAGCGCGATCGCGGTGAGCCGCTCGACCCACCAGTGCTCGACGCCTGACTTCGAGGCACCCAGCCCGCGCACCCGGCCGAGCTGCGAACGCATGGTGGCGACGTGGGCGGTGCGGTCGCTGAGGCGTTGGGTCTCCATCGCTCAGCTCCACAGGCTCAGGCCGATCGCCCAGATCAGGGCGGTGACGGCGAGGGTGGCGACGATCGAGGCCCAGCCGCTGCGATGTGTCGCGGGCAGGCTGAAGCCGCGGCCGGAGTCCCAGGCCAGATGACGCAGGCTGGCGAAGAAGTGGTACATCAGGGCGAGCGTCCAGCCGAACAGCACGATCAGCCCGATCGGGTTGGCGACGACGTGCTGCACGGTCGCGAACGGCTTCGGACCGCTGGCGGCCGCAACCAGCCACCACACCAGCAGCAGCGTGCCGGCCGAGCTCGCGACCCCCGACATGCGGTTCAGGATCGACAGCACGGAGGTGATCTGCGGCCGGTAGACCTGCAGGTGGGGCGAAAGCGGGCGGCGCACCAGCGTGCCATCGCTCCGTTGCGCCACGAACAGCGCGTCGCGAACGTCCTTCATGATGCTGCCGACGGCCTCCCTGGACGCGGTCCCGGAACGGCCTGGACTGCCCCTACGCAGCTGGTGCTACGCCCGCCCGCGACAAGGGTCAATCAAACGGGGCCGGGTTTTTGCCGTGCAACAAATCCCGGACGACCCAGCAGTGCGCCGCCCGGAATCAGGCCGGCCTGCGTTCCAGCAGGTCGAGCGCGATCATCGCCTCGGCGATCTGCACCGCGTTCAGCGCCGCCCCCTTGCGCAGGTTGTCAGAGACGCACCAGAAGGCCAGGCCGTTCGGCACTGTCGGATCGACGCGCAGCCGGCTGACATAGGTCGCGTCCTCGCCGACGCACTCCAGCGGGGTGACATACCCCCCATCCTCGCGATGATCGTGCAGCACCACGCCAGGGGCCGAGCGCAGCACGGCGCGCGCTTCCTCGAGATCGACCGGCTCCTCGAACTCGACCACGACGGCCTCCGAATGGCCGATGAACACCGGCACCCGCACGCAGGTTGCGATCACCGCGATGTTCGGATCGAGGATCTTGCGTGTCTCGACAGCCATCTTCCACTCCTCGCGGGTGGCGCCGTCCTCCATGAAGCGGTCGATGTGCGGGATCACGTTGAAGGCGATCTGCTTGGTGAATTGCTGCGGCGTGATCGGGTCGCCGACGAAGCTGCCCTTAGACTGGCCGAACAGCTCGTCCATGCCCTCCTTGCCGGCGCCGGCGACCGCCTGATAGGTGGACACCACGACCCGGCGCACGGTGAACAGGTCGTGCAGCGGCTTGAGCGCCATCACAAGCTGGATCGTCGAGCAGTTCGGGTTGGCGACGATGTGTCGCCTGCCGATCCGCTTCAGGGCGTCGAGATTGACCTCCGGCACCACCAGCGGCACGTCCGGCTCCATGCGGAACTGGCTGGTGTTGTCGATCACCATGCAGCCGGCGGCCGCCGCGCGCGGCGCGTGCACCGCCGAGATCGCCGCCCCTGGCGAGAACAGGCCGATATCCCAGCCGCGGAAGTCGAACGTCTCGAGGTTCTGCACCGTGAGCACGCGCTTGTCGCCGAAGGAGATCTCCTGCCCGGTGGAGCGGGGCGAGGCGAGGGCGGCGATGTCCGACACCGGGAACGCGCGCTCGGCGAGCGTGCGGATCAGCTCCCGCCCGACCGCGCCGGTGGCGCCGACGACCGCCACGCGATACCCGCCTGCCGGTCCCTGACTGATGGCATTCATCGGCGCAGGCGTAGCAAGCTACGCCCAGGCAGGGCAAGGCGGCGATAAGGCGGAACCCCGACCCGTCCAGGCGTTGAGCGTGATGCAGCAGAGAGGCCTGGGCGGATGGAAAAGATCGGCGACGTCTCCTCTTCCGCGTCGAGCCGCGAGGAGCTGACCCCGGCGGCGGCCGAGCCGGCACCGCCCTGCACGCTCGTCATCTTCGGCGCGCACGGCGACCTGACCAAGCGCCTGCTGATGCCGGCGCTCTACAACCTGGCGGGCAGCAGGCTGCTGGACGGCAACTTCGCCATCATCGGCGTCGACCGCGTCGACGGCTCCGACGAGGAATGGCGCCGCGGCCTGTCGGACACGATGCAGGACTTCACCAAGGACCCGAACGCGGAGTTCTACACCCCCGAGATCGACCAGGCGAACTGGAGCTGGCTCACCGCGCGGATGCACTACGTCAAGGCCGACTTCACTGACCCGGCCCAGCTCGACGCGCTGCAGCCGCACCTGCAGGCGACAGGCAACGCGGTATTCTACCTCGCCGTCGCGGCCCGCTTCTTCGGCACGGTGGTGGAGAATCTCGGCCAGGCCGGGCTGGTCCGGCAGGAGCAGGGGTTCCGGCGCGTGGTGGTCGAGAAGCCGTTCGGCTCCGACATCGAAAGCTCGAAGGCGCTCAACGCGCAGATCCTCAAGGTACTGGACGAGAGCCAGATCTACCGGATCGATCATTTCCTGGGCAAGGAGACGGTGCAGAACATCCTCGCCATGCGCTTCGGCAACGCCATCTTCGAGCCGCTGTGGCGTCGCGAGAACATCGACCACGTGCAGATCACCGCCGCCGAGACCGTGGGCGTCGAGGGCCGTGGTGCCTTCTACGAACCCACCGGCGCGCTGCGCGACATGATACCCAACCACCTGTTCCAGCTGCTGGCGATGGTGGCGATGGAGCCGCCGAACTCGTTCAGCGCAGAGACCGTGCGCACCGCCAAGGAGCAGCTGTTCGAGGCGGTGCAGCCGGTGCGCGCGGAGGATGCGGTGCGCGGGCAGTACAGCGCGGGCACGGTCGAGGGGCGCGCGGTGAAGGGCTACCGGGAGTCGCCCGGCGTGCATCCCGACAGCCGCACCGAGACGTATGTGGCCCTCAAGCTGCTGATCGAGAACTGGCGCTGGTCGGGGGTGCCGTTCTACATGCGCACCGGCAAGTCGATGACCGGGCGCCTGACCGAGATCGTCGTGCATTTCCGCCACGCCCCGTTCGCGATGTTCCGCGACACTCCGGTCGACCGGCTGGCGCCGAACACGCTCACCCTGAACATCCAGCCGGCGCAGGGGCTGACGCTGGGCATCACCGCCAAGATTCCGGGGCCGAAGATGGACCTCTCCGGGGTCGAGATGCGGTTCCGCTACGAGGACGCCTTCAGGCTGACGCCGAACGTCGGCTACGAGACGCTGCTCTACGACTGCCTGATCGGCGACGCGACGCTGTTCCAGCGTGCCGACAACATCGACGCAGCCTGGAAGGTCGTCGACCCGGCGCTGAAGACCTGGGCTGCCGATCCGGAGGGACCCGAGCCCTACGAGGCCGGAAGCGCGGGACCGAAGCGGGCGGAGGAATTGCTGGCGCGTGACGGCCGCGCCTGGGAGCCGCTGAAGCGAGGCTGAACCACGCTCGCGAAGGCGCCAATCCTGCCTCTGACGCGAGCTTTCACGCCACATCGTGCGTAAATTTGACTTTCTCCCTTGATGCGTGGTCGATGGCGGCAGATATCGCCCATCAGCTTGCCGGGAACGTGGATACCGTCCGGCCCGCAGGGACCGCCGCATGACCGAGATGATCGCTTCCAGCGACGATGCCTACCGGCCGCGGCGCGTCGCCATCGGTCCGAGCGGACGCGGACCGCGCGCGATCTTCACCCCGGAGCTGCGCCGCTATGCCTCGCCGCTGCTGATGTTGGTTGCCTGGCAGGCCGCCTCCTCGGCGGGACTGGTCTCCCCCCAGACTCTCGCCTCGCCGTGGCGTATCGCCGTCACCGCGTGGTCGCTGATCCAGGACGGCACCCTGGGCCGCAACCTGCTGGTCTCGCTGCTGCGTGCCGCCGGTGGCCTCGGCATCGCGCTCGTGGTCGGCGTCGTCCTGGCGCTGCTCGCCGGCCTGTCGCGGCTCGGCGAGGAGCTGGTGGACGCGCCGATGCAGATGGCGCGCACCCTGCCGGTGCTGGCGATGGTGCCGCTGTTCATCCTGTGGTTCGGCATCGGCGAGACGCCGAAGGTCGCGCTGGTCGCAATGGGGGCGACGTTCCCGATCTACCTCAACCTGTTCAAGGGTGTGCGCGGCGTCGATCCGAAGCTGCTGGAGATGGCGCGCACCCTCGGCCTGTCGCGGGCGCAGACGATACGCCAGGTGATCCTGCCCGGCGCGCTGCCGGATTTCCTGCTCGGGCTGCGCTTCGCGGTCGGCATCTCCTGGCTGATGCTGGTGGTAGCCGAGCAGATCAACGCCAGCAGCGGCATCGGCCACATGATGATGGACGCGGAGGACTTCCTGCGCACCGACATCATCCTGGTCGGGCTGTTCATCTATGCCGGCCTCGGCCTGCTCTCGGACCAGATCGTGCGCAGCATCGAGGCGCGCACCCTGGTCTGGCGCCCGTCCAACCTTCGATGACACCCGATCGCGCGGCGCGTCGGAGATGAACGTGATCCGGAGCGAGCCGGTGATCCGGATCGAGGGACTGACCCGGCGCTTCGCCGGACCGGCGGTGCTCGACCGCCTCGATCTCGATGTCGGCCGCGGCGAGTTCGTGGCGCTGCTGGGACGCAGCGGATCGGGCAAGACGACGCTGCTGCGCATGCTCGCCGGGCTGGATGCGGTCACCGAGGGGAGGATCGAGGTGCCCGGCGACATGTCGGTGGTGTTCCAGGAGTCGCGGCTGCTGCCGTGGAAGCGGGTCTGGCAGAACGTGGCGCTCGGCCTGACCGGCGGCGACGCGCGCGCCCGGGCGCAGGCGGCGCTGCAGGAGGTCGGGCTGGGTCATCGCCTGGACGCCTGGCCGCTCACCCTTTCCGGCGGCGAGGCGCAGCGGGCCGGAATCGCCAGGGCGCTGGTGCGCAGGCCGCAATTCCTGATGCTGGACGAGCCGTTCGCCTCGCTCGATGCGCTGACCCGGCTGCGCATGCAGGGCATGGTCGGGGAGCTCTGGCAGCTGCATCGCTGCGCGGTGCTGCTGGTCACGCACGACGTCGACGAGGCGCTGCTGCTGGCGGATCGGGCGCTGGTGCTGGAGCACGGGCGGATCCGCACGAGGCTCGACATCGACCTGCCTCGCCCGCGGCGGCACGGCGACCCCGCGTTCGACCGCCTGCGCACGGCGCTGCTGTCGGCGCTCGGCGTGGAGTAGCGGCGTCCGGGGTTCAGACGTCCTGCAGGATGCCGATCTGCCACTGCATCGCGGCGGCCGCGAGCGGCCAGCTGTCGTCGGCGCCGCGGCGCAGCGCCCGATCGGGCGGGATGCGGCCGAGCTGAACCTGCACCGCCAGCGTCTCGGCCGCGTCGCAGCCGGCCTTCCAGCACAGCGACAGCAGCATCTTGCGGTCGCGCAACGCGATCGCCGCCTCCGCGACATCGAGCGCCACGCCGGCGCGGGCGGCGAGGATGGCGGTGGCGCCGCGGTGCGCGGCCGCCTGCAGCGCCGTGGTCAGGTTCGACGAGGCGTCGGCCGTCCTGTCTCCCGACGCGGCCGTCAGCTCTTCCTGCAGGCGCAGCCGGTCGACATGGTTCAATGCCGCTATCCGGCCCAGCTCGGCCACCAGGATGCGGCGTGACCAGGCGTCGCAGGCGGCGCGCAGCGCCGCACCCGCCGCCGCCGGCTGCTGCAGCGCGTCCAGGGTGCGCTCGCGCAGCTGCGCGTCGGGATGGCCGAGCAGCGTCCGGGTCAGCCCGGCCCGGTTCACCACCGGCACGGCCAGCAGGACGCCTGGATCGATGGCGTCCTCGAGCCGCGCCAGCAGCAGCCCTGGCTCCGGTACCCGCCAGGTGGCGGCGCGCAGCGCGGCGGCACCGGCGGGAGTCAGGCTTGCCGCGACGTGCTGCAGCAGAGCGTGCCAGCTCTGCAGCAGCTGCAGCCGCACATGCTCGGTCAACAGCTGCGCCAGGGTTGCGCGCAGCGCCGCGTCGGCACCGGGGAGCAGCATGCGCAGCCGCTCGCCGAGGGGGTGCCCGGTCATGGCGTCGGATCCTCCGTGGAGACGTGCCAGCGATCGCCGCCGGTCAGCTTGACCGCGCGCATCGCCACCCAGGCGCGATGCAGCAGGCTGTCGAGGCTCTCGAAGGAGCGGCTGGAGCGGATCGCGAGCCCGATCGAAACGCTCAGGCGGCTCTCCGGTGATCCGCCGGCGCGCAGCCCCTGCCGGCGCAGCTGGTCGGCGCGTTCGGCGGCGGTGAACTGATCCGCGCCGTCGAGCCACAGCGCGAACAGGTCGCCGCCGAGCCGGGCGATGAGGTCGGTCGGACGCACCAGGTCGCGCAGCGCGTCGGTGACGTCGCGCAGCACGCTGTCGCCGGTGTCCAGTCCAGCCACTGCATTGACCGGACCCAGGCCGTCCAACCCGACCACCATCAGCGCGGCCGGCAGGGCCTCGCGGTCGAGCCGCTCGATGCGACGCGACAGGGCGGCGACGAACCCCTGCCGGTTGGGCAAGCCGGTGAGGATGTCGGTGCGCGACAGCCGCGCGGTCTCGCGCTGGATCTGCTCGTGCTCCAGGATCGGCTGCATCGCCGGCAGCAGCGCCGCCGCGAGTGCCGCCTCGTCCTCGCTCCAGCCGGCATCGGCGGGCTTCGCGAACGCTTCCTCGGCGCGCCAGAGCACGAGGATCGCGCGGTCGGTGAAGTGGTTGGTGGTGCTGCACGACAGCACCGACTGCCCGCAGAGGCTGCGGCGCCCGGTGCGCTCGCACAGCCAGCCCGGGGGCTCCTGGCAATCGGCGAGCAGCGCGTCGTTCAACGTCTCGATCGCCGCGGGCCAGGGCACGCCGGCCCTGGCTGCCACGCGCAGCGGCTCCTCGGGGTCATGCAGCACCAGCAGGGCGCCGACGCTGCCGCCTCCGGATACGCCCGGCGCCTGCGGATCCACCGCCCGGATCAGCTCGTCGAGGGCGACCGCGAGGCCCGCGAAGGGCAGTGCGGCCCGACGCATGCGCCGGGCGATCAGGCGCGTCATCTCGCGCCGCAGCAGGCTCGCCGCCAGGCGCTGGTCGTGCCGGTCCTGCTCGGTGATGTCGATGCCGAGGCCGCGGACCGCCCCTGGCCGGTGCGGGAGCGGCGCCACCGAGAGCAGGAAGCAGGCCGGCGATCCGCCGGCCCCGCGCAGCCAGACCCGCCTGCGTCGCAGCGCCTCCGTGGCCCTGAACGGGTTGAACAGGGAGCCGGCGTCGGGCTCGCCGGCACCGACCAGCAGTGCCTGCGCCGCCGTGCCGATCAGCCGCTCCGCCGGCCAGCCCAGCACGGTTTCAGGGGCCAGCACGACGAAGCTGCCCTCCTCGTCGGTCTCGAAGGCGAGGTCGGCGCCGAGCGCGATCATCGCGTGCCAGCGCTCGCGACTTTCCACTAGTGCGCGGACGAGCGCCGGCGCTTGCGCATCGCCTTCCGGGTCGAGCAGGGGGGCGGTCATGGGCGGACGGTCCGTGGCTGATCGCGCATGCTAGGCGCCGGATGATGAACACGGCGTAAAGGCACCGCATTGACAGGCACGAAGCGCTCCGAGCATGGTCCGCGCGATCTGACGCCCGCCGGTCCTCGCGCGTGCAGGATGCGGCAGGGAGGCGGGAGCAGCATGGAACAGCATAGTGCCGAGGCCGCATCGCTGCAGCACCGCATCGAGGCGATCTGGCAGCGGCGCGAGACGCTCTCCGCGGCGACGACCGGTGGCGATCGCGACGCCGTCGACGCGGCGCTCGACGGACTGGATGACGGCAGCCTGCGCGTGGCCGAGCCCGGCGCGTCCGGCTGGATCGTCCGGGAATGGCTGAAGAAGGCGGTGCTGCTCTCGTTCCGCCTGAACGACAGCGTGCCGATGCCGGGGGCCGGGGGCGCGCCGGTGTACGACAAGGTGCCGATCAAGTTCGCCGGCTGGGACGCCTCGCACTTCGCCGAGGCAGGCTTCCGGGCGGTGCCGGGAGCGGTGGTGCGGCGCTCCGCCTTCGTCGCTCCCGGCGTGGTGCTGATGCCCTGCTTCGTGAACGCCGGCGCCCGCATCGGCGCCGGCAGCATGATCGACAGCTGGGCCACCGTGGGCAGCTGCGCGCAGATAGGCCGCGACTGCCACGTCAGCGGCGGCGTCGGCATCGGCGGCGTGCTGGAGCCGTTGCAGGCGGCGCCGGTGATCATCGAGGATGGCTGCTTCATCGGCGCCCGCTCCGAGGTGGCCGAGGGGGTGGTGGTCGAGCGCGGCAGCGTGCTGGCGATGGGGGTCTTCCTGGGCGCCTCGACCAAGATCGTGGATCGCGTCACCGGCGAGGTGTTCCTCGGTCGCGTGCCTGCCTACTCCGTGGTGGTGCCCGGCTGCCTGCCGGCCGCAGCCGCCTCCAACCCGACCCTGCCGGGGCTGGCCTGCGCGGTGATCGTCAAGCGCGTGGACGAGCGCACGCGGGCCAAGACCGCCGTGAACGACCTGTTGCGCGATTGACCGCGGCACCGCACCACGATCCGTTGCCGCTGGCGCAGGCGCTGATCCGCGCGCGGTCGGTGACGCCGGCGGACGGTGGCGCGCAGGCGCTGCTGGCCGCGACGCTCGGGGAACTTGGCTTCGAGGTACGGCACCTGCCGTTCGGCGAGGCGCGGCATCCCACCCCGAACCTGTTCGCGCGCATCGGCACGGCTGCTCCGCACGTGTGCTTTGCCGGTCATACCGACGTGGTGCCGCCGGGCGATGCCGCCTGGACCGTGCCGCCGTTCGCGGCGGCGCTGCGCGACGGCGTGCTCTACGGCCGTGGTGCCTGCGACATGAAGGGCGCCATCGCCTGCTTCGTGTCGGCGGCGGCGGCGCACCTGGCGGTTCAGGCGGGACCGGATCGGGGCGGTGCCGGGTCGATCAGCCTGCTGATCACCGGCGACGAGGAGGGGCCCGCGACCGACGGCACCGTGCGCGTGCTGGACTGGATGGCGGCGCACGGCCAGATCCCGGATTTCTGCCTGGTGGGCGAGCCCACCAACCCGGGCGCTCTGGGCGAGACGATCAAGGTCGGGCGGCGCGGCAGCCTGAACGCGCGCATCGTCGTCGAGGGCGTGCAGGGCCACGTCGCCTATCCGCAGCGTGCGGACAACCCGGTGCACCGCCTGCTGGGGCTGCTGTCGACGCTGACCGGGACCGTGCTGGATGCCGGCAGCGAGTGGTTCGAGCCCTCCAGCCTGCAGGTCACCAGCATCGACGTCGGCAATCCGGCGGCCAACCTGATCCCGGCCCGCGCGGAGGCGCGCCTGAACATCCGCTTCAACGACCGTCACAGCGGCGACTCGCTGGCCGGCTGGCTGCGGCAGAGCTGCGCCGCGCAGGCACCCGCCGCCGCGCTCGAGCTGCGCGTCAGCGGCGAGGCGTTCCTCACCGAGCCCGGAGCCTACGTGGCGGCGCTGCGCCACGCGGTCGCCGAACAGACCGGCCTCACCCCCCGCCTCGATACCGGCGGCGGCACCTCCGACGCCCGTTTCATCGCCCGCCACTGCCCGGTCGCGGAGTTCGGGCTGGTGGGCGACACCATGCACAAGGCCGACGAACACGTGACGCTGTCCGATCTGCACCGCCTCACCTCGATCTACCGCGCGTTCCTGGCCGGAGTGCCGGCATGAAGTCGCCGATGCAGCGGCGCGGGCCGAAGCGGGCGGGCGGCGGACCCGCATTGGGGGGCGGCGTGATCCAGGGACTGCTGCTGATCGCGCGCGGCCGCCGCGAAGGGCTGGACTGCTTCGGCACCACGCCGGATGCGTTCCTTTCCGCACTCGCCCCGGCGCTCGCGTTCCTGCTGGTCGGCGGGTTGCTGATGCTGCTGCGCGAGCCGAGCGCGGTCGGCGGCACCCTGGTGCTGCTTTCGTTGTGCGTGCTGCTGCTGCCGCCGGTGTTGTCGCATGCGCTGGCCGGAAGCTGGCGGCGAGGCGCGCTGTGGCTGCGCTACGCCACGGCGGCGCTGTGGTGCGGCTGGCTGGTGATCTTCGCCGCCTACCTGCCGGCGATGCTGCTGCTGCTGGTGCTGCAGCAGCTCGGCGTTCCGGCCGCGCTGGCCGAAGCCGCGCTGCTGATCATGGTCACCGGCTACTGGCTGTGGCTGCACTGGTTCCTGGCCTGGCGCGGGCTGGCGCTGAGCTGGACCCGCGCGGCGATCCTGGTCGGCTCGGTGATCGCGGCCACTGCGCTGCTGTGCGTGGTGGCGCAGCTGCTGCCGCCGCATGTCGGGATGTCGCTGGCGCTGAAGTAGCGCCTCACGCCGCGAACGGATCCTCCGGATAGCCGACCGCGGTCAGGCACAGGCCGTCCGGCGGCGCCGTTGGTCCGGCCGCGCGCCGGTCGCACGCGGCCAGCGCCTCGGCCACGCGCTCGCCGCTCCAGCGTCCGTCGCCCACCAGCCTCAGCGTGCCGGTCATGTTGCGCACCTGGTGGTGCAGGAACGATCGCGCCTCGGCGTCGATGCTGACGATCTCGCCGTGCCGCGTCACCTGCAGCCGGTCGAGCGTGCGCCACGGACTGTCGGCCTGACAGGCGGCGGCGCGGAACGAGCTGAAATCGTGCCTGCCGAGCAGACGCTGCGCCGCCTCGTGCATGGCCGGCACGTCCAGCGCCTGCTTCACGTGCCAGATCTGTCCGGCCAGCAGCGCGGGGCGTGCCGGACGATTGAGGATGCGGTAGCGGTAGCAGCGGCGGATCGCCGAGAAGCGCGCATTCCAGTCCGACGCGACCTTCGCCGCCTCGGTCACCACCACCGGGTCGGGCTTGAGGTGGAAGTTCAGCGCGTCGCGCAGCCCGCCGCGCGACAGGCGCGCCGAGATCGCGTGCGGGAGGTCGAGGCAGGCCACCTGTCCCGCCGCGTGCACGCCGGCATCGGTGCGCCCGGCGGCGACGCACGGCACCGGATGGCCGCCGCTGAGGCAGGACGCGGCCCGTTCCAGCACCGCCTGCACCGAGCGGCCGCTCGCCTGCCGCTGCCAGCCGACAAAGGGAGCACCGTCATACTCCAGCCGGACCGCCCACCGCTGCACCGCCTCAGCCAAGCAGGCGACCCGGCTCCACCGGATGCCCGCGCAGGAAGGCCTCCGCGTCGAGCAGGGCGCGTCCGGCGAGCTGCAGGCGGGTCACGCGCAGGGTGCCCTGGCCGCATGCGATGCGCAGCCGTCGGTCCAGCACGGTGCCCGGTGCCGCGCCGGCCACCAGATCGGGTTCGGGTACCGCCGAGACGATCTTCAGCGTCTGGTCATCGAGGCGGGAAAACGCGCCGGGCCAGGGATGCATGGCGCGAACGCGACGATGCAGCGCCTCGGCCGCCTGCGACCAGTCAAGCCGGCCGTCCTCGCGCGCGAGCTTCGGTGCGTAGGTGACGCCGGCCTCGGGCTGCGGGCGCGGTTGCGGCTGCCGCTCCAGCGCCTCCAGGATCAGCCGCGCGCCCAGCGGGGCCAGCGCGTCGTGCAGGCTGGCGGCTGTGCTCTCCGGCCCCAGCGGCACCGCCTCGGCGCACAGCATCGGCCCGGTATCCAGCCCCTCCTCCATCTGCATGATGGTGACCCCGGACTGCGCGTCACCGGCGAGCAGCGCGGCCTGCAGGGGTGCGGCACCACGCCAACGCGGCAGCAGGCTGGCGTGGATGTTCAGGCAGCCGCGACGTGGCGTCCCAAGCATCGCCCGGGGCAGGATGAGGCCGTAGGCGGCCACCACTGCTACGTCCAGCTCGAGCGCCGCGAAGGCCGCGTGCGCCGCGACCTCGCCGCGCAGCCGGGCCGGGGTGCGCACGGCGAGGCCGAGCCGCAGCGCTTCGGCGTGCACCGCGGATGGCCGCGTCGACTGGCCGCGGCCCGCCGGGCGCGGCGGCTGCGTGTAGACGGCCACCACCTCGTGCCCGGCCCGGTGCAGCGCCTGAAGCGCCGGCACGGCGAACGCCGGGGTGCCCAGGAAGGCCAGCCGCAGGCGGGTCAAGCGTCCGTCCTGGGGGAAGCCCTGAGCTTCTGCGCCTTGGCCAGGCGGCGCATCAGCATGTTCCGCTTCAGCGCGGAGATGTGGTCGACGAACAGCACTCCGTCGAGATGATCGATCTCGTGCTGCAGGCAGGTGGCGAGCAGCCCGTCGGCGTCGAGCTGGTGCCAGCCGCCCTCCAGGTCCTGGAAGCGCACGCGCACGCTCTGCGGACGGACCACGTCGGCGTACTGGTCGGGCAGCGACAGGCAGCCCTCCTCGCGCGAGATCAGCGTGTCGCTGCCGGCCACGATCTCCGGGTTGATCAGGGTGAGTGGTGCCGCGACCTCGTGCTCCATCAGGTCGACCAGGGCGAAGCGCAGCCCGAGTCCGACCTGCGGTGCCGCCAGGCCGATCCCGGGCGCGCGATACATCGCCGCGAACATGCGCGGCAGCAACGGCCGCAGCGTCGCCACGTCCTCGGGACGCACCGCGCGCGTCCGCTGCCGCAGCATCGGGTGCGGGGCGATCAGGATCTGCAGCGGATCCGCGACCTGGTCGACACTGGCGGGAAGGGCCGGGCTCATGATCGCGATGTAGCGGTGCCGGCCGCAACCGCCAAGACGGCGTCGGCGACGGGGCGCTCGGGAAGCTTGCGCGGCGCGTCGGGCAGCCCATATCGTCAGGGCCGGAACGCCATCTCGGGTTCCGCACCGTCTCGCTCCAAGGAGGAGGCTCAATGTCTGGCCGGCTCTTCGCCTCGCCGCTGTTCCTGGGCTTCGACCACCTCGAGCAGATGCTCGAGCGCGCGTCCAAGACCTCCTCGGACGGCTACCCCCCCTACAATATTGAGCAGATCAGCACGACCGGCCTGCGCATCACCCTGGCGGTCGCCGGCTTTGAGATGGACGACCTGCAGATCACCCAGGAAGACAACCAGCTGGTGATACGCGGCCGCCAGAGCGACGACACCCAGGGGCGCATCTTCCTGCACCGCGGCATCGCCGCCCGGCAGTTCCAGCGCGCCTTCGTGCTCGCCGAGGGCATCGAGATCGGCGGCGCCTGGCTGGATCGCGGCCTGCTGCACATCGACCTGGTGCGGCCGCAGCCGGAAGTGCGGGTGAAGCGGATCGAGATATCGCAGGGCGGCGGCCCGCAGAGCGGGCTCGGGGGCGGCCTCGGGGTGGATCGCACCCGCGCTGCGGTGCCGGGCAAGACCGCGACGACCGGCGAGCTGGCCCGCTCGCCTTCGCGACCACCGCGTGTCGTGCGCTCGGTCGCGATCGAGGACTGAACTGCACCGGAGAGCGCGACGTTGCCGAGAGGGACGGTCGCGCCTGCTGAAGGAACAGGACCATGAGCTCACAGACTGAGAACCCTGCCATCGGGCAGGCGACACTGGGCGATCTGCCGCCGGTCGACATACGCCAGCTCTCTGCGCAGCAGCTTCAGGCGCTCGGCATGGCGCAGCTCGCTTACGTGAAGCGCGTGACGGTGGACGGGGCGGCGGCCTTCTCCATCCACGCCGCGGACGGCACCCCGATGGCGCTCGCCGGAGATTGCGATGTCGCCTTCGCCGCGATCCGCCAGCACGAGATGATGCCGACCCTGGTGCACTGACCTCCGGTGCCTCGGCACCGGCGGCTGGAGCGGCGTCAGCTGTCGCCCGGATCCAGCCAGCCGATATGGCCGTCTGCCCGGCGATATACCACGTTGATCTCGCCGCTGGCATTGTTGCGGAACATCAGCACAGTCTGGTCGGCGAGGTCGAGCTGCATGACCGCCTCGCCGACGGTCAGGTGCCCGATGTCGGTGGCCTGCTCGGCAACGATGGTGGCGTAGGCCCCTGACGCAGGGGGGATAGACGTGTTCTCCGCTGCCATGTCGCGGCGCACGGACAGCGCAAGCTCGTCGTCCTGACGCAGCACGTATTGCCGGCCACTCTCAGGGCGCCGGTGCGCGAGGTCGCGCGCGTGCTCGTTCACGCGGCGGCGGTAGCGCCGAAGCCGTTTGGCGATGTGCTCGGCCGCATCGTCGAAGGCGCCGTGAGCGTCCGCGGCCTCGCCCTCGCCGCGCAGCAGCAGGCCGCGCGCTGCTCGGACGTTGATGTCGCAGGTGAAGAAGCTGCGCGCACGGCTGAAGGTGACGTTCGCCTCCAGGGCGTCGTCGAAATATTTCTCCGCAATAACGTCCAGATGCGCGGTGACGCGCGTGCGCAGCGCATCGGAGAGGTCCACCTGCTTGCCGGCGACGTTGATCTGCATGCGTGCTGTCTCCCCGAGATGGTCGGGAGGAGAACGCTCACGACCGACGACAGACGCGGGAATGCGCTCAAGCCAGTTCGCGTCCAGACATCAGACCGAGATCGCTTTCTCCCGCTTGCGCTGCACGGAGCTCGGTATTCGCAACGCCTCGCGGTATTTGGCCACGGTTCTGCGCGCGATGTCTACGCCCTCACGCCGAAGTGCTGCGACGATCGCATCGTCGGACAGGGTGGCGAGCGTGTCCTCGGCGGCAATCATGCTGCGGATGCGGTAGCGCACCGCCTCGGCGCTGTGGCTGTCGCCGGTTACGCCCGCGATCGCGGTGGTGAAGAAGTATTTGAGCTCGAACAGGCCGCGCGGTGTCGCGATATACTTGTTCGCGGTGACCCGGCTGACGGTGCTCTCGTGCATCTCCACCGCCTCGGCGATGTCGCGCAGGATCAGCGGCCGCAGGTGGCCGACGCCGCCGGCGAGGAATCCTTCCTGGCGCCGCATCACCTCGCCGGCAACCTTCAGGATGGTCTGGGCGCGTTGCTGCAGCGACTTCACCAGCCAGTTTGCGCTGGCCAGCTTCTCGGCCAGGAACAGCCGCTCCTCTCGCCTGGCGCGCAACGAGACGCGGGCGTGGAACGCCTCGCTGACCAGCAGCCGGGGCAGGGTGTCCGGGTTGAGCTCCAGGATCCAGTCGCCGTTCAGGCCGGAGCGCATCAGCACGTCAGGCAGGATCGCGGGAACCTGGCCGACGTCGTAGCCCGCGGCCGGCTTTGGATCCAGCGCGCGTATCTCGGCGATCATCTCCGCCAGATCCTCGGCATCGACGCCGCACAGTGCCTGCAGCCGTCGGTGCTCGCGTCGAGCCAGCAGGTCGAGGTGGTCGAGCAGGATCTGCATAGCCGGATCCAGCCGGTCGCGCTCGGCGAGCTGCGCCGCGAGGCACTCGCGCAGGTCGCGCGCGAACAGCCCGATCGGATCGAAGCGCATCATCCGCGCCCGCACCGACGCCACGCGCTCTGCCGAAGTGCCGAGCGCCGCCGCCAGCACCGCGTCCTCGACCGCGACGCGGCCGGCGGGACAGAGCAGCGCGATCAGGTGCGCGCCGATCAGCCGGTCGGCATGGTCGGCGAAGCTTAGCCGCAGCTGCTCGCCGAGATGGTCGCGCAGGCTGCGCGGCTGCTCGGCGACGTTCTCGATGAACGGACTGCCGTCGCCCGAAGCATCGGCGGAGCCGCCGGACGGGCGGGTACCGTACTCCATCCCGGCATGATCCGCCCCGGTTGCCGCCTCGGGGAAGCTGTCGCCGCCGTCGTAGCCGGCGCCGTCGAACTGCTCGGCGTAGTCCGTATCGAGCGGTCCGGCGGCCTGGTCGGGCAGGGTGGAGGCGCCGACCAGCAGGTCGGTGCCGACGGTGGTGCCGCTGTCGGTGACCGGACGCTGATCGAGGGCCGGCCGCTCGAGGCTGACCTCGGGCCGCTCGTCGCGCTCCAGCAGAGGGTTGCGCTCGAGCTCCTCGTCGATGAACGCCGCGACCTCGAGGTTGGTGCAGGCAAGCAGCTTGATGGCCTGACGCAGCTGCGGCGTCATCACCAGCGACTGCGTGTGTCTGAGCTCCAGCCGCGGTCCGAGTGCCATGGGACGAGAAGCTACAACGAAAATCTTTCCCCGAGGTATACGCGTCGCACGTCCTCGTGCGCGACGACCTCCTCCGGCGCCCCCTGCATCAGCACCTGGCCACCATGCATGATGTAGGCGCGGTCGATGATCTCAAGCGTCTCGCGCACGTTGTGGTCGGTGATCAGGACGCCGATGCCGCGGTGCTTGAGGTGCGACACCAGGTCGCGTATCTCGCCCACGGCGATCGGGTCGATGCCGGCGAGCGGCTCGTCGAGCAGGATGTAGCTGGGCTGGCTGGCCAGCGCGCGCGCGATCTCCAGCCGGCGGCGCTCGCCTCCGGACAGGGCGAGCGAGGGCGAGCGGCGCAGGCGGGCGATGCCGAACTCGCGCAGCAGCTCGTCCAGCATCGTCTCGCGCCGCCCGAGATCCGGTTCCACCACCTCGAGTGCCGCCATGACGTTCTGCTCGACGTTCAGGCCGCGGAAGATGCTGGCCTCCTGCGGCAGGTAGCCGATGCCGAGGCGGGCGCGGCGATACATCGGCAGCTGGGTGATGTCGGCACCCTCGAGGCTGATCGTGCCCTCGTCAGGCTGCACCAGGCCCACGATCATGTAGAAGGTGGTGGTCTTGCCGGCACCGTTCGGCCCCAGCAGGCCCACGGCCTCGCCGCGTTGCACGCTGATCGAGACGTCGCGCACCACCGCGCGCTTCTTGTAGGTCTTGCCGACGCTGTGGGCACTCAGCCCGGCGCTGAGCGCCTGCTGCTCCGGGACGGCCTGCAGCGAGCGCGGCGGCATCTCGTTCATGGCTGCCGCCTCGAGCCGGACGTCGTGCCGGCGGCACCCTTCGCCCCGGGCGGCTGGCCCGGGCCGCTGGCGTCGTTCGGGACGATCAGGCCCTGCACTCGCGTGCCCGGATCCTCGGTCATGGTGGCAAGTCCGGTGTGCATGTTGACGATCGCTGCCGCTCCGTTGAGCTGGTTCTGTCCGCGCGTGATGTGGACATTGCCGACGATACGCGCAATGCCGGTGTCCGGCACGTACACGCCACGCTCGCCGGTGACGGTCTCGGTGCGGGTGCGCACCACCACGTGGCCGAAGGCGTTCACCTTCTGCAGCTTGCCCGAGCTCTCGATCGGGTCCGGCGCGGGCGCACCCGGCTTGGCACTGACCGGCTGCGCCCGCTTGCCGGCCGGATCGGGCGGCGCGCTGTAGCCCACCAGCACGTCGGCGCGTATGCGCCTGCCGTCGTTGGTGGTGACGACCGCATCGCCACGTCCGACCGACACGCGGGTCTGCGACCAGTACTCCATCACGTCGCGCGCCGTCAGCACGTCAGTGGGCGTGGTCAGCCGCAGCGCATGGCCGGTGAGCACCAGCACCGCTTGGTCGATGTCGTAGATCCCGTAGTCGCCGAACGCCTGGTCCGTCGCCGTGAACAGGTGCACGTGGCCGAACGCCTCCAGCCGGTAGATCTCGTTGGCGCCGCTGTCATCGACGGGCGACTGGCCCGGCGTCGGCGGCTTCGGCTTCGCGCCGGCCTTCTTGCGATAGAAGGCGACCAGCCGGTCGGCGGTGACGGTGCCGGTGCCGCGCACCGCCTGGGCGTTGCGATAGGCGGTCACGGTCTGCGCCTTCTGGTCCCAGTCGAAGCCGCCGACCGCGGTGACGGTGATCTGGCCGCCATGCGAGAGGTCGATCTGCTGGGCGCCGGCGGACGGTGCGGTCAGCAGCAGGCCGGCTGCGGCCGATGCCGCACGGCGGAGCTGCCGGCGCAGCCACCCCGGCCGGAGCCGACGACACCTCATGGCGCGGGCGCCGGGGCGTCGGGGACACCCGCGGAGGCGGCGGCGCCGGATGACCCGGTGCCGGACCGGGCCGCCGAGGCGGCGCGGGCAGTTGCCGCCCCCTGCGGATGCGCAACGTGGTCGTCGTTCAGGATCATCCGGGCGGGCCCGCGGAACTGCGCCACGCCGTCGTGCTGCGACATCAGCTGGCCCTGCGCGTCGAGCACGCCGAACGGCCCTTCCGCATGCACCCAGTCATCCGACAGGACGATGCCGCGCCGGATGTCCATCACCGCGGTGCGGCCGCTCATCAGGGTGCCATCGTCGCGATACAGCGAGACGTGGTCGAACAGGTCGAGGATCTGCTCGTGCGGCATGTACACCCCGCGCGGTGCGCGGATCAGCAGCCAGGTGCCGCTCTGCGTCAGGCTGTCGGCGACCGGCCGCACCAGGTCGATGCGGTCCGGATCGGCCTGACGCGCCTCGTCCGCGGTGATCATGTACGGGCGCCCGTGCGCATCGAGCCCGTGGTAGCGCGCGCCGAGCATCCTGCCGCTATCGAGGCTGACGCCGGCGGCCTGCCGGTAGGCGGTCCGCCCGGCGTTCATCGAGCGGTTGACCTCGGGCCAGGCAGCGATCAGCCCGAGCAGCAGCAGCGCGCCGAGCGGCAGCAGCCACTTGGTCC
>CAXTNV010000016.1:26979-46132 GCA_964245755.1 uncultured Acetobacteraceae bacterium | reverse complement strand
ACGCCGCCAACATATCCCTTCCTCAGCCTATGCAATTTTCAAGGAACAAACCGCTGACACCAGTGTGCCGCTCGGTGTGCCGGGTTCTACGAGCAACCCGGCACCGTGTCAACGCGATGACCCCCGCAGGCTTGCATCGCGCCGCACGCATCGACGTGATCGTTCAAGCTGCACCATCGTGACGCCCGTTCAACAGCAGTCCGTCGCGATCCGCTCCAACCCGCACCATCTCGCCGTCATGGATGCCGCCCTCCAGGATCAGCCCAGCGAGGGGATTTTGCAGGTTGCGCTGGATCACCCGCTTGAGCGGTCGCGCACCGTAGACCGGGTCGTACCCCGCCTCCGCCAGCCAGGCCAGTGCGGCACCGTCCAGGTGCAGCGCGATCTTGCGGTCGGCGAGCAGCGCATGCAGGCGGGCCATCTGGATTTGGACGATCGAGGCCATGTCCGCCTTCTGCAGGCGCCGGAACAGAATGATCTCGTCCAGTCGGTTGAGAAACTCCGGACGGAAATGCTCGCGCACCACGCGCATCACCTGCGCCTGCACCAAGGCCGCGGCGTCGCCTTCCGGCTGTTGCGCGAGAACGTCGCTGCCCAGGTTGCTGGTCAGCACGATGATGGTGTTGCGGAAATCGACCGTGCGCCCCTGTCCGTCGGTCAGACGCCCGTCATCGAGCACCTGCAACAGGATGTTGAAGACATCCGGGTGCGCCTTCTCGACCTCGTCGAACAGGATCACCTGGAACGGACGGCGACGCACCGCCTCGGTCAACACGCCACCCTCATCATAGCCGACATAACCCGGTGGCGCGCCGATCAGACGCGCCACCGCGTGCTTCTCCATGAACTCACTCATGTCGACGCGCAGCAAAGCCTTGTCGTCATCGAACAGGAACTCTGCCAGCGCCTTGGTCAGCTCGGTCTTGCCGACGCCGGTCGGACCCAGGAACAGGAACGAGCCGATAGGCCGGTTCGGGTCCTGCAATCCGGCTCGCGCCCGACGCACCGCATGTGCGACCGCACGCAGCGCATCCTCCTGCCCGATCACCCGCCGACGCAGCTCGTCCTCCATGCGCACCAGCTTGGCCCGCTCGCCCTCCAGCATGCGGTCCACCGGGACGCCGGTCCAGCGCGAGACGACGGAGGCGATGCCTTCCTCGGTCACTGCCTCGTTGACCAGATGTCCGCCCTCCTGCGACTCCTCCGTGGTCGAGGCGATCTCGCTCTCCAGGGCTGGGATGACGCCGTACATCAGCTCGGATGCACGGCCGAGATCACCTCGACGCTGTGCGACCTCCGTCTCCGAACGCGCCTGGTCGAGCCGCTCCTTGAGCTTCTGCAACACGTTGACCCGGTCCTTCTCGCGGACCCAGGTGGCGCTCAGTGCGCCCGAACGCTCCTCGAGATCGGCGAGCTCGACCTCCAGCTTGCCAAGGCGGTCCCGCGATGCCGCATCGTCCTCGCGACGTAATGCCTCCCGCTCGATCTTGAGCTGGATCAACCGCCGGTCGAGCTCGTCGAGCGCCTCCGGCTTGCTGTCCACCTGCATGCGCAACCGACTGCCCGCCTCATCGATCAGGTCGATCGCCTTGTCCGGCAGGAAGCGGTCGGTGATATAGCGGTTCGACAGCGTCGCCGCCGCGACCAGCGCCCCGTCGGTTATCCGCACCCCGTGATGCAGCTCGTACTTCTCCTTCAGCCCGCGCAGGATCGAGATCGTATCGCCTACCGAAGGCTCGCCCACGTAGACCGACTGGAAACGGCGGGCCAACGCCGCATCCTTCTCGATGTATCTGCGATACTCGTCGAGCGTGGTCGCGCCGATGCAGTGCAGGGTTCCCCGCGCCAGCTCGGGCTTGAGCAGGTTCGAGGCGTCCATGGCGCCGTCGGCACGGCCCGCTCCGACCAGGGTGTGCATCTCGTCGATGAACAGGATCACCTCGCCGTTCGCGGACTCGATCTCCTTGAGCACCGCCTTCAGCCGCTCCTCGAACTCGCCGCGGAATTTGGCACCCGCCACCAGCGCGCCCAGATCGAGCGCCATCAAGCGCTTGCCCTTGAGCGCCTCCGGCACGTCGCCGTTGACGACGCGCAACGCCAGACCCTCGACGATCGCGGTCTTGCCGACGCCGGGCTCGCCGATCAGCACCGGGTTGTTTTTGGTCCGGCGCGCGAGCACCTGGATGGTGCGCCGGATTTCCTCGTCGCGTCCGATGACCGGATCGAGCCTGCCCACACGCGCAACCTCGGTCACGTCGCGCGCATACTTCTTCAACGCATCGAATCCAGCTTCGGCGTTCTCGCTGGTCACCTTGCGGCCCCGCCGGATTTCCTCCAGCGCCCGCTCCAGCGACGACGCGCTGATCCCGGCCGCACCCAGTGCCCGCGCCGCGGGTCCGTCGGAGCCCAACACCGCCACCAGCAGCCGGTCCTGCGCTACAAAGCTGTCGCCGGCCTTCGCCGCCGCCTGCTGCGCCGCATCGAGAAGACGCACCAGCTCGGGTGTCGCCTGCGGGTGCCCAGCCCCGCCGCCCTGCACCTTCGGCTGACGGCTCAGCTCTGCCTCGACCGCAGCCTTGGCCGCTTGCGGCTGTCCCCCGGCCGCCCGGATCAGCCCGGCCGCCGCACCTTCCTCATCGTCGAGCAACGCCTTCAGCAGATGCTCCGGCGTGAGCCGCTGGTGGAACTCGCGGATGGCGATCGTCTGCGCGGCCTGCAGGAAGCCGCGCGAGCGCTCCGTGAACTTGTCCATGTCCATCTTCATGTCCCTCTTCATAGGCGACGTGTTGAGTGGACGAACGGTCAGCTGCGTCCCTCATCAGGCAACGCGACCATCCGCTCGCAGAACCGAGAGGTGGTGATCGACCCCAACGATCGCAAGGAAGCGGCAAGACCGATCCTCCGGGATCGTCAGGCCGTCGGCGCCACCTCGTCTACGGCGGCGCGGTTGGCTCGCTTGATCTTCGCCGCTGCGTCGTCATAGACGAACGGCAGACAGGCATAGCGCCGGCCTCGCGACACCGGCGATATCGCATGCATCAGAGAACAGGAGAAGATCGCCGCGCCGCCGGCGGCGGGTCGATACAAGCGAGCCCCGAACTCCGGGAAGCTCAGCGCGCCGCCCTCGAAGTCGTCGTTGAGGTTGATCGATACGGCGAAACGACGATGCGCCGTCGCACTGACCGTGTTGTCGCGATGCGCCCCGAAGCAACCCCGATCGACGGAGTCGTAGCAGGCGACGATCAGGCGCTCGAGCCGCGACGCCTCGAACTGGAACGCCTTGCGTATCTCGGGCACGATGCGTCGGATGATCCGCGCCTGCACCTGCTGCACCAGCTCGGGGTCGCGCAGCGTGCAGTCGCGCCGCCGCTTGAAACCTGGGTCGGTGAACGCGGTCGATCGACCGTGCCGGTCTTCGGTGAAGACGCCGGAGGCGACGCTGTCGCTGGCATCGTAGTAGTTCATCAGGCGCCTGCAGAATTCAGGCTCGAACACGTTGTCCAGCGAGAGGAGCGGTGCCGCACCCTCGGCACGATGCAGCGTCATCGGCACCAGCTGACGCAGAGCCTGCAACACCTGTGTGGCGGCGCCGGGCGCCTGCTCCAGCACCCCAAGAACCCGCAGCATCGGGTCGAGCACCACCCAGCGTGAACGCAGCGGCAGGGCCACCTCCGGACGCAGCGGCCGAGCACCATACAGGCGGCCGACGGTGCCGTCCGCGTCCCAGAAGAAGCGCAGCGCCGGCACATCCTCTGCAAGGGCCGCCTCGAGCTCGTCCCTCGGCTCCGCGCTCACGCCGAAGAAGCTCGCCGCGCCACCGTCGAACATCGCGCGGCTCGCCCTGATCCGCGCGAGTTCCGCCGCTGTGCTCGCGTCCAGGCAGGAGCCGAAGAAGAACAGGACCACGATCCGGCCGGCCGACATGTCGAAGGTAAAGCTGCCCTGCGGTGTCGTGCAGCGCTGGCGGAACCAGGGTGCCGGATCACCGGGAAGCAGGTTTGCGTAGGACGACATGATGGTGCCGAACTGTGCAGGAAACCCTGAGGTATGTCGACTGGATGCCGGTGACCCGGCTTAACCCCGACTTAACCATTCGCGAGCAGGATCGGCTGCGGTGAAAATCACCCCTGAACGACGAAAACCGGAGCGCCCATCATGGCTGGACTCGGATTGCGCCTGACCGCCGGGGACAAGCTGGTCATCAACGGAGCCGGCATCCATTTCGTCACCGGCGCCGACATCCGACTCACCAACAAGGCCCGCTTCCTGTTCGGTCGCCAGATCATGGCGCCGAGCGAGGTCAGGACGGCCGCCAGCCATATCTATTTTGCGCTCCAGACCGCCTATGTCGGTGAGGCCGAGGAGCGTGCGGTCGCGCTCGAAGAGGCGGCCTACTTCATCGAGATGTTCCGATGCGAGACCACCTCGCCCACGGCGCGCCGCCTGCTCGGCGAGGCCCTGCGTGCCGCACGCGCCGGCGAATGCTACAGGGCACTGAAGATCGCCCGCCGCATCGTCGCCCACGAGAACGCGGTTTTCTCGGCGATCAGCACAGGAATTACCAGCGAGCGGGTGACCAGCCAGCGCGCAGGCGATCGGACGTCAACGATTTCGTAACTTTTTGATGCTCTTCTGTTCCCGGCAAACAGCCACTACAGCCAGAACGGAGAAAACCCATGGCCTTCTCGATCAACACCAACAATGCCTCGATGGCGGCGCTCGAGTCGCTTCGAATGACCAACAGCCAGCTGACCCAGGCGCAGAACGAGGTCTCCACCGGCCTTGCGGTCGGCTCTGCCTCCGACAACCCGGCCGTCTACGCGATCGCGCAGCAGATGGACGGCAACATCTCCGGTCTCGCCGCCGTCTCCAACAGCCTTTCCTTCGGCGCCCAGGTGGTCAGCACGGCGTCCTCGGCTTCGCAGAACATCCTCTCCACCCTGCAGACCCTGCAGAGCTCCGTGACCCTCGCCGGCCAGACCGGCATCACCACCTCCACGATGCAGACCCAGGTGGCCAACGCGCTGAACGAGATCAACACCTACGCCCGCAACTCGACCTTCAACGGCGTCAACATCCTCACGACAGCCAGTGATGCGGGCTCCTCTGTCACCAGCAACAGCCTGTCGGTCGTCGACGGACTGCAGGGAACCACCCTGAGCGTCGGCAATCAGGCGTCGGCAACCACGGTGGGCGCGAAGTCGCTGACCGACGCACTGGGCCTGACCAGCAACATGAACTCGGCGAACATGACCGTGCTCGCGAGCGGCACCGGCACCGCGGGCACGTCCGTCGTCCAGGGCGTGCTCGGCGCGGGCGCCACCGGCGTCAACATCGCCCTGACGTCCAGCTTGGCGAGCACCAGCTTTGCCAACGGCAAGAACGTCGTGCTCACCAACGGCGACGGCACCACGACGACGTTCGAGTTCGATGCCTCCGGCCAGAACACCACCACGGCGAACAGCGCCACCAACAAGACCGTCGTAGTGCAGGTCGCCACCGCCACGGAGACCTCCAACGGGATGATCGGCGACCTCGTCAACGCGATGAACGCCAACGGCTACAACGCGGTCGTGCAGACCGACGGTTCGGTGGACGTGACCGGCCAGGGCATCGGCGCCGGCACCAGCAACGTCACCGGCATCGGCACGATCAGCGCGCTCTCCTCCAGCCAGTCCGCGATCACGATGATCCAGGGCGCGATCAACAAGATGACGAGCATCGCCAGCACGCTCGGCAACTCCACGACGCAGATCACCGGCATGCAGACCTTCACGTCCGATCTGAGCGACTCGCTCACTTCTGGCGTTGGCGCCCTGACCGACGCCGACCTGTCCGCCGAGAGTGCGAAGCTGACTTCGCTGCAGACCAAGCAGCAGCTTGCGATCCAGTCGCTCTCGATCGCGAACTCGCAGTCCCAGTCCATCCTCTCCCTGTTCCGCTAAGCAGAAGGGCCGGCGCCCCCCCGCCCCCCCCCCCCGGTCCCCCCCACCCCCCCGGCCGGGCCGCAGCAGCGCCCGGCCTCCCTGTTCCGCCAGCACAGGCACTCTCAGACCCGGAAGCGACCGTCTAGATGTCTTACGGATCGAAGCAGTATGACCGCAGTGCGGGAAAGGCGCTGGCACCGCGCGATATCGAGGCGGCAGCGTTCGCCTTCGTCAACGAGCTCCTCGAGAGCGCCCGAGAAGCACGGGAACGCGTGGCGGCACTGGGCCGCAACCATCGCCTCTGGTCGCTTCTGCTTACGGATGTCGGCATGTCCAACAACGGCCTGCCGCCGATCCTCAAGAAGGATCTGGTCAGCGTCGGCAGCTGGTCGATGTCGTACAGCATCGCCGCGATGGGACGCGACCTGCCGGTCGAACCATTGATCGACATCAATCGCGACATGATGGAGGCCCTGAGGCGCAACTCGATCGCGCAGGGCAGCACGCCTGCCGCGTCACCCACCGCCGATGGCGTGCGGAAGAACCTCGCCGTCGCCGTATGAGCCCTGTGCGTCCGCCATCCCGGCGAGGCTCGCGCAGTGACAGCTACACCAGGACCGGCTTGCCGGCGCGAGTTCGGTCAGACTCGGTTCGCGAGCGGAGTCGTCGTGACCTCGCGCAGGTCCGGGTTGTCGACCACCTGGTCTGGAGCGGGATGCTGCGAGCGATGGCGTCGGGGCGGATCAACGTCTCGCGGCAGGCCGGCCTTGGCATTGGAGGGCCGGAATTGGTCGTGTTCACGACCCTGTCTCCGATCCTGCTTCCGCGCGATCGGCGCGACCGCCCTGGAAGCGTGGGCCGGTGCCGCAACCTGCGGCGACGGAAGGAACATGGGCAGCACGTCGGCGCAATCGTTAACCGCCGACCCGGCGGTCAGGATGCCGTGCAGCACCGGAGCCGGTTAATGCAGAATGCCGGAGTGATGCTGAGCGCCGCCTCCACCTTTGCCTAGAGCCGCGAGCCGCGAGCCGCGTTAGCTTTCTCATCTTCACCTCATCTCGCAGTTCGAACATCCCGTTTCGTGATTGTAGCTGAAAAGCGGTCGGCCGGCGGGAGCGAGGCGGTCCTGCAGATGCGCTTGAAGCCCGGGCGTAGAGGTGGCTGCGCGCTGGAGTGTCACATGTCGCGGACGCAACCCGGACAGCAGTCCTGCCTGCCGGTCGATGCGGTCTCCGGGCGAACAGGCTGGCCGCGCCGGCTGCCGGGCGAGTAGCGCATGGCCGATGATCGGGACGTGGCGCCGTGTTTCCTTGCCGGGGGTGGCGAGCTGGGAATGCTGATCGCCCGGCACGACTGATCGGCGACCTCGCTCGGCGCACTGCATAGCTCGCCGCAAAGCCTAGTCACTGCGGTGGGCATCGTCGTCCACTCGGCGGTGCCGATGGTGATGCTCCGGGGCGAAGACGGCGTCATGATCTACAACGACGCCGCCGCCTAGGGCGTCATCCATCCGGACGGCGACGCGGCCACGGTGCTCAAGCCCTGGCGGCGCGACCGTGACCTGGTATCGCTGGTGGGCCCGCAGCGGCTGTCTGACTACGGCAGCTACGCCGACCGGCTGCACCAGGGCATCCCGGTGGTGGTCGAGCACGGCCGGACCCACCGAGATGTTAGCCCGGCCGGAGGTAGCCGCCTTCGTCAACCTTCCCCTGCTCGAAGCGGGCAGCCTGGTCGGCATGATCCTGGTCACCGACGACCGCCCCAGGAGCTGGCCCGAGGAGGACCTGACGTTCCTGCGCAGCGTGGTGGATCGTATGTGGACTGCCCTGCAGACCGCGGCAGCCGAGGCCGAGCTGCTCGCCCTCAACCTCGATCCCGAGCGTCAGGTCGAGGAACGCACGGCCGAGCGCGACCGGGTCTGGAAGAATTCGCGCGACCTGCTGGTCACCCTCGGCACCGACGGCATCTTCCGCGAGGTGAGTCCGGTCTGGACGATCACGCTCGGCCATCCGCCGGGAGAGGTTGTCGGTCGCAGCTTCCTAGACTTTATCCACCCCGAGGACGCCGGCATCACCCAGGGCGCGCTCGAGACCGCCTCGCTTCGCGACCTCACCAGCTTCGAGAACCGATACCTGCACCGCGACGGCAGCTCGCGCTGGATCTCCTGGCACACGTCGATCGACCGCGACGTGGTGTACGCCTACGGCCGCGACATCACGTCGGAGAAGAAGCAGGCGGAGGACCTGCAGCATGCGGAGGACCGGCTGCGCCAGAGCCAGAAGATGGAGGCGGTCGGCCAGCTGACCAGCGGGCTGGCGCACGATTTCAACAACCTGCTCACCGGGATCACCGGCAGCCTGGAGTTGATGCAGACGCGGGTGGTGCAGGGCCGGCTGATCGACGTCGAGCGCTACGTCACTGCGGCTCAGGGAGCAGCTCGGAGGGCGGCCGCCCTCACCCACCGCCCGCTGGCCTTCTCCCGCCGGCAGACGCTCGATCCCAAGCCCACCAACGTCAACCGCCTGATCCTGGGGATGGAGGAGCTGATCCGTCGCACGATCGGTCTCAAGGTGGAGCTTGAGGTGATCGGCGCGGCCGGGCTGTGGACCACGCTGGCCGATCCGAACCAGCTCGAGAACGCGCTGCTCAACCTGTGCGTCAACGCCCGCGACGCCATGCCCGATGGCGGGCGGCTCACCATCGAGACCTGCAACAAGTGGCTTGACGCGCGCACGGCACGGGAGCGCGACCTGTCGCCCCGGCAGTACCTGTCGCTCTGCGTCAGCGAGACCGGAGCCGGGATGACGGCGGAGGTGCTACGCAGGGCCTTCCATCCCTTCTTCACGACCAAGCCAATCGGCATGGGCACCGGGCTCGGCCTGTCGATGATCTACGGTCTTGCGCAGCAGTCCGGCGGTCAGACGCGCATCTACTCCGAGTTCGGCCACGGCGCGATGGAATGTCTGTACCTGCCAGGGCATCCCGGAACGGCCGACGTCGCGATCGAGCCGAACGACCTGGCCGAGGCACCGCGTTCAGGCTGGGCGAGGCGGTGCTGGTCATCGACGACGAGCCGACCGTGCGCATGCTGGTCACCGACGTGCTGGAGGAGCTCGGCTAAGCGGCGTTGGAAGCATCCGACGGCGCGTCAGGGCTGAAGATCCTGCAATCGAACGGGCGCATCGACCTAGTGATCACCGACGTAGGCCTGCCAGGCGGCATGAACGGCCGACAGGTCGCCGATGCGGCGCGGGCGTTACGGCCGGAGCTGAAGGTGCTGTTCATCACCGGCTACGCGGAGAACGCCGTGCTCAGCCACGGCCACCTCGCCGCCGGCATGCACGTGCTGACCAAGCCATTCGCGGTGGAGGTCTTGGCAGGTCGGATCAAGGAGCTGATCACCGATGCCGCGAGGTAGAAGCCGCCACCGGTTCATCCTCCGCCCCTCGCCCACACCGGGTCCCATACGGGATCTTCTCGATGACTGCCGCCCTAGCGCTGCGCGATGTCGTGGCGCACCTGGTAGAGCCGCGCGAAGCCCTCGTCATCAACGAGGCGCAGCTCCGGCAGAGCGGGGTCGGGACCGTGCTTGTCGGGGAGGTCGGCGTTCTCGAGCAGGATGTAGTCGAACCGACGCCAGTGCAGCGCGTACGGAACGTGCTTCTCCACCAGCCAAGCAGGATCCAGCATCTTGTTGAACGAGACCACGTTCACAGCGCCGGCCGCGATGTCGCTCCAGGCCTGCCGCGGCTGCACCGGCTGCAGTCCACGCTCGGCGAACAGCGTTGCCACGAAAGCATGGCGCTGCGGCAGCACCAGCGTCACGTCGTGCCAGAAGGCGGGGAGGAAGCCGCCGAAGTAGCGACCGAGCGGTGCCGCATGCGGATCCTCGAGTTCGTGCACCACCGGCATCACCGCCGCCCCGGGCGGGACGTGCCGCAACGCCCGCGTCACCGACGCGATATCGGCCTCGCGCTGGTGCCAGATCCGCGTCACCCAGGTGGTGCGGCCGACGCCGAGCGCCAGCAACGCCGCGGCCAGCACCGCGGCGCCGCGATGCGATGTCATGACGGTCGGCCGCACCGCGGCGGTCATGATCAGGAACCCCATGATGGAGAAGCGCGGCGTGATCCAGAACGCGCCCCCCAGGGTATCCGGAACCAGCAGGGAGAGCACCGCGAGCACCGCCCCCACCATCAGCAGGCCGGCATGAAGCTGGATCTTGCGCACCAGCAGCGCCCACAGCACGGGGACCGCCCAGAGCGCCGAGACCAGCAGGTCGATCTTTAGGTTGTAGGTGCGGAACGCGGAAATCAGGTCCCAGCGGTTCTTGATCGGGCTCAGCGCCCTTGACCAGTCGGTCTCGCCGAGGCTGCCGTTGTCGGTGCCCGGCGGATGCGGCGCCAGCACCATGATCAGGACGACCGGCACCGCCACCGCCACCGCCGCCAGCAGCAGGCGGACGGCGCGCCGGTCGAGGGCGTCGGGGATCCAGCGCGGGCCGTAGGCGAAGCCGGTGATCACCGCCGCGTAGGCGATCAGCGGAATCGGGTGCGATACCAGGATAAGGCCGGCGAGCACGGCGCGAACCGCGAAGGCCGCCGCAGCGGGGCGCCGAGCCAGTGCCGGCTCCAGCGCGCCGGCGAGCAGCGCGAAGCCGAGGCTGATCTGGAAGTTCAGGAAACCGGCGAGGAAGGTCGTCGTCAGCGCGAGCACCGCGAAGCCGGCCTGCCACCAGTGCCAGCCGCCGAACGTGGCACGGTTCTGCATCGCTGCGCCGAGCGGCGGCAGGATCGCCGAGGCCAGCAGCAGGACCGGACCCAGTACCGGGGCGCCGACCAATCGACCGACGCTGACACCCAGCAGGTCGATGCCGATGTTGCTCCAGGAGTTGCTCCAGACCAGCTCGTACATGTGCGATATCGGGGGCCGGTCGATCCCGCCGGAGAGCAGCCACAGCCGCGCCCAATGGTTGGGGTAGTCGAGCAGCGGCGGCATGGATACCGAGAACACCGGCACAGCGAGTACGAGGAGGGACAGAAACAGGCACACCCGGACGCTCAAGGGCACTCCGCCTGCAGGTCCCGGCATGCTTCTTCGATCAGACACCAGTAATTGCACCCTTTATTAAATTTCCGTGAAGCTTAGTTGGAATAAGACTTGGTGAGGCGGACCATTACCGAAGCGGATCCGGAGGTCTCTTGCCGCAGCCACGACAGCACACAGCGACCGCAACGGGCCTCGGTTGCATATGCATGGGGTCACCACTCGAATTGTTCTTACCCAAGGCCCGGGCACGGTGCAACCGGTGCCGGGCCGCCGCTACCAGCGCGTGAGCCGGGGCAGGACGAGGCGCGCGGCCAGCGTGACGATGCCGCACCCGAGAGCGTACCAGAGCGCGATGTACAGCGGATCGTCGTGCGGACACGCGAACACGAACACGAAGGCGCCCCAGGCGGCGGCGGCGATCCCGGCGGCGAGCGCGGTGCCCCCGCGGTCCGTGGCTGCGCCCCGGCGGATCAGCAAGCCGAGACCGAAGGCCGCCGGGATCGACAGAAGCACCATCTTGGAGACGCAGCGCAGCCCGTCCGGCCAGTTCAGTCGCGCCGCGAGCTCGGGCATCCCGTCGCGGGAGGCGTCGATCCCCCAGCCGATCGCCAGGCAGACGGCGATGATTGCCATCAGCCAGCGCAGGCCGGAGCGCGGCGAGCGGGAAGGATCGAGGGAGCCGACCGCGACGGTGACGCCGACCAGGGCGATCAGGCCGAGGCTGCCGAGCTTCCACCAGAACGAGGGCGCATGCATCGCCACGGGCATGTCGGGTCGCATTGCGCCGAGCCCCAGGAACAGCACGAGCTCGACCATGAACAGCGACGCCAGCGCCAGAGCCTCGAGGCGCGCGCTCCGGCGGCGGATCGGCTTCAGCTCGTGGACGAGCTGGCGGATGAGCCGGTCACTCTGCATCGGATCGCCCGCGCACGATGGAGGCCAAGCGTCCGAGTCCACGGTGGATGTTCACCTTCACCAGCGAGATGGACTGGCCGGTGCGCGCCGATGCCTCCTCGATGCTGAGGCCCTGCAGCTTGACCAGGCGGATCACCGTAGCCTGCGCCGGCTTGATCTCGTCGAGAAGACGCTCCAGCGACCATGCGCTGGTCACCGCATCGCCGTGATCGCCGACGGGAAGCGCGTCGCTCAACGCCTCGGTCGGCGCGGCACTGCGTGCACGCAGCCGGTCGATCCACTTGTAGCGGGCGATCGCTGCCAACCAGGGCTCGAACGGCCTTGACGGATCGAAGGTGTGCCGCTTCTCGTGGATGGCAAGCAGGGTGTCCTGCACGGCGTCCTCGGTCGTGCCAGGCGGCAGCCTGCGGGCGTAATAGCGTCGCAGCCACCCGCCGATCTCGACCAGCAGACGATGATAGGCGGCGGCGTCGCCGGACTGCGCGGCTGCCATCAGCGCACCCCAGTCGCTACCGGCCATGCAGCCTCCTGGAAATGCGCGGTGCCGGAACACCGCGCGCGAGGACGGCGGCGGCAACGTCACCGGCAGACTGGCCCCGCGCATCACGATCGACGTCATGATGCCTCATTCGTCAAGGCCACGGGAATGGTTACCGCGATGGCGCGTGCATGGCACTGCGTGTTCCCGCGCGCACGGGGCCTCCGCGGACAGGCAGGCCATCACCTTGGATAGATGGTCCGGCGTCCCTGCGGTTCGGGATCCCTAGGGGCCGCTCCAGTGCGCGTCGATGCCGGAGGCCGTGAAGCGACCGCTGGCACGGGTCTGGCTGCCCTCGGGTTCCAGGCGGAGCACGTCGAGGTCGGTCAGCGAGACCAGGATGACGCCGAACTGCAGGAACTGCTGGTCGGGCGGCAGGTGAGACTGATCGTCTGGATCGACGATCGGCGTCCCTGGTACTGCACGCAGTCCGTAGCTGTTGCGCGCGTTGGGCGAGAGCCCCTCCCAGCGGGAACGGGCTACCTCATCGTCGCGGTGCAGGCGGGCCTCTCCCTCCAGACGGATCTGCAGCTGGTCGGCGGAGGACCAGGCCAGCAGGGTGACCTGGCGCGCATGCGCGATGTCGCGCGCCTTGGCCGCGCGCGCGTCGGTGTGCATCTCGGCACGGCCCGGCGAGCGCTCGAAGCCGCGCAGCACCAGCGTCCTGAGACCGGGGCGTCCGTCTGCCGATAGCGTCGCCAGCTGGACGTTGCGCAGCTCGGAGCCGCGTTCGTGCAGCGCGCGTTCGAGCGCCGACAGTGCGGCTTCGATGAAGGAGAGTGCTGTCGTGTGCATGCGGGCGGAAGTCCGTCCGGCGGCGCGGGTTGCCTCGGGAGCTCCGCATCGCTTGATTTTCGGCCAGCCGTCCCCGCCGGGTTGCCGCCGCGGGCGCTCCTGCGCGATCACCCGGCGGGGTCGTGGTCAATCTCATATTGAAGTGGAAACGATTTCGAACATTGGCTATGTTCATTACGGACAAGCATCGTATTCGAACTTCGGCGTGATGAGGCACGGAAGCCAGATGCGCCTCGGCTCGGCGGTTTGCGCCACATCCACGACCTCCATCTCGACGCCGGAGCACACGATGCCGAACACCCACCGGGACGGTGCCCGCGATCCGTGCAGCACAGCCGTCGTCCCGAAACCTCGGCAGCCTTTCCTTGACCTGTATCGCGGCTATGCCCTGCTGGCGATCACGTTGAACCACTTCGCCCTGGTCGCGCATGACGAAGGCCTCTCGAAGGTCCACAGTTTCAGCCTCACCCCGCTCGGGCTATCTTCGGCCGCCGAGATCTTCGTGCTGTGCTCGGGTTATGCTTTCGCGCTCGCCTACGGTCGGCTGCTCGACCGCGCCGGACTGGTCGCGAGCTGGGTCAAGTCGTTGCGCCGCTCGGGGCTGCTGCTGGCGTGCAACCTCTTGATGACGATCGCGAGCGCCGTGGTCATCGGGCTCTGCATCCCTTACGCCTGCCACAATGCCGGTTCGTTCCAGATGGCGCATTACGTGTTCACGGAACCCGGCTTCGTGCTGCGCGCAATGGCAACGCTGCAGTGGACGCCGGCCTACCACGACGTGCTGCCGCTGTACGCCCTGCTGCTGGTCGTGGCGCCGCTGCAGCTCTACGGGTTGCGGCACGCACCACGCGCCACGGTCGCGGTCTCTGCCGGACTCTGGCTGCTGGCGGTCACCGGCACGGTCAGCACGGCCCGCATCGGCCTGCCGACCTGGTACTTCCATCCGCTGGCGTGGCAGTTCCTGTTCCTGCTGGGAATGGTCGCGGCGCGCTTCAACGTGCTGGAGCGCCTGCCGGCGGGACGAGTTGCCCTCATGGTCTACCTGCTGCTGCTCGCTGCGGCGCTGGCATTCAAGCTCGCGGCGCACCGCGGAATGATACCGGCGGAGCTGCAGATCGGGCTCGGACGGAGCGGTGCCGTGCCGCTCGGCGACAAGCTGACGCTCGGGCCGCTGCGCATCGCCCACGCGCTGCTGCTGGCGTGCTGCATGATGGCGCTCTACCGCTCGATGACCGCCCAGGGACGGCTCCTGCTGGAACGGTGGCTGGGCCGGATCGGGCGGTCGACGCTGCCGGTGTTCGTGGTTTCCAACCCCATGATGTACCTTTGCGCCGGACTGCTCGCGGCCTATCCTTCGGCCCAAACATTCTATGCGCTGTGCCTCGTGCTCGGCTTCGGGCTGCTGCTGTTCGCGATCGTCTGGCAGCGCCGTACGGCCAAGCCAGCGGCACCGGCCGTGCAGATGCCTAGCTGGCCGGAGGCGTCGATGCCGGTCAGCGACACCGCGGCATAGAAGCCCGAAGCTCTAGAAGGATATGTCAGCCGGCTGCGTGACCCGCAGCACCGACTGGTCGCCGGTCAGTCGCTTCCAGGCCAGCCGGATCGCCTCGATCCTGCCGCGGTTCTCCGCCGTGTCAGGGTAGTCGATGACCAGGATCATGGATCGCAGCCGCTCCGGTGCGGCCTCGCGAGGCCCCCGCCATTGCCCGTAGGCCGCGATCGCCGTGAGGCCGCTTGAGAAGCGTGGCGTCACCTCGCGGTCGAGGAAGCCGCGCCACCCGGCCTCATCGATCCCCCGTGACGGCTGGTCGGCGGGCCCAAGGCCGAAATACATCCTGGTATCGACCCATCCCGCCGCCGGCGCCGGATCGTGCGGCCCGGCACTGCAGCCGCCCAGCAGCAGCGACAGGATCAGGCTGAAGCGGTAGGCTGCCATGCGGACCCTCCAACCTGCGCCGGAAGCTTCAGCGCTAACAAAATGCATCTCGTCCGCCACCGATGGCGCTAGGCTGAGCCGGGTGCCGGATGGCAGGAAGACGTCATGGCTAGGCTAGGTCGCGTTCTACGGATCAAGCAGATTACGTCGGACATGGTGCGCGGGATGCCCGACACCGTGTTCGTCCTCGACGACAACATGCAGCGGGTCAGCCCGAACAGCCAGGCCGCCGCGATGCGAGCCGAGCCAAACGTGGTCGGCATGCCGACGCGGTGGCACCTGGGAGTCGAACCCTCGGCCTTCTTCTGCGACGAAGACTGGCGCTCCAACGGGATCTTCCAGACCATCAGCGAGGCCTTCGACAGGGTCGAGCGCGCCCTCATCGACGGCCGGAACGTGGTGTTCCCCAGCGACGGGCCGGGCGGATCGACGGATCTACGGCGACGGGCGCCGCTGGTCCACGCCTTCATCGCGAGCCGGATCCTGGAGCTGGAGGCGGACTATTCCGGCTGAACGCGGTGGGATTTCGCTGCCGCTGCTACGCAACCGGCGCGGTGGTCGCGTGCTTCGGCAGGCGCAGCGAAGCGGGCGTGGTGGCGCAAGGCTGGCCGGGACGATGCGGCCGGTGCAGGCTGACCTCATGAGCCCGTCACCCCTCTACGGCTGAGGCGCGCCATGTCGTCGCTGGCACAGCATAACCCGGCTTGGCGAGCGCGCGCGGATGGCTCGATGCTGCGCCTGCGACGGATCGCACTCGTGCTCGGCCTGGCCGGCCTCGTCACCACGCAGGCGCTCCCCGCCGGCGACCCGCTTGCCCGCCTCGCGCGGATCGCGGCGCACGTCACCATCACGCGGGACGATTGGGGCATCGCGCACGTCCACGGCCATACCGACGCGCAGGCGGTATTCGGGATGATCTACGCCCAGGCGGAAGACGATTTCGCACGGATCGAGATGAACTACCTGACGGCGCTGGGCCGGCTCAGTGAAGCCGAGGGCGAGCGCGCCCTGGCGCAGGACCTGCGGGCGAGGCTGTATGTCGATCCGGACGACCTGCGTGCCAGGTACGTGAGCAGCCCGGCCTGGCTCAGGGCGCTGATGGATGCCTGGGCGGATGGCCTGAACTACTATCTGGCGACCCACCGCGCGGTCACGCCCAGGGTGATCCGGCACTTCGAGCCGTGGATGGCGCTGGCCTTCACCGAGGGCAGCATCGGCGGCGACATCGAGCGCATCCCGCTCCCCGAGCTCGCGCGCTTCTACGGGTTGCCCGGCTTCGCGCAGCTCGACCCGCCGCGGGCGCTCGACGCGCTCGAGCCGACCGGATCCAACGGCATCGCCGTCGCCCCGTCCAACACCAGCAACCACCGTGCCCTGCTGCTGATCAACCCGCACACCTCGTTCTATTTCCGCTCCGAACTGCAGATGACCAGTGACGCCGGGCTCGACTGCTACGGTGCGGTGACCTGGGGCCAGTTCTTCATCTATCAGGGCTTCAACGACCGCGTGGGCTGGATGCACACCTCGAGCCACGCCGACGCCGTCGACCAGTTCGTGGAGACCATCGTGCGTCAGGGGGGCCGACTGTCATACCGCTACGGTGACGCGCTGCGGCCGGTGCAGCCTTCGGCGGTCACTCTGTCGTTCCGGACTGCTGCGGGCGGCCTCGGGTCGAGGAGCTTCACCGTCTACAGGACCGGGCACGGCCCGATCGTCGGCAGCACCGGAGATGGCCGCTGGATCAGCGAAGCCATGATGTTCAGGCCGGTGCCGGCTCTGGAGCAGTCCTTCGGGCTGACCAAGGCGCGGGACTACCGCGCCTACATGAAGGTGATGCAGCTGAAGGCGAACACGTCCAACAACACGGTCTACGCCGACGCGGACGGCGACATCGCCTACCTGCACCCGCAGTTCATCCCGCGCCGCGACGACCGCATCGACTATTCGCGCCCGGTGGACGGCGCCGACCCGCTCACCGACTGGCATGGCCTGCACGCACTGGACGAGGCGCCGCACCTGCTCAATCCGAGCACCGGCTGGATCCAGAACACCAACGACTGGCCGTACTCCGCATCGGGGCCGGCGAGCCCGCGACGCGACGCGTTTCCCCGCTACATGGACGATTACGGCGAGAACGTGCGCGGCCTGCATGCGGTGGCGCTGCTGCAGGGCAGAACCGACTTCACCCTGCAGTCGCTGGTGGCGGCCGCCTACGATGCCGGCCAGCCCGGCTTCGACATCCTGATCCCTCGCCTGCTGGCCGCCTACGATCACGCATCGCCGCACAACCCGCTGCGGGCGCGGCTGACCGAGCCGGTGGCAATGCTGCGGAGCTGGGACCGTCGCTGGTCGGCCGGCTCCGTCGCCACCAGCATCGCGGTGTACTGGGGCGATGCCCTGTGGCAGGAGGCCGGTTTGACCCTGCCGGGCAACAGCCTGTCCGACTACGACGCGGTGCTGGCGCGCACGACGGCGATGCAGAAGCTCAGCGCGCTCGCGACCGCCTGCGACCGGCTCGCCCGCGACTTCGGAAGCTGGCGCACGCCGTGGGGCCAGATCAACCGCTTCCAGCGAGCCGACGATGCGCTGGAGCCGCGGTTTTCCGACACCCTGCCCAGCCTGCCGGTCGGCTTCACCTCGGCGCAGTGGGGCTCGCTCGCATCGATCAGCGGACCACGCAGGCCCGGCGTCAAACGCCGCTACGGCGACGAGGGCAACAGCTTCGTCGCCGCGGTCGAGTTCGGCGACAAGGTGAGGGCGGTCGCAGTCACCGCCGGCGGCGAGAGCGGCGATCCGACTTCGCCGCACTTCGACGACCAGGCGGTCCGCTACGCGACCGGCGCGCTGCGCGAGGTGTATTTCTATCCGGCCCAGCTGCTCGGCCACACCGAGCGGCGCTACCATCCGGGCACATGAGTTGCCGCGCCTTGCTTCGCGCAGAACGGCCGCGACAGCTCCGCCGATCCGCGCCGAGGAGCGACCGCCACCCGATGGTGAGCGCGCGCGACCCGGCGCTGGCGCATCCTGTGTCCGCTGACAACGGTGCTCTACCAGTCGGTGCAGCAGGCGCTGCGGGTCACCACGGCGACGCGACGGTCACGCAAGGGGGAGATCTCGTCGTGCAACGCGTTCGCACCCGGGTGTGCCGGCAAGCTCGCCATCGAAGCGATGGACCGCGCGATGCTTGGCGATGACGCGCGCGGCCAGATCTCCGAGGCTGCGACGCCCTGGACCCGCAGCGACCATATCGACAAGTTCAGGATCCTGAGCGGCGGCATCCTGACCATGCCTGGGGCAGCGCGCTTCCTCGAGGTGGTGCTGTGCAATATCGGGGAGCACGGCCACGACCTTCATTATCGCGGCTATGACATCATCGACATCGAGACCGACGACGACAGCATCGGGGGCCACTTCCTGCATCTGCTGCACGGCGAGCGGCCGCGACAGAGCTGGGTGCAGGCGATGCACGCCTCCTTGGTGCTCTACGCCGAGCACGAGTTCAACGCCTCGACCTTCACCGCGCGCGTAGTCGCCGGGACCGGATCGGACCTGTACCCCGCCATCGCCGGCGGCATCGGCGCGCTGCGCGGTTCCAAGCATGGGGCGCCAACGAGGTGGCGCTCGAGATCCAGCAGCGTTACGTCACGCCCGACGAGGCGGAGGCGGACATACGCGCCCGGCTCGAACGCAAAGAGTTGGTGATCGGCTTCGGCCACCCGGTCTACACCCTGTCGGATCCCCGCCACGGCGTGATCAAGCAGATCGCCCAGGAGCTCAGCGTCGAGGGCGAATGGCTCGGTCGCTTCCAGGTCGCCGAACGGATCGAGACCGTGATGGCGGCGGCCACGCGCATGTTTCCAAATCCGGACTGGTTCTCGGCGGTGTCCTATCAGGCGATGGGTGTGCCGACGGTGATGTTCACGCCGCTGTTCGTCATTGCCCGCATCGCCGGCTGGTCGGCGCACGTCATCGAGCAGCGGCAGGACAACAAGA
>CAXTNV010000016.1:0-26879 GCA_964245755.1 uncultured Acetobacteraceae bacterium | reverse complement strand
GCCCGCATCGCCGGCTGGTCGGCGCACGTCATCGAGCAGCGGCAGGACAACAAGAGCATCCGTCCGACCGCGCGCTATGTCGGCCCGGAGCATCGGGCCTTCGTGGCACTCGGCGATCGTCCATAAGAAGATCCCCATGCCCTACCTGATCGCCGCCGAGCAGCCCGCCCGAGGCCGCCGGGCTGCGCTTCCGTCGGCTGCTCGAGCAGCCCGGGATCCTGCAGATCCCCGGCACCCGTAACGGCCATGCCGCGCCGCAGGCCAGGGCCGCCGGCTTCGAGGCCTGCTGCCTCTCCGGAGCCGCGATGAGGGCGTCGATGGGGCTCCCCGATCTCGGCATCATCACCGTCGACGAGGTCACCTTCTTCATCCGCCAGGTCGCTTGCGCCCCGATGCTGCCGGTACTGGTCGACGGCGATACCGGCTACGGCGAGGCGCTGAACGTCATGCACATGGTGCGCAGCTTCGAGGAGGCGGGCGCAGCCGGCGTCCACCTCGAGGACCAGCTGCTGCCTAAGAAGTGCGGCCATCTGAACGACAAGAGGCTGGCCGCTCCCGCCGACATGGCGGCGAAGATCGCCGCCGCGGTGCGGGCCGGGCGGGACCTGTTCGTCATTGCCCGCACCGACGCGGTCGTCTCGGAGGGCGTGGACGGAGCCGTGGCGCGCGCGAAGCTCTACGTGGAGGCGGGCGCCGACGCGATCTTTCCCCGAGGCTCTCGACACCGCCGAGATGTTTCGCGAGTTCGCCGCGCCTGCCCGGCGTCAGGCTGCTCGCCAACATGACCGAGTTCGGCCGCACGCCGTTCTTCACCGCATCCGAGTTCCAGCAGGTCGGCTACGCCATGGTGATCTGGCCGGTCAGCTCGCTGCGGGTCGCCAACAAGGCGCAGCAGGAGTTGTTCGAGGCGATCCGGCGCGACGGCGGCACCCATCGCGTCTCGAGCGGATGCAGACGCGCCGGGAGCTCTACCAGACGGTCCGCCTGCACGGATACGAGGAGCTCGACGCCTCGATCGTCAGGACGATGACTCCCGGAGCCTTCCAATCGTCCGGCTGAACCCGCCGCGTCGCCGCGGCCGGACGGTCGGCAGGAAGAGGTCGCGAGCTAGCCCCAATCCTCCTTTTGGCCGGTGCGACGGCGCGGCGCGGTTGCGGCGGAAGGGTCACCGGGAGGGTTCGGCAGTGGCAGCGGCCGTCCGAACAGCCAACCTTGCCCGTATTGCACACCGAGCGCCTGCAGTGCGTCCGCTTCGGCTCTGGTCTCGATGCGCTCGGCGACGATCTCGGCTCCCGCCCCGCGCCCGATCTCGACCATGCCGGCGATCAATGCCCGCTCCCGCCCACCTTGCACGACGCCGGGAATGTAGGAGCCGTCGAGCTTGACGATGTTCGGCCTGAGTTCACGCAGCAGCCGGATGTCGATCGCACCGGCACCGAAATCGTCCAGGCAGAAGGGAACTTCGAGCGAACGCAGTGCATCGGCAGTCCGCGTCGCTTCCTCGACGTTCTCGATCTCCGCGGTCTCCGTCATCTCGACGATGATCCGACCCGCCTTGCTCGCCGCACTGGCAGAGAGGAGACGAACAAGACGGTCGCGGAAGCCGCAGCTCTGCACCGACTGCCCCGAGACGTTGAATGCGACCGAGGCTTCGGACTTGTCGGCGGCCTCGCAGGCGAGGCGAGCAACCTCCAGATCCAGCTCGTCCGCAAGCCCCAGCGTCTCTACCAGCATGATGAAGTCCTGGGGCCCGTGCCCCGAGCTGCCGGCGTCCGAGCCCGGCCGGATCAACGCTTCGAAGTGATGCACCGACAGGTCGTATAGGGAGACGATCGGCTGGAACACCAGCTTGAACTGGTTCTTCCGGATCGTCTGCCGCAGGGTCGCGGCTTGGGTTCCCGCGCGGCGGATGTAGCCGGCGAGGCCGCCGCCGAAACCCGCTCCGTCCAGGGCGGACGGCCCGCCGCGCGCGAACAGGTTAAGCGCCTGGCGCAGCGCACGCGCCGCCTGGGTCTGCGTCAATCCCGCCATGGACAGGTTCAACTGTCGGCCGGCGACGGTGACCTCGATCCCCTGCTTGCGCAGCGCCTGCTCCAGAAGATCGGTGATCGAGAGCAGGTTCGCTTCGGTGTCCGCCGAGCCCAGCAGGCCGAACCGGCCCGGCGCGATCTCGCTCGCCACCGCCTCGGGCGCCACCGTCTCGAGCACCCGTCCGATCACCTCGCTCGACGAGATCACGGTGCTCGCATGGCCCTTGATCTCGAGCAGCTTGAGGTCGCAGCTCACCCCGTCACGCAGACGCGCCTCGGTGGCGCGAGCCATCGAGTGCGGTGTGCGCGCCTGGATCAGGCTGGCCAGCGGTGCGGGAGGACGAGCAAGGCTGAGGTTCAGTCTGAGAGGAGCGCCGTGCGTCGGCAAGGCGATGCCGGCGAGGGCGAGATGCGTCCGTTCCGCATCGGACAGCCGGATGATCAGCGGCTGCAGGCGACCGCGCTCCACGAGCAGCGCCAGTGCCGCATGCAGCGCCTCGTGATCCGCCGGTGCGAAGAGCAGTCTGATCGGCCGTCCGACGAACCAGTCCGCCGACTGTCCGAACTTGCTGCGAAACGCGCCCGCCGCGTAGGTGACGACCCCGTCCACGTCGGTCTCGACGACCATATCCGCGCCGGCGAAGGCAAAGGCGACGAAGCGCTCGCTCTTGTCCGCTTGGCGGGGGTGCGAGCTTGCCCCCTGGGACTGCAAAGCGACCCGTTCACACTGTCCGGCAGAGCTCACCATGTTCGGCCATCTTCGTGAGCTTCGGCGGCGCGCGGGCCGCCGCGGCATGCACGGCGCGCGCGATCGCCTCCCTCGTGACCCCCCTCGAAGGAGGGGAACCGGGGCCGGCCGCCGGCGGATCGAGCCGGGATAGAACCAATCTTCATCGCCATCCCCGCCGCATCGTCCTCAACACGCCTAGAGCCGCAGGCAGGCTAGAAGAACATCGTTAAGGTGGAGTTTAGGACGACACCACCGCGACCTGAACGGTATAGGCTTCGAGAATTGTCTCCATCGCTCGGTCTCGCCGCGGGGTGCTGCGAGTTCCCGGAAGGCGACCCTGGTCATCCAGACGCGCGTCGCGCGGCCCAGCGGAAGAGCCGACTCCCGGCACGCAGCGCTGCGCGTGCCGGGGTTCGAGGTGCTCGAGCCTCCTTATCCGAACGAACGATCCTGTCCGACCGGATGATGCTCTAGCTGATGCTGCCGCCCAGGTCCGTCACGCCGACGACCTCGATCCTGGTGCCGTCGGTGAGGTTCACGAAGCTCGAGCCGTTGCTGGTCGTGACCTTCAGGTCGGCCGACGCGTACCCGAACAGCTGGATCCGGTCGCTGGCGGGCTTGAAGCCGTTGATCACGTCCGTCCCGCCAGCAGCCCCCTTCACCACGTCGAACAGGGCCGCACCGGAGCCCTCGGTCACCGTCGCGGTGCCGGCGCCGAGCAGCACCTGCAGCGATCCGGAGCCGCCGGTGACGCTGGTCGCGCCCGAGCTCGCCAGGATCAGGCTGGCGCCGTTGCCGGTCGTGATGCTCGACGTGCTCGTCGCCGCGACCACCAGCATGTTGCCGCCGCGGCCGGTCACGCTGAGTGCACCGGCGCCGCCGATGATCGAGTCTGCCCGCCCGGCGCTGCCGCTGACGTTCAGCGCGCCTGAGGTGCCGAACACCGCATCGCCGTTGGCGACGACACTCGTGGGTCCGGTGCCGCCGACGATGGTGTCCGCGCCCGCGGCACCGCCGTTGACGGTGGTGGCGCCGCCGCCAGTGAAGATGACGCTGCCGGCGCTGGCGCCGCCATCGATCGTGGTGCTTCCGTTGCCACCGAGGATCGAGTCGCGCCCGACCGCGGCGACCAGCAGGTCGTTGCCGGCCGCCGAGCCGAAGATCCGGTCTCCCGAGGCGCCGCCCACCAGCGTCGTGTTGGCGCCGGCGGCACCTTCCGAGACGAGGATATTGGGACCGCCGGCGCCCCCACCATAGTTCCCGCCTCCAGAGCCGCCGAGGATCGTCACCGACCCCGTACTGCCGGTGACGGAGCTGGCACCGGTGCCGCCGACGAAGGTCAGGGTGCCGAGCCCGGCGACCACCGTGACCTGTCCCGCCGTTGCACTAACGGTGTCGCTGCCGCCGCCGGTGAGCACCGTCGTCCCGGCCGCTGCCTGGTAGTACTGGCTGCCCGCGGGAAGCACGACCACGTTGTTGCCGCCGAGTTCGTCCACCGCCGCGGTGGCGAGCGCCTGATGGCCGGTCTCGGTCGGGTGCTCGTGGTCGAAGAACAGGTACTGGTCCTGCACCGTCGGATCGCTGGAGACGAGCGTGCCGCTGCTGGCACTGGTGAAGTTCCCGCTCCAGACCGGCGCACTGACATTGCTCAGGCCGTAGGCTGCCGGATCGGCGACCGCCTGGTCGATCAGCTGGAAAGCGTTGATCACGTCGATGCGAATGGAGTCGGTGCTGGCGATGCTGGAAAGCTGGCTGGTCAGCGCGGTGTCGTAGGCGTCGGAAAGCTGCGTCGCCTCCGCAGTCGAGCCGCCCTGGTTGTAGGACGGGGTCTTGCCGAGATCGGGCACGTCCATCACCAGCAGGTTCTTGGCGCCGCCGCTGACCAGCTCGTTGACGAAGCTGATCTCGTTGGTGACGGCGGCATTCACGTCCGCGGTCTGCTGCTGCGCGGTAAGGCCGGTGCTGTCGAGGATCTCGAACAGGTCGTTGGCCCCGATCGAGATCGTGTAGAGCGCGTCCGACGCCGGGTTCGCGACCTTGGCGTGGAACTGCTGCAGCTGGGTCGGCAGCGAAATCAGGCCGATCTCAGGGTTGCCGCTGTTCTGCGGCGTCGAGCCCGTCTCGGCGCCGCCATAGGCGAAGTCGTTTCCGCTGGCGAGGCTCGGGGCGAGCGTGCCCAGGCCGAGGCTGACGGACAGATCCTGCACCCAGGTCGGACCGTTGCTGAACACGTTGCCGGTGGTCGATCCGTAGGTTTCCTGGGCATAGGGCGGCGAGACCGGCTGGGTGCCGACAGTGGCCGTCAGGAGCGAGAGGTTGCCGGCGTCTGACAGGCTGTCGCCGAACGCGTAGATCGCGGTGTAGGACGGGAGTGCCGAGCTTTGCGGCATGATTGATTTTCCTTCCTGGACGAGAACGATGCAGTTTGCACCGTAACGCCTGCCTCGGCTAGGCGCCGGAGTGCGGCTGCGGCCGCGGCGAGGGTGCGAGCTCGACGAGGCGCGCGCGCATGACAGCTGCGCGCGTGATCCGTCGATGTCGCGCCTGCGACGCCGCCGGCACTCCCTGGCGGCCAAGCCTACCGCATGACCAGCCTGCCGAGCCAGTAGCAGGCCGCAGCGACCGCGGCGGAGGCAGGGAGGGTGATCACCCAGGCCACCGTGATGCTCCTGGCCACGCCCCAACGCACCGCCGAGACGCGACGGGCTGCGCCGACGCCCACGATCGAGCCGGTGATGGTGTGTGTAGTCGAGACCGGAATGCCAAGCCAGGTGGCGCCAAACAGCGCCAGCGCCCCGCCGGTCTCGGCGCTGAAGCCCTGCATCGGGGTCAGGTGGGTGATGCGCGAGCCCATCGTGCGCACGATCCGCCAGCCGCCGCACAGGGTGCCGAGCGCCATCGCCGACTGACAGCTCAGCACCACCCAGAAAGGCACGTGGAAGCTGCCGGACAACAGGTGCCGCGAGTAGAGCAGGATCGTGATGATGCCCATGGTCTTCTGGGCGTCGTTGCCGCCATGCGCCAGGCTGAGCAACGCCGAGGAGACGAACTGCATCCTGCGGAAGCGGCGGTCGACCACGAAAGGGGTGGAGCGGACCGCGAGCCAGGAGACCGCCAGCACCAGCGTCATCGCGAGCACCAGGCCGGTCAGCGGCGACAGGATGATCGCCGCCCCGATGGTCCCGAGGCCGCCCCAGATCACCGCCGCCACGCCCGCCTTCGCGGTCCCTGCTCCCACAAGCCCGCCGACCAGGGCGTGGCTGCTGCTGGAGGGGATGCCGAGCCGCCAGGTGAGCAGGTTCCAGGTGATCGCGCCGCCCAGCGCGCCGAAGATGACCAGCGGATCAACCGCCGCCGCGGCGATCACGCCGTGGCCGATGGTTGCGGCGACGTGCAGCCCGAACACCGAGAAGGCGATGAAGTTGAAGAACGAAGCCCACAGGACCGCAGTGAACGGCCGCAGCACTCGGGTGGCGACGACGGTGGCGATCGAGTTGGCGCTGTCGTGCAGGCCGTTCAGGAAGTCGAACGCCAAGGCGAAGGCGATGAGGCCGACCAGGAACGGCGTGCTGCCGACGGAGGCCACCCCGCCCGGCCTAGACCTGTTCCACGACGATGCCGTCGATGACGTCGACGATGTCCTCGCACCGATCGACCACCGCCTCCACCAGGTCGTAGACCTTCTCGACGGTGAGCTTGTAGCCGGGCGATCCGTCGCTGGCGAACAGGATGCGCAGCCCACGATCGAGCTGCTCGTCCGCCTCGCTCTCGATCACGCGCACCGCGACCGACATGGTGCTCAGCGCCTCGGCGCTGGGGCCGATCGAGCCGAGCAGCGGCATCGCGTCGCGGATCAGCGTCGAGGCGCGCACCGCGCAATCTCCCATCGCCTGCATCTCGGAGGTGAAGCTGACGCCGTAGCGAAGCATTCGCCGGCCCGTGTCCTTCATCAGGTCGATGGTGTCGTCGAGTGCGGTGATCAGGTCGAGAATCTGCGAGCGGTCGAACGGCGTGATGAAGGTCCTGTGGATCGCGAAGATGGTCGCGCGAGTGATCTCGTCCGCGGCGTTCTCGAGCCGGTTGATCTCTGCGACATGCTGATCGGGATGGCCATCCCCGGCCATGACGGCGCGGAACGACTGCGCCGCGGTGACGATCAGCTTCGAGTGCTGGCAGAAATACTCGATGAAGCGGGTGTCCCGAGGCATCAGCGACCGGTAGGCGCGCAGCAGCACGTTGGAACGTCCCGGCTCGCTCATCGCGTGGCTCCTCGCGAGGTCTCGGGCTACCCTGGTTCTGGTGCGGCCCGGTCTGGCTAGGACCAGTATCGCCGTTCGCCGTGGCTTCGCAACCTCGCACGCGGCTCGCGGCGCCAGGAGCAGGACCGTTCAGGATCCGGCGACCAGGAGCTGCGCGCTTGGTCGCCCCCGAGCCCGTGCAGCTCCGACCGCTCGGGCACTCAGCTAGTGCGGCATCAGCCCCGGAGCCATGACGTGGGTGTACAGGGCGCGGAACATCCACGACGTCAGGCCGACGGAGAGGATCAGCAACGGCACGTTCAGCATCAAGGTCAATGAGTTCCACCGCTGCGTCTCGGAGAAATCGAGATGGAACAGCAAGATGAGCTGGGCCATCACGGTGATGAGGGCGATCGCCGATACCACCAGCAGGAGTGTCCCCGGTGTCGCCGCGTGGGTCACGACCAGCAGCAGCGACAGCCCGAGCAAGGCGAGCGAGACGAGGTAGCCGATGATGTACTGGCCCTCGTTCGCCAGCTTGATCTCGGGATGTTCCCAAGGCTCCTGATTGTGCACCGCCATCAGATCGAACCCCGCAGGTAGACGAAGGAGTACACGAAAGTCCAGATCAAGGTCTGGTAGAGCCAGAAGATCTTCAGGTTCGCCAGTCGGTAGGTCACCAGCAAGGTGAAGCCGTTGCGCGCGACCTGGGCTACCAGAACGATCATCCAGAGCAGGCCGAAGGCGATGTGTATCCCGTGCACCGCGATCAAGGTGAAGAAGATGGACAGGTAGCCGCTCCGCTGCGGCGCCGCACCGTCCTGCGCCAGCTGAGCGAGCTCGCGCCACTCCATGCCCAGGAAGGCGAGGCCGATCACGAAGGCGACGCCGATCCAGACCATCAGGGCGTGCGCCCGGCCGCGCCTGAGCTCGACCATCGCGATACCGTAGGCGAGCACGCTGGTGAACAGCGCCACCGTCTCGGCATAGGCATAGATCGGTGACGCCACCTGGTGCGGCGACGGACCCCCGGAGATGCTCGTGTCGTAACTGAGAACCTCGTAGGCCGCGAACAGCGCCGCGAAGATCAGGGAGTCGCTCAGCATGTACAGCCAGAAGCCGAGCATCCGCGTGCTCATCAGGTCATGTTCATGGGTGGTATCGTCCCACAGCTTCGCATGACGCGGGTCCGGGCCATGATCGACGTTCGCGCTCATCGGATTTGCCCCTGGCTTGCCATGGTCGATGCGGTGCCCGACCTCACGCGCGGCGGCATCATGGAGATGCGCATCGGGCTCAGCGCGGCGAACCGGCGCGGCCGGCTTTTTCGGCAACGAATGCGACTGCCGCACCCGGCACGATGCCGCCGCCCTGGTTCGGACGTGGACGCCAGCTTGCCGCGCGTTCGATGCGCCCGACCTCTTCCGCGGTGATCTTGGTGCCGGTGCTGCCGCCGAACGAGCGGAAGACGATGATGGCGATGACCGCGATCATCGCGACGATCGCGAGCCACCAGATGCGCCACACCATAGCGAACCCGAGCGCTGCCGTGGCGATGCCGATCAGCAATGGCACCATGGTGTTCAGCGGGACCTCGATGTCCTCGTAGTGATCGGGCATCACTCCGCCCAGGCCGTGTGCCTTGCGCCAGGCCCACTCGTCGCGCGCGTTGACATGCGGGATCAATGCGAAGTTGTACGGCGGCACCGGGGAGTGCGTGATCCACTCCAGGCTGCGGGTTGTGCCCCAGGCGTCGATGTCCACCCGGTTCTCGACCCGCTTCCGGATGCTGACATAGATCTGATAGACGTAGGCCACGAGCCCGGCGATATACATGAAGACGCCGAGTTCCTCGATCACCAGCAACGGCTTCCAGCCGGCATAGGGGATATAGGCGAGGCGCCGCGGCATGCCGGCAAATCCGAGCCCGAACATCGCGGTGAAGACGGTGAAGGTGGCCGCAATGAACAGCCAGAACACCACCCGCCCGCTCGCCTCGTCGAGCTTGAAACCGAACACCTTCGGAAACCAGAACGTGGCGCCGGCGATCGACGCGAACAACGTCACCATCACCACGCAGTGGAAGTGGGCGACCACGAACACGCTGTTGTGCGTCATGTAGTTGATCGCGGGGATAGCCAGCATCATCCCGGTCAGGCCGCCGATCAGCTGCATGAAGATCGCCGCAGTCGCCCACAGCATCGGCGTCGTGAAGGTGAGCCGGCCGCGGTACATGGTGAACACCCAGTTGAACACCTTCACGCCGGTCGGAATCGAAACCAGCATCGTCGACACGCTGTAGAATATGCTGACGACCGGACCCGCGCCCATGGTGAAGAAATGGTGCAGCCACACGGTCCAGGAGATGCAGCCGATGCTCAGGCTCGCCGCAACCATGACGGCGTAGCCGAACAGCGGCTTCTCGGAGAAGGTCGGGATGATCTCCGACATCATGCCCCACGCGGGAAGAATGATGAAGTACACCTCCGGATGACCCCAGATCCAGAACAGGTCGGTGTAGAGCATGAAGTTGCCGCCGAACCCGGTGGTGTAGAAATGCGTGCCGAAATAGCGGTCGAGCGTCAGCAGGCCGATCGCGACGCCCAATACCGGGAATGCGGTCAGGCCGATGACGTTGGTGGTCAGCGCGGTCCAGGTGAACATCGGCAGGCGCATCCAGGTCATGCCCGGCGCACGCATCTTGATGATGGTCGCGATGATGTTGACGGCGCCGAGCGTGGTGCCGATGCTGCCGATCTGCAGCGCCCAGCTCCAGTAATCGACGCCGACATCGGGGCTGTAGGGCATCTCGGTGAGCGGTGCGAGGCCGCTCCAGCCGGCGTGGCTGAAGTCACCGACAAACAACGAGAGCATCACCAGCCCGGCGCCGACCACCGTCATCCACAGCCCCACCGCGTTCAGGTACGGGAAAGCCATGTCGCGCGCGCCGATCTGCAGCGGCAGCAGGTAGTTCATGAAGCCGGCCAGGATCGGCGTCGCCGCGAAGATCAGCATGATGGTCCCGTGGGAGCCGTATATCTGGTCGTAATGATAGGGAGGCAGGTAGCCGTGGTCGGCGCCGAGGTAGCCGACCGATGCCGGTCCGGCCGCCAGCATCTGCTGGGTGCGCATCATGCAGGCATCGATGAACCCGCGGAAAAGCATCACGACGCCGACGATCGTGTACATGATGCCGATCCGCTTGTGGTCGACGGTCGTCAGCCACTCGCGCCAGAGATAGCCCCATTTGCCCAGATAGGTGAGCGTCGCCAGGATGAGCAGCCCGACCAGCACGGAGAACACGAACGCGCCACCTACGACGGGATTATCGTAGGGGATCTCCGACAGCGTCAGTCGCCCGAGCAGCGGACTCCAGTGACCTTCGAGATTGACCATGGTGCGCGAAATCCTGCTTAGGGCGAAGGGGCGGCGGCGCTGTCCTGCTGCCGACTTCCCGGCTGCTGCGAAGCCTTCTTCTCGGTCATGTTGGCCGGCGTGGGGTAGATCTTTCCCATCATGACGTTCTGGATGACACGGCCGAACAGCTTGTCGTCCACCTCGGAGAAGTAGATCGCCTTGCCGCTCTTGTTGATCGTGGGCGTCGCGAACCGGTCGAACCCGGCCTGGTCCAGATGGTCGGGCGACCTTCCGACATCGTTCGTCCATCGCTCGTATGCGGTTTGCGACACCACCCGGGTCTTGAACTGCATCCACGAGAAGCCGGGCCCGTTGAACTCGCCGGCGATTCCTTCGTAAACCCCGGGCTCGTTCGCGATCAGGCTCTGCCTGGTCAGCATTCCCGGCATGATGTCGATCTCGCCAGCCAACTGCGGGATATAGAAATCGTTCGAGACAGTCGCCGACGTCATGCGGAAGCGGATCGGCGTATGCACCGGTACCACAAGTTCATTGGCGGCCGCGATGTGGTGGTCCGGATAGATGAAAAGCCACTGCCAATCGGTCGTCACCACGTCGACATCGACGGCCTTCCGGTCGTTGTCGCGGTTCAAGCCGTGCGCCATCACGCCTGGACCGAATGGATTGACCTGGAACGTCCCCCAGTATGAGAGGTAGCTCAGGAAAGCCACGATCACGAGCGGGAAACCCCAGGAGACGATCTCGACCGGCAGCGAATGCGACCAGCCCGGATTGTAGGCGCCTTTCGCGGCTGCCTTGCGGTAGCGCCAGATGCACCACAGGATCAGCAGCGTCGTCGGGCCGATGATCAGCATCATCGCAGCGACGTCGACGATCAGCGAGTAGAGGCTGGCGTCGGCGACCGGTCCACGCGGCTGCAGCACCCAGAATTGTCGCAGCGAACATCCGGTGAGCGACAGCAGCGACGCCGGTGCAAGCACCCTGCCGGCTCCGCGCGCGCGCAACGCCGTCAAAAGCCCTGATATCGATAGCCGCACGTCAGGATGCGTGCTGAAGATGGCTGGGCAGCCTCTCGTGGCTGGCCTGCTCGCGGTTCCGGATGCTGCCGTATCGGCACCCTGTCGCATTCATCCGCTGGTCACACGCATTGCCTGAGTTCCGGTGATCATGGAGTTGCGACGAATAAACGCGATCTGCCTCGATCGCTTCCGCCCGGGGTCGTCAAGGGAAGCCCCCCAAGCCCGTCGCAGGTGGTAATCAGGCAACGCGTTCAGGGTTCCGCAGCGTTACGCACCAGCGGCTATTTTGCTGGACGAGGCGGCTCGACCGGATCTGCACTTCGCGCGACGCGGCGGGCACAGCGGCTGGCACCACCGATCAGTCAGGCGGTGGCAGGATGCCTCCGCGCTTGCGCGGTCGCGGCTGCGCCTGTGGTGGCCAGATCCACAGGGCTGGATGCGCGTCACCCGCGGCTTGGCGTCACCGCGATCTGCCGCCGCTCCGACGGCCACCTGCGTGTACTGCACCGAGGGGAGTGAGATGATCTTCCCAGCGGCCGCCGACCGCGCTCGATCCGCCGACCGGGCGCGCCCGTGCCGTTCCGGATCACCCACCAAATGAGGCGTGCCCTGACCGGCAGCGAGCCAGCCGCGTATCCAGCAGAGAGTGACCAACCGGACAGCGGCGGTCGTCGCTAGACCTCGAAGCCAGGGAGGCACGAGTCGGCGATCACCGGCACCTGCAGGGCGACGATGGTCCGATGCATCATCAACTCGATCGAGGACGTTGAACGCCGGATCCGTCCATCAACTGGCGGTGGGATCTGATGAAGCGCGTCCGGCGGTGCCTTCCAGGCTGGCCCGGACGCCAACGATGCACCGCCTCCCGCCTAGCACACTGCCTGACGGTCATTATTTGCATATCATGGCCTCCAAAATCTCAAGGCTTTGCCGGTGGCACCTGCGATATAGTTATGAATAGGAAACGTAATCGTCGTATCTTGTCGTTAATATTAAGCAATAATCGCCGGGGGGAAACCGCTACAATGTTGAGCCACACATCCGGGCAAGAGCTTGGCACGTCCGCTCGGTATGACGGGCTCAACCGAGTTAGCGGGAAGGCGCCCTACACTACGTTGATCGCGCTGTTTGCGGGCACAGTGCTGGGAAGCATCGGCACCTTTCTGCTCGAAGCCGCCTATATCGCCGCTAGTCGTTGAGGCACAACCGGCTCCATCGGCATTTCGCGTAGCCAAAGCGCCAGAGGCGACTTACAGCACGCATCGGTGAGCAGCACGGATCGGTGAGGTCTGCGGCCGGACACTCTTCCGGGCCTGCGACGCTGCGACGAACCGTACATCCCACTGTCGGCCGCGCCGACGGCAGATCTGATGGCGAGCTCCATATCACGATGCCGCATGCGAACCGCTGATCACGGTGCAGCCGATCATGGAGCCGCGTGCCGATGAAGCCACGCCGTCATCGACTTCCTGCGCTGAATATTGGTCAGGAAGCTACCGATGCGGTCGCGGCGCCAAGCGATCTCGTTGTGCAAGAGCACTCGTGCTGGCCAGGGTCGTGCCGGATCTCCCGTCGCGGCTGTAGGTAGCCTTCGGCGCGACGTTGACTTCACCGTCGCAGACGGCAGCAGCGCCTTGACGATCAGGCAGCCTCGTCCGTGCGAGCGAGCAGCACCGGCGCGGCGGGCAGCACCTGCTGATCCCAGGCATCGACCGGCTCCGCCGCATCCGGCTGCGCCCACAGCGTAAGCTTCACCAGCAACGCCAGCAGCCCGATCAAGGCCAGCTGTTCCACTATCTCCTGAACCACCTGACTCTCCTGTAGGACGAACTGGGTTGCATCGCTCCGCTCCGCCCACGATCGCCTGTGCAATAACGGCATCGCGTCGTTTGCTCGGGACAAGTATAGCGCTAAATGCGCTTCGCAGTGTAGATGACTTTGCAGCCTCCAATCACCCATCCCATCGGCTGTGTCTCCCGCGCCACACCCTCAGGTCAGCCGATCACGGCTTCCGGCTCGGCGTGGAGGTTAGATGGGGCTTGTTCGGGGCATTTACAGCAACAAAGCGAAACAGCGATCAATTTCGTGATCACGTTCAGATGACCTGGGCTGTTACATCGCTGCTACAAGCAGTGTTGCACCACCTATGCGGAGCGAAAGTTGAAAAGCTTGTGTTACGACAGGATACTTAAGTAATTATTAAGTATTCGGCATTAGGGTGCAGCGGTCAGTGGCGTCCGGATGGTGGCCATGCACCTTGGCGCCATTGATTACTGAAAGCGGCGTTTCGCAAGAATGCGCGGAACCTGCCAACGGATCACGATCTGACCGCCGGTGGGTCCGGAGCGCTATCCGCCCTGCTCAGGCCTGCCGAAGATCCTGTCTGCCGCTCCCAGATGCTCCTGCTTGCGGCGGATCATGGCTTGGGTACGCTCGATCTCGACTTGTAAATCCGAGATGTAGGCATGCAGTTCCGTCACGCCGAGGCCGTCGAGCGGAAGAATGTTCAGCCTCGACCGAGGCCGCTCCGGCAGATCATCGCTCACGTCGTCGCCCGCCTGGAACACCGCTTCACGTGTTGCACGTTAGCAGCATCGGCAACGATGCGCCACGCGGAGGAAGCGCATCCGCTACGGCCTCGCACCATCGGGCTTCAGCTTCTCGATGGTCATGCTCTCCATCTGCGCCAGTACCGCCTCACGGTTGGGAAGATTCGGTCCGCGCTGCGCGAGCTTCGCGGTCGCGAACGCGAGCGAGATGCGAACCAGCCGCTCCGGATCGGCCTTCTCCCGCATCGCCGCGACCACGCCCGCCACCAGCGCGTCGCCGGCACCGACGGTGCTGGTCATCTTCAGCAGCGGCGGACGGCCGAGAAGCACGCTGCGCTCGCTGACGAACAGCGCCCCCTCCGCGCCCTGCGAGACGATCACCAGCCCGATGCCGCGCCGGCACAGCATCAGCGCCGCCTGCACCATCTCCGCCAGATCGGTGAACGGCTTGCCCGCCCACTCCTCGAGCTCCTGCTGGTTCGGCTTGATCGCCCAAGGCAGCGCATCGGCGGGCGCCGCGAGGGCCTCCCGGAACGGCAGCCCGCTGGTATCAAGCACCACCCGCGCGCCGCGCCGGTTGAGCAGCCCGACGAGGATCCTGTAGGTGGTATCCGGCACTCCGGGCGGCAGGCTTCCGGAAAGCACGACGGTGCTTCCGGGCTGAGTCTGCGCGTCCAGCAACGCCCGGATCTCGTCGAGATGCGCCGGCTGCGGCACAAGGCCGGGCAGATTGATGTCGGTGGTGTCGTCCGTCGTCTCGTCCAGCAGCTTGATGTTGCGGCGCGTCTGGCCGGGCAGGCGGACGAAGCGGTCGATGATGCCCTTGCTGTCGAAGAAGGACTGGAAGGTCGGCGCGTTGATCCGTCCGAGAAAGCCGGTCGCGATGATCGGCGGCTCATCCGAGCGACGCCAGTCCGACAGGCAGCCCGCGACGTTGACGCCCTTGCCGCCGGCCTGCTGCTCGGCATGCAGGGCGCGATGCACGGTGCCGGGGATCAGCTCCTTGAGGTGCACGGTCTGGTCGATCGCCGGATTGAGTGTCACGGTGACGATGGCGGGGGCGGTCATGCTCCGGTCTCCGATCAGGCAACAGCGCGACGCGGCCGGCTGCCGCGACACCCTCGCAGGGCTGCCGACGCACGACCAGAGCTTTCCGCGCCGGGGTCGGAACCGACCCGGCCGCTCGATGCCGCCCGCTCGGCCAGGGTGTACCGCGGGCTCAGATCGTGCGGATCCACGCCGGCAAGGGCAACGGCGTGCCGTGCTGCGGCGCGAACGGGGTCAGCGCCAGGCGCGGCGTGCTCCAGCGGCCGGACGACAGGCCCTCGAGGTTGTCGGAGATGACGTAGCCGGCGCCTCGCGCATCGAGAAAGTAGCGCTCGGAGCCGTCGCCGAGACGAAGGATCGAGGTGCCCTCGAAGGACGCGCCGAAGCCGAGCGGATCGTCGCCTTGGCCGAGCGGCAGGTAGAAACCGAGCATGCTGTCCGCCCGGTAGAGCCGAACCTGCTGCGGCGGGTTGCACGGCGTCACCGACAGAAACCAGGCTCGCTCGATCGGGTCGAACAGCAGAAATCCGTCGATGATGTTGGGCGGAAGGCCGGGCAGCCGGCCGAGCAGGATCCAGCGACCACTCAGGTCGTCGCCCGACGGAGTGAACAGGTAGTACTGCATGCCGGCGACCTCGTTGTGCGCGGACGGAGGCGTGGGCGAGACGTTGCAGAGCACCACCGGACGTCCATCGAGCAGGTAGCTCGAGTTGTCGCGGTTGCGCACGAACTCCGGTGCCCAGCAGCGGCCGTCCGGCGCGTCCGCGACGGCCTCCCCGACACGCACCGTCGCCAGCGGCGAGAAGCTGCCCAGGCCGTCCCGGCTGACCGCGAGTGCGAAGGCGGCCGTCGTCGTTTCGCCGCTCCAGAGCGTATGGGCCAGCAGCGTGACGCCGTTCCAGTCCGCCATGCTGGGGTCGCGCACGCACGCGCCGCGTGCGGGCAGGTAGTGCGACGGGCGGTAGCGGAAGGTCTCGCCGTCACCCTGCAGCAGCACGAGATTGTCGTTGACGCCGCGCTCGTCGACGCCGCTCGCCTGGAACACCGGCCAGATGAACTCGCCGCTGCCGCCGGACAGCCCGAGATCGTAGCGCCGGTGCAGGTAGGCGATGACCGCGAGGAAGTCGGCGTCGGACAGGTCGGTGCTGAAGCTGATCTTCTCGGCAATATCGACCGGCGCGAAGTCGGTGCGCTGGTTGCCGTAGAAGCCGCACCCGACGGTTGCGCGCAGGATCGCCTGCGAGGCGATCACGCCGAGCGCCACCGGCTGCCCGCACAACAGGCCGGACTTGTAGAGCCGCACCGTGTCGCCGTCGTTGCGAACTGCGAAGATGGTCCAGGCACCGATGACCGGCTGGCTCTCGGCGCGCACCGCGAAGTCGCGCTGCTCGGGAGGACTCACGACCTCCTCCACGTTCGGCCGGACATAGGCCAGACGCCGGTCGAAGTCGCTCGATGCGACCATCGCCTGGAAGTAGTAGGCGCCGAGCTGCACCCCTGCGGGTCCATCGGCGCCGATCAGGTCGTGGAACACCGGCAGTGCGGCGGAGCTGCGGCGCAGCCGGGCAACGATGATCTCGCAACGCGGCTCGCCGAGATAGGGGTTGTCGAGGAACTGGCCGACGCCGTCGAAGGAAAGCGCGGGCTCGCCGTTGATCGCCGCGGCCGAGATGCTCGGCCGACTCTGCGGCACCGCTTGCGTGAGATGGTTGTCCTGGCCGCTGAGGTCCCGCCAGACGCTCACCCCACCCTCCGCGTCGGTGATCGCACCGTTCGAGCCGAGGCACCACTGCACCAGCGTGCCTCGCTGCAGCGGCGCCGGCGCCAGCGCCGAGGCCCGGGTGCCGACCGCGCAACCGGTCACAAGGCTGCCGGCGAGCAGGCCGAGCGCATTTCGTCTTCTCATCGAAGATCCCGTCCTCAAGCGCTGCACTCCCCAACGCGGCCTCGGCAGGCCGCATCCGGTCACGCGGTGCTCGGCGCAGACGCCACCGCAAGGCGCGCAAGATATTGCGGGACCGCCCCCAGGGGTTGGCAGGCGGCGGCCTCGCGACCCAACCGGCGGCGCGGCGCAGAGTTCCGACGCCGGCAGGATCGCCCGCGACCTGCGGCACGGGCAAAGCCGGCACTGCCGCGACGCAGTCGCCATGCACAGGGTGACACCGAGCCGCCCGCATGCTCTGCTGCCGTCGCTTGCACGGACGGGACCGGGGTGGAGGGCGCCTTCGTCCGCCGCTCCGGAGAGGATGGACGCAGTTGAGCCTGCCCGACCTGTTGCGCGACCGGCTTCGGTTGCCTGTGATCGCATCCCCGCTCTTCATCATCTCCAATCCGGATCTCGTGCTGGCGCAGTGCAAGGCGGGAATAGTTGGCTCGTTTCCGGCACTGAATGCGCGACCGCTGTCGCGCCTCGACGAGTGGCTGGCGCAGATCACCGAGGAGCTTGCCGCGTTCGACCGGGCTAATCCCGCCGCCCCGTCGGCGCCCTTCGCGGTGAACCAGATCGTGCACAAGTCGAACCTCCGTCTCGACCAGGACATGGCGTTGTGCGCGAAGTACAAGGTGCCGCTGATCATCACCTCGCTGGGTGCGAGGGTGGACGTGAACCAGGCGGTGCATGGCTGGGGCGGCCTGACGCTGCACGACATCATCAACGACCGCTTCGCCAGAAAGGCGGTGGAGAAGGGAGCGGACGGCCTGGTCGCGGTCGCTGCCGGTGCGGGCGGTCATGCCGGGACCCTGTCGCCCTTCGCGCTGGTGCGTGAGATACGCACCTGGTTCGACGGATGGCTGGTGCTCTCGGGCGCGATCTCCTCGGGCTGGTCGATTCTCGCCGCACAGGCGCTCGGCGCCGACCTCGCCTATATCGGTTCGGCCTTCATTCCGACACTGGAAGCGAACGCCGTGGAAGCGCACAAGGCGATGATCGTCGCCAGCGCCGCATCCGATATCGTCTACACCAACCTCTTCACCGGCGTGCACGGCAACTACCTGCGCTCTTCGATCCAGGCCGCGGGCCTTGATCCCGACAACCTTCCGGTGTCGGATCCCTCGCAGATGGATTTCGGCCTGGCAGGTGCGGGAGCCGCCAAGGCGTGGAAGGACATCTGGGGATGCGGACAGGGGATCGGCGCGATTGATCGCGTGCTCAGCGCCTCCGCCCTGATCGAGCGTTTCTTGGCCGAATACGAACAGGCCAGGGGCGCCATGGTCGAGACGCTGGCAGCCGCTGCGCATCGTGTTCGACCCGATGCGCCGGTCCTGGCACGGCACGGGTCGTGACGATGGCGGACCTCGTGAAGGTCTCGCTGCAGGATGGCGTGCTCTCGATCTGCCTCGACCGGCCAGACAAGCGGAACGCGCTCACCAACGCGATGTACGGTGCCGTAGCCGACGGCCTGGAACGCGCGGCGGCGGAGGAGGCCGTGCGATGCATCCTGATCACGGGAGCCGGCGGGGTGTTCACCGCGGGAAACGACCTCGGCGACTTCGCCCGCATCGCGAGCGGCGAGCTGAAACCGTCCGAGATGCAGGTCGGCCGGTTCCTCGACACCCTGAGCCGGGCGGATCGCCCGGTGGTCGCCGCCGTCGAAGGACTCGCCGTCGGTGTCGGGATGACGCTGCTGCTGCACTGCGACCTCGTCTACCTCAGCGATACCGCGGTCCTGTCCGCGCCCTTCGTCGACCTCGCCCTGGTGCCGGAAGCGGCGTCAAGCCTGCTGCTTCCCGCCCGGATCGGCCACGCGCGCGCCTTCGCGATGTTCGCGCTGGGCGAGAGCCTGTCGGCGGCCGATGCGCTGGCACTCGGACTGGCCAACCGGGTGCTCGCCCCGGCAGAACTTCTGCCGCACGCCCGGGCCGCGGCGGGTGCGCTCGCCGGCAAGGCGCCGGAGGCGGTCCGCGCAACCAAGCGCCTGATGCGCGATCAAGGCGCGATCGGCGCGCGATTGGCGATCGAGAACGAAGCCTTCCAGCACCAGCTGGCGAGCGTAGAAGCGCGGGCGGCGTTCGCGGCCTTCATCGCGCGCCGCTCGCCGAACCTGCGGAAGCCTGTCTAGGCCCGGCTGTCCCAGCGCCCGCGATGCTCCTCAAGGGGCCCGGCCTTAACCAGCTTTCAACGTCTATCCCCGATGATGCGCTGAGAGAGGAAGTGCATCATGTCGGCTCACATCGGTCTCAACGTCATCCCCTTTCCGCGAAAGCGGGAGAAGAGCCTGTGCATGCTGCGCGAGGCGGTATGGACGCTCGAACGCACGGAGCTGTCGAGGATCGGCGTGATCATGTCCCGCCTGGTCGATGACGCACTCCACGATGCCGAGGAGGAAGAATTCTACGAGCGGGTGAAGACCGCCTACGCGCTGTACGAGCGCATCCTCATCGAGGGCGACCGGCTCTGCTGACGGCGCACGCGCACCGTTGTCATCGACGGATCGAGGTCGCCACCCTCGTCGCGGATCCTCTCAACGGCCGCCGCGGACGACGCCGGGTGCCGCGCCGTCCCGCTGCGTCCGGCGCCGCAGCGGCAGGATGCGAGCGAACTCCGGCTCCCCGTCCAGGAGCTGATGCTTCAGCGCACCGAGCACGTGCAGGGCGAGCAGCCCGTACAGCACGTAGGCAAGGTAGGTGTGCACTTGGAACCAGACCGTGTGCACGTGCGCCTTGGTGATCGGGTCCAGGGCCATGATCGGTGCGATGCGCGGCCACGGCACCAGGCCGAACAGACGCAGGGGGTGGGCCTCGGCATCCTTGAACGCGGAGTCGTGTATCCAGCCCGAGATCGGCAGGCCGAGGATCAAGAGGTAGAGCACGAGATGGGCCGCCTGAGCACCGACCCGCTCGACCCTCGGGTAGGCGTGCGGCAGCGGCGGCGGCCGATGCGAGAGCCGCCACAGCACCCGCAGCAACACCAGCCCAAGCACGGTGATGCCGATCGACTTGTGGGTGTCGATGGCCGGCCGCACCAGCGGGTCGGGGAACCAGCCGATCACCCAGATCAGGACGACGTTGCCGATGATCAGGACCGCGACCAGCCAGTGCAGCAGCATGGCGATACGGGTGTACCGCCCGGTGTTCTGATTGACAACGTCCATGACAGCCGCCACTCCCCTGACGGCCACGCCTTGCCGCTACCCGGACGATGCCTGACCGACCGGAAGGTGCAAAGCGCCACGAGGAGCCCATGGACGCTGCGGCGATCGAGCAGGAGCTGGCGCAGACGCGGCGCGTCACCTCGCCGCGCTTCGGGGCACCGCAGACACCGCTGCGCAGCTCCCTCATCCATGGTGCTGCGCTGCTGCTCTGGGTTTTGCTGATCGCGCGCGCGTTCCACGGCGGCGGATTGTTCGCCTGGTCCGCCGGCCTGGCCTACATAGTCTATGACACGCTGCTGCTCGCCTTCGTGTTCTGGCAGACGCTGACCCTGCTGCGTCCGGCGGCGGCACTCGCTCCGGAAGGCCGCCTGCCTCCGGTCAGCATCGTCGTCGCCGCGCACAACGAGGCCGCGAGCCTGCCGGTCACGCTCGCCGCACTGCTCGCGCAGAGCCATCCGGCGCAGACGATCGTCATTGCCGACGACGGCTCCTCCGATGCGACGGCGAGCCTGCTGCAGCGCCGCTACGGCCTGGTGTCGTCGCCGGGCACGTTGAGCGAGCCGAGTGCGGCCTACCCTGCCTTGCGCTGGCTGCGCCTGCCGCATGGAGGCAAGGCACGTGCGCTGAACGTCGCCTGCGCCCTGATCGACACCGAGCTGGTGCTCACGGTCGATGCCGACACCCTGCTCGAGCCGGAGGCGCTGCGAGCGATGCGCGATGCCTTCGCCGTTGATCCGGCCCTGGTGGCGGCGACGGGAGTGCTGACGCCGGTGTGCGGCCCCTCGTCGCAGGGCCGGTTGCTGCAATGGTTCCAGACCTACGAGTATGTCCGCAACTTCCTGTCTCGCTATGCCTGGATGCGGGTGGGCGGGCTGCTGCTGATCTCCGGCGCGTTCGCCTGCTACCGGCGCCGCGCGTTGCTCGCCGTGGGCGGCTTCGACCCGGACTGCCTGGTCGAGGACTACGAGCTTACCCACAGACTGCGCGATCATGCCGGACGACGCGGCGTGGTGTGGCACACCGGCGTGGTCGGCGCCGCTCGGGCGCGCACCGATGCTCCGAGCACGGCCGGTTCCTTCCTGCGGCAGCGACGCCGCTGGTTCGGCGGCTTCCTGCAGACGCAGCTCTGGTATCGGCACATGGTCGGCAACCCGCGCTACGGCCGGCTGGGCACCGCCATGCTTCCGGTCAAGGCGATCGACACGCTGCAACCGCTGTACGGGCTGAGCGGGGTGGTGCTGCTGTTGGGCTACCTCCTCGCCGGCCAGATCGGCATCGTGCGCCTGATCGCCGAGGCCATCGGGCTCAAGATCGTCGTCGACCTCGCCTTCCACATCTGGTCGCTGCGTGTCTACCGGCGCTGGATCGGCGCATCGCCCGGCATACGCCTCGTCCCGGCGATCCTGGCCGCGCTGCTGGAGCCGTTCAGCTTTCAGCTGTTGCGGCACTCCGGTGCCGCTCTCGGCTGGCTGGCGTTCCTGCGCGGAACGCGATCCTGGGGCGTCCAGGAACGGCTGGGGGTCGGGACGGCGAAGACGAGCGAAGCCACAACCCCGTAGTTCGCCGACACGTCGCCGGTCCCGACGTCCGGGACCCCTCAGGCCCCGGCGGATCCAGGGCGGCGCGCTGGCTTCGCCTGATCCGGCCTGATGGCCGCCCGCGCGGGATCATCCGCGCGATCGAGGCACCCCTCCATCAGCCGGGCCAGCTCGACCACCTGCGGGTCGTCCAGCATGGTGCCGTGCGCGCCCGGGAAGTCGTAGCAGAGCAGCGGTCCGCCAACGAGCTTGGCCCAGCCGGGTCGAAGGTCCAGCTGCTTCGGACGGCGCGCCTGGAACAGCGCAACCGTTCCTGGGTACGGACGCGGGCGGTAGGCGTCGGCAGCGGGCTGCATGATCTCGCCCAAGGTGAAGGGCTGGCTGGTCATGACCGCGTGCCAGGGCGACCGCGACAGGATGCGCCGGTAGGCGGAGCGCGCATGCTCGGCGAGGTAGCGCCAGCGTGACCCTCTGCCGGCGCGCAGCGTCGCGTGCAGGTGGTGGCGGAACTTGGCGAACTCCTCGGCGGGACTGCCGACCCGCCGGAAATCGACCGGGTTCTGCGCGTCGATCAGGCACAGCAGGGGTACTGTCTGGCCAGCCGCGACCAGTTGCGACGCCACCTCGTACGCCAGCACGCCCCCCGCGCAGTAACCGCCCAGGAGATAGGGGCCGTCGGGTTGGAGGGTGCGCAGGGTCCGCACCAAGTGACGTGCGATGGTCTCGAGGTCGGGCCCGGGCCCGACCTCGCGCAGCTCGGCGGGGTTCAGCGTCACGCCGAGGAAGGGCTGGTCCGAGCCCAGCGCCCGCGACAGCGGCAGGAACATCGGGCCGCCATCGATCCAGAACAGCCGCGGACGCGAACCTCTCGGCTGGATGGCCGCCACCAGCGGCAGCTGCGTCTCGCCCTCCGCCTGGCCGAGCAGGGCCGCCATGCTGGCGATCGTGGGGGTCTGGAACAAGGTGGCTAGCGTGAGCCGCCGGTCGAACTGCGCCTCGATCCTCACCAGCAGGGTCACCGCCTGAAGCGAGTCGCCGCCGAGGTCGAAGAAGCTGTCGTGCCGCCCGAGATCGTGAAGATCGAGCAGCTCTTCCCAGAGCGCTGCAAGCCGGCACTCGCGCATGCCGACGGGAACGCAGTCCCCCGAGCGGGCGGAAGACTGGCCCGGCTTCGGCAGGGCATTGCGGTCCAGCTTCCGGCTCGGGGTGAGCGGCAGTGCTGCGAGCGGGAGGTAGCGCGCCGGGACCATGTAGTCCGGCAGCTCGCCCCGCAGGAACGCGCGCAGCTGCTTCAGCTCCGGCAGCTCGCCGGTCCGGGTCACCAGGTAGGCCGCGAGTGCCAGCTGTCCCGTGGTGTCCGGCCACGCCTTCACCGCGGCCGACAGGACGTCCGGATGGCGCTCGAGCACGTCCTCGATCTCCTGCACCTCGATCCGGAAGCCACGTATCTTGATCTGGCTGTCGGCACGGGCGAGCCACTCGATCGCGCCGTCGTGTCGACGCCGGACGAGGTCGCCCGTGCGATAGACGCGCTCCGCCGGCGTGAACGGGCTGTCGAAGAACCGTTCCGCGGTCAGGGTCGGGTTGCCGCGATAGCCGCGCGCGACCCCGAGACCGCCGATCAGGAGCTCGCCGACGATCCCGTTCGGCACCAGCGCACCGCGCTGGTCCACCACGTAGGTCCGGGTGTTGTCGATCGCACGGCCGACCGGAACCGGCTCCGGTCCTGGCGAGACCCGGTGGATCGTCGACCAGATGGTGGTCTCGGTGGGTCCGTACAGGTTCCACAGCGCAGCGCAACGAGGCAGCAGCCGGTCCGCGAGGTCACGCGGCATCGCCTCGCCGCCGCAGAGGATGCGCAGATCCGGATCGCCCGCCCATCCCGTCTCGAGCAACCCGCGCCAGGTGGCCGGCGTCGCCTGCATCACCGTGCAGCGCGATCGCTGCAGCAGCGCCGCCAGCCGCCTCGGTTCGAGGACGGCGTCGCGGCTGGCGATCACCACGCGGCCGCCGGTGAGCAGCGGCAGGAACAGCTCGAGCACGGCGATGTCGAACGAGACGGTGGTGACCGCGAGCAGCGAGTCCGTGGCGTCGAAGCCGGGTGCCAGCTGCATCGCCGCCAGCAGGTTCATGACCGCGCGGTGCGGCACCTCGACGCCCTTCGGACGTCCGGTGGAACCCGACGTGTAGAGGACGTAGGCGAGGCTCGCGGGGTCGATCCCGGCGTCGGCCGCGGCGACGTCCTCGGCCGGATCGCCCTCCTCAGCGAGGACGATACGGGCGTCGGTCGGCGGCAGCCCCACCTGCAGCGCGCGCGTCGTCAGCAGCACCGTCGGACGGGCATCCTCGGCGATCAGCGCCAGCCGTGCCGGCGGCAACGCCGGATCCAGCGGCAGATAGGCGGCGCCGGTTCTCAGGATCGCGAGCAGGCCGGCCACCAAGTCGTGCGAGCGCTCGAGGCAGATCGCGGCCAGCGTTCCGGGACCGGCCCCGGACGCGGCCAGGCGGGCCGCCAGCTGACGGGACCTGCAGTCCAGTTCGCGAAAGCTCCAGACCACTCCTTCGCACTCGACTGCCGGCGCGTCGGGCGCGCGTGCCAGCTGAACCGCGAAGCCCGCGTGCAGGGTCAGCTCCGGCAGCGGGCGCGTGGTGTCCCACTCCAGCCGCAATCGCTGCGACGCCGCCTCGCTCAGCAGCGGCAGGGTCCCGAGCGGGCAGTCGGGATCTGCGGCGGCGCCGTGCAGCAGCGCGACCAGCTGGCCGATCATGTCCTGGATCGCGTCGGCCTCGAACAGGTCCGCACGGTAGAACAGCCGGCCGCCAAGCCGCTCCGGACGTTCCTCGGGCTCCAGGTGAAGATCCGTTCCGACCACGCCGGGTGGCGCGCTGCCGGTCTCGATCAGGAACGAGATGCGAGGCAGGCGATGCCGGTCGCCCGATCTGTCTGCTTGCGGTCCGCTTGCCTCAGGCGCGGGCGGCGCCGCTGCGGCGTCCAGCGCGCCCCGCAACGCGCGCCGTACCTGGGAGAGGTGTGCACGGAACGATACGTCGCCGGACGGCAGGGTGCGCAAGGTGACGCCGCCCCAGCTGGATGCCTCGGCCGGCCGCTGCGGACGCCGCGTGCTCACGCCGGCGACTACGATCTCGTCCTGTGCGAGGCGGCGGTGCAGCAGCGCCGTGAATGCCGCCAGCAGCACGCTGTCGAAAGCCGCCTGCTCACGAAGGGCGAGCGGGCGCAGCGCCTGCTTCAGCGATTCCGGCAGCGCGAAGCGCTCCACGCAATAGCCCGGACGCAGCACCGGAGAGGCAGGATCGGGCGAAACCGCGGGGTGTGGGACGTCGCCCAAGATCATCGGAAGCCGATCCGCGGTCTGCGACATCTTGTTCATTATCCGGAACGCTCTTGGTTCGGGCTCTCTGGCACCCAGCGAGTGTCCGGCGCGTGCATCGACCGGGACCGCAACGGCTATGACAGATTTAGTTACAATAACGCAACGTCAAACCGCCCGCATCCTGGTTATAAATACGCGATGCAACGGTTCATGTCCGAGCGCGAGGCGCGCCGACGATCGGCCGGACGCGCTGCCGGCCCGACCCGGAACGGCAATGATCCACGGCGAGATCCGCTCGCCCATCACGGCGCCGGACTGGATGGCCGCGGCGATCAGCGCTGGTCCGCGCCGAAGGGGCCGGAAAAGAGGGGCGATGTAGAGCGAAGGTGCGTCGAACACGATCCAGATACCGGCCGCAGCGCCAGGCGACGGTTTCGCGCCGGCACTCGCCTGCTCAGCGCGGGACGCGCGCCGGCCTCGGGCCGCCGGTGGCCCAGTCCAGCAGCTCCACCGTGTGGATCACCGGCAGCTTGCTGCCCGAGGCGATCTGGGTGATGCAGCCGATGTTGCCGGCAGCGACCAGGTCGGGCCTGGTGCGCTCGATGTTGGCCACCTTGCGGTCGCGAAGCTGCCCGGCGATCTCCGGCTGCAGCAGGTTGTAGGTGCCGGCGGAGCCGCAGCAGAGATGGCCTTCCGGCACGTCGACGACCTCGAAGCCGGCGGCGGCGAGCAGCCGTCTCGGCTCGGCGCGCACCTGCTGGCCGTGCTGCAGCGAGCAGGCGCTGTGGTAGGCGACGCGCTGACCGGTGGCGACCGCCGGAGGACGCAGTCCGAGCTCGCTCATCAGCTCGGTGATGTCGCGCGCCAGCGCCGAGATAGCGCGCGCCGGGTCGGCGAGCACCGGATCCCCGCGGAACATGAAGCCGTAATCCTTGACCGTGGTGCCGCACCCCGAGGCGTTGATTACGATCGCGTCAAGCCCGCCTGCCTCGATCTCCCGGTTCCAGGCCAGGATGTTGGCGCGCGCCGCAGCGCCTTCCTGGCCGAGATGGTGCGTCAGCGCGCCGCAGCAGCCGGCGCCGCGCGCCACCACCACCTCGCAGCCGTGCCGGGTCAGCAGCCGGATCGTCGCCTCGTTGATCTGCGGCGCCAGCACGCGCTGGGCGCAGCCGTTGAGGATCGCCACGCGCTTGACGCGCGGCCCAAGTGCCGGGAACACCTGCGGCCGATCGACCGGAGAGCTTCGCGGCACCTGCGCCGGCGCCAGCGCCAGCAGGCTGTGCAGCTGCCGGGGGATCAGCCGCGGCGCCAGCCGCGCGAACGGCCTGCCGAGCCGCGACGCCTCCAGCGCCGCGCGGAACAGCCGCGGTCGCGGCAGCACGAGGCCCAGCAGGCGGCGCATGGCGCGATCGGGCCACGGGCGCACGTAGGTCCTCTCGATATGCTGCCGGGCGTGATCGACCAGGTGCATGTAGTTCACCCCGGATGGGCAGGTGGTCATGCAGCTCAGGCAGGACAGGCAGCGATCGATGTGCTTGACCACCTTTTCGGTCGCCGGCCGGTCGTTCTCCAGCATGTCCTTGATCAGGTAGATGCGGCCGCGCGGGCTATCCAGCTCGTCGCCGAGCAGGGCGTAGGTCGGGCAGGTCGAGGTGCAGAAGCCGCAGTGCACGCAGGAACGCAGGATCTTGGCAGACTCCGCGGTGTCCGGATCGGCGAGCTGGGTCGGCGTGAAACGCGTCTGCACGATGCTACACTCCCTGCTGCATGCGGCCTGGGTTGAGGATGCGCTTGGGATCGAAGCTGTCCTTCACCCGGCGGGCGAGGGCATCCAGCGCACCGGCGGAGGGCTCGAACACCGCCACCGCCTGCCGCGTCGGCCGCGGGGCGCGGATCAGCGTCGCGTGTCCGCCGATCTCGGCGAGTGC
>CAXTNV010000015.1:36803-46613 GCA_964245755.1 uncultured Acetobacteraceae bacterium | reverse complement strand
AGTCACCGGCGCGTCGTCGAACCAGGCACTTGCCTCCGACATACTCTCGAAAGGGTGGTCGACGGAGAACATGACTGCATCCTCCCCAAGAGCCTGAAGCGCGCAGGCGAACGGCTCGTCGGAGAACATGCCTGCGGTGGTGATCGCCACGTTCCGCCGCATGATCTCGCTCGGCTTGACGGCATCACCCTCGCTGAAGGCCTGCGCACGTTTGTCCAGCCGCCAGAGCAGGTAGGGCAGGGTCTCGCCAAGGTGGCCAAGCAGCAGCTGGAGCTTCGGGTAGCGCTGGAACACGCCGGCGAAGATGATGCGCAAGGTGTGCGCGGCCGTTTCCGCCGTCCAGCTCCAGGTCGCGCCGATCAGCTCCGGCCGCCCGACATAGCTCGCCGGCATGACCATCGGGTCGGCGGCATGGAGGTAGACCGGCGCTCCGAGCGCCTCCGCCCGCTCCCAGAACGGGCGGAACCGATCATGATCGAGATAGGCGCCATCCGTCTGTCCGAACACCATGACGCCCTTGAGGCCAAGCTGGCGGACAGCCCGCTCCAGCTCGTCGGCGCCGCTGTCCGGGTCCTGAAGCGGAACGGTCGCGAACCCGGCATAATGTGTCGGATCTCGCTGCACGACACCTGCGAGATAGTCGTTCGCCTCACGGGCAAGGCGCAATGCTGCGGTAGGATCCAGAACGCCCTGTACCGTCCCGACATTTGACAGCACGGCGAGGTCGATGCCAGCCAACGCCATCGCCTCGAGCCGTCGGTCGCCAACATCTGTCAGGGCCATCCGGAGCTTGTCCGTGATCTCGCGGGGGACCGTTGGGATCAGCGTCAGCCAGCGCTCTACGTGCGCAGGGTCGTCGAGGACGACATGTTCCTCCAAAGCAATGCGGCGCATCGCGTCAGCCCTTTTTTGCGTGTGTCAGGATCCGTGACCGTAAGCAGAGTAGACGGCTTGCAGGATCCGCGCGAGCTGGTTGAACTCCATCAGGTCGTGCGCCGCGATCCCGTAACCCGGTGCCTCGACGGTGCTATCAACCATCCCGATCTTGCGCATCAGCGCAGGCGCAACCGCACCGCCTGCTACGCGTGTCGAGGCTGGCCGGGCGCAGATCCAATGCCGGCTCGACAGTCGAGCCCGCGCTCCGTGTTCCGAGCCAGATGCGGCACGACCAGCACCCTCGAGGCACCCGAGGACGCGGCAACGCTGCGGCTGGCGCAACCCGGCCGGCTACGACACCAGCCGACGATCGAAGGCGCCTGCATTCGCCCTAGGTTAGATCGATCAGGATGGGTCGATGATCTGATGCCCCATAGGCGAGTGCGACGGCAGTGGCCTCGTACGGCTTGCGTAGCAGACAACGGTCGATGCGCACCGGCACAAGGCCATATGCCTTGTGGGTCGTGGACCGTGGTCCGACGTCACTGAAGCCGGGCAGGCTCGTCGCGCCCAGCGCGTTGTAGTCACCGATCAGGGCATGGAGCTTCGGACAGGCATGGAGCAAGTGCCTAAGCTGGCGACGGTTCGCAAGTTGACCATGGTCCAGGTGCACCGTCGCCAGTTCGATGGCGTCATTGGAGACGATCAGCGCAATGCGCTGCTCCACCAGCCGGAACACCGGAACCGGCAGATCGAGCCGCCCTGCCAGGGGCAAGCTGACAACCATTGACGTGAAAGGACGTGAGCTCCAGGCCGCCAGGCCATGTCTGCGTCGGTGCATCGGCTCGCGGACATAGCTGCCGCCGCCAAGTCGCTCCGGCAGAGCGTCTATGGCAGCGGTGGCTTCCTGCATCAACACGAGGTCAGGGCGTTGCGCATCCACCAGCCGGCAGATGTCGTCCACCCCTGCTCCGTCCGTCCGCAACAGGTTCCAACTCAAGATACGCATGGACCAGACGACGATCGACGTAGCAAACGAGCGCTCCTGCTTTCGTATCCCAACCTAGGTGGGTCGGGCCTGGACTACAGCCCGGTGCAAAGGTGCGCCACCCTGACCGGACGGTCAGTGCCTATCCTCTCTGCCGCTTCCTGCCCGGGCCGAGCATGAGGATTACCGCCTCCAGGGGGGCACCGTGCCGCGATCAGGGTGCGCCGTCGGGAAGCGAGCCGACCAAGTTGACGCGCTCGCGGCTGCGGTGGTCTAAACGCCGCTCGGCAGAGTCGGCCTTGAGCAGGCATCATGCGACCATCCGCAGGCCTGGGGCGTCGGCTACGAAATCTGCCTCGCCGCCGGTGGGCATATGTGATCCTAACGGCTCAGGTGGCGGTCATCGTCGTCCTGCTCTGCCGCGCGTTCACCTTGCTCCAGCCTGCTGAGCTGGCGGCCTATGACCGGCTGGTTGCCAATTGGGCGGACCGCGATCCGGACAAGCGCATCCTCCTCGTCTCGGTCACTGAGGCGGACATCAGCCGGTATGGTTGGCCGCTGCGTGACCAGCAACTGGCTGACCTGCTCGAACGCCTGACCGCCTGGGGCGCACGGGTCATCGGCGTCGATATCTATCGCGACCTTTCGCTGCCGCCAGGAGATCAGGCTCTCGTCGAAGTTCTGAAGCAACATCCGGAAATCCTCTGGGTCTACAAACTTCCCGACGAGAACGGCCAAGGCGTAGCGCCGCCTTCCACCTTGTCCAACAGTTCGCGCGCCGTGCTCGCCGACGTCGTCACCGATGCGGGCGGCGTTGTACGGCGAGGGCTTCTCGCCGCCAACGATTCGAGCGCGCACCGCACCGTCCGCACCCTGGGCGCTGCGGTGGCGGAACGCTATACCGCCCAGGAGCTGCGAACGGTGGGGAGCGACGCGGCCCTCGGCAGTGGCCGCATCGTGCTCGTGGACCGGAGCTTCGGCCCCTACGCCTCGGTCGATGCCGCGGGCTACCAGACGCTGCTCGACTTCCGGCACCGGCGTGATCAGTTGCAAGAGGTGAGCCTCAGCGATCTGATGCGGGGTGATGCTGCGGCTGCACTGGTGCGCGGGCGCGCCGTCCTGGTCGGCGCCGAGGCCACCAGCGTGAACGACAGCTTCGCCACGCCTTTCAGCACCGGTCGGCACTCCGGCAAGCCGCTCGCAGGGGTCATGCTCCATGCATACCTGGCTGACCAGCTGATCCGCGCCAATGCCAACGAGGCGTCGGGCCGGACCGTGCTGCCGCGCTCCGCGGAGGACGCGATCATCTGGGCTTGTTCGATGGCGGCGTCGGCAGCAGGCCTGGCGTTGCCATCCGCTGGTCTCGCGTTCGCGACGGCCATCGCCGCCGGCTTCGGGCTGATCGTATCGATCACCTACCTGACGTTCGGCATGGCGGGCCTGGTGCTTCCCGGAGTTCCGGCCGCGTTTGCCTGGTTGGGAAGCGCCGCCGCGGCCGTCTGGGTGTTGCACGGGGTTGGGTTGCGCGAACGGGTGCGCCTGAAGCGAACGTTCGAGCATTATCTCGATCCGCGAATCATCGACGACATGCTCGCCTCCGGAAGTCTTCCAAGTCTCGGCGGGGAGCGCCGCGAGGTCTCTGTCGTGTTCACCGACGTCGCGAGCTTCACCGCGCTTGCGGAGGAGCTGCCGGCGGAGGAGGTCGCGATGCTGATGGGTGACTATTTCGATGGCGTCTGCGCCGCGGTGCTTGCCTGTGGTGGCCTGGTCAGCGTGTTCGAAGGGGATGGCTTGCAGCTGTTGTTCGGCGCTCCGCGGCATCAGGACGACCATCCCGATCGCGCCGTCGAAGCCGCCCTGCGCATCGACGCCTTCGCTCGCCGATTCAGCGCCAAACAGCATGATCGAGGAGTGGCGTTTGGCTCCACACGCATCGGCGTGCATACTGGGATTGCACTGGTCGGGAATGTCGGCACGCGGGCAAGATTGAATTACGGGGCTGTCGGCGACGTAGTGAACACAGCATCCCGGCTCGAGAACCTGAACAAGCGGATCGGCACTCGGATCGCCGTGTCCGGAGAGACGGCAAGACGCTGTTCGCGACATCGTTTCCGCCCCGTCGGCGAGTTCGTGCTGAAAGGAAGAAGCGATGTCCTCGCGGTGGCGACCCCGGTCATCCTCGGAGAGTTGGACCAGCGACAGGTCCTCCAGTACGAAGCCGCTTATGCTGCTCTCAGCGACGGCGATCCCCAAGCTAGCGCGATGTTCCTGACGCTGGACCGGAATGATCCTTGCGCGAACTTCCACCGCGCCCGGCTCGTGGCAGGAGAAGCGGGCGTGCAAATCGTCATGGCAGAAAAATGACAAGACCATGGCTCGCGGTGCTCGGTGCTCTGCTTTTCATGTCCGGCGTCAGTGCCCCGGCACAGGCCGACCCACGCAAGGACCGGCAGGCCGCCTTGGACCTCATCGAGCGCGGCACCGCCGCCTTCGATGCCGGCGCTAGCCTCGATGCCGAGCGACGATGGACCGAGGCGATCGGTCTGAGCGCGCGGGCAGGCGCGCCGGGCCTTGCGGCCGAAGCACTGGCCAGGCGGGGTGAGGCATACCGGATAGAGGGCCAGTTCCGGGAAGCCGCGGACGATCTGACAAATGCTCTGGCCCAGGCGCAGGCGGCGGGCGATCCCTCGCTCATTGCCGCCACCAGCGGAGCCTTGGGTAACCTCACCTTCCTGTCGCGACGGACCGCGGCGGCCGAGCCGTTGCTGCTGCGAAGCCGGGCCGGCGCGCGCAGTCTGGGTGATGCCGCCGTGGCAGGCGCCAGCGCCAACGATCTGGGTAATTTGTACGCCGCAACCGAGCGGCCGCAGCAGGCAACTATGTCCTACGCCGATGCGCTTCAACAGGCGCAAGAGATCGGCGACCAGATCCTGGCCGCAACGGCGCAAACCAATGCGGCGCGGCTGGCTCTTGAAGGCAACGACTCTGAAAAGGCGGCAGACCTGCTGCGCAGCGCCAGCGACAAGCTGATGCGTAGCGAGCCCGGTTATCAGGTAGCCCTGGCGCTCCTCGCCGTCGGCAGGACCGCACTCGCAGGCGAACAAGGCCTGTCGCCCTCGCTCTCGATCATCTGCCGGCAGGCGTTCGAGGCAGTGCAGAGCATCGCCGGGCAACTGAACCAGGCGACCCTCGCCGCGCTCGCTCTCGGCGGTCTCGGGAACATGCACGAACGCATGGGACAGCTGCAACAGGCGCGCCAGTTCAGCGAGCTGGCATTGTTCAAGGTGCAGCAGGCGTCGGTCCCCGACATCTCCTTCCGCCTGGAGTGGCAGATAGCGAGGATCGACCGCAGCCTCGGGCGTGACGACGCGGCTCTGGACGATTTTCGGCGCTCGATATCCACCTTGGAGTCGGTTCGCCAGGACATCCCGGTCGAGTACAAGGACGGCAGATCCTCGTTCGAGGACAGCTTCGCGCCGCTCTATCTGCAATTCGCTGACATGCTTTTGCGGCGCGCCAGACGCGATCCCGCCAAAGCTCCCGCGTTGCTACGCGAGACGCGCGAGATGCTGGAAGGATTGAAGAGAGCGGAGCTGCAGGACTATTTCCGGGACGCGTGCATTGCCGACCTGGAAGCCAGGCAGCGCGGTATCGAGACGGTGGCACCGGGTACGGCCGTCATCTATCCGGTGATCCTGCCCGATCGACTTGAGCTTCTGGTGAGCGTGGGCGCGGACCTACGGCAGATTGTGGTGCCGATCAGCCAGGCTGCCCTGCAAGCGCAAGTAGAACAGTTCCGCCTGCTGCTGGAACGGCGCTCCACCAATGAGTTCCTCGCCCCCGCCCAGCGGCTCTACAACCTCATGATCCGGCCTATCGATGCCATGCTTCCCAGCCGCAAGATCGAGACGCTGGTGATCGTCCCGGACGGGATCTTGCGCACGGTGCCTTTTGCCGCGCTGCACGACGGCGCGCACTTCCTGATCGAACGGTATGCCGTTGCGATCGTCCCTGGGCTGCGTCTGGTGGACCCGCGACCCCTGGCATCCGGGCCACGACGGATGCTCGCCATGGGAGTGTCCCAGAGCCGCCAGGGCTTCCCCGCTCTTCCTGATGTCGCCGCGGAACTCAAGGACGTGCATCAGTTGGAGGGCGGAACCATCCTGCTGAACAACACTTTCCTGAAGTCGCGCTTTGCCCGCGCCATGCGAGACACGGACTACAGCATCGTGCATATCGCGTCGCACGGTCAGTTCGGAAACGATCCGAGCCAGAGTTTCGTTCTGGCTTACGATGGACAGCTCACCCTGGACGACCTGGAGAACAGCATAAAGCTGGCCCGCTTCCGCGAGCCGGGACTTGAGCTTCTGGTGCTGAGCGCCTGCCAGACTGCCTTTGGCGACGATCGAGCGGCACTCGGTCTGGCCGGTCTTGCTCTGAAGGCGGGCGCACGAAGCGCGGTCGCCACGCTCTGGTCGGTCAGCGATGAAGCGGCGGACCCGTTGATGGTGGACTTCTACAGACGGCTGCAAGCTGGAACCATGTCGAAGGCGCAAGCATTGCAGGGGGCACAGCTGAGTATGCTCGCGGATCCGCTGCTCAGCCATCCGGCCTATTGGGCGCCCTTCATGCTCATCGGCAATTGGCTCTGACAAGGGGGGCGAACGGGATGGACACCAGAAGAGCATTCTTCGGCGCGGCCGTCGGTGCGGCGGCAACAGCGATCGCGCAACAGGCGAAGGCGCAACATGTCAAGAACCAACCGACCGGAGCCAGGCAAACAACAGGCGACCAGCAACAAGCCCGGGCGCTTCAAGCAGACGGCCTGCAGAACCGCGGCGCACCCACCGGCCGGATCGGTGCGGCCACACGCGGCGCCCGGGATCACGGCGACCTTGCGGTCGATCTCGTCGCTCCGCTGCGCGGTACCGGGCTGACCGCGGTCGATCAGCCCGAGCTCTGCTACGTCCTTTCGGGCAAGACGATGCGGCGGTTCCGGCTGACGATCAGCACGTCCGGCCTGGCGCGGCCCTTGGCCGATCTTGAGCTGCCGAGCATCCCGGAGTCCGGTCTCGGCGTGCTCCGGTTGCGGGACCATCGCATCCAGCTCCCCGCGGGCAGGCTCTGCATCTGGTCGCTGACCTTGCCGCTCGACCCGCGCGCCCCATCCGAGGATCTGGTCTGCAGCGCCCTCATCCAGTATCGACCGGACAGCCCGGCGTTCCGGGCAGCCAACCGGCAAGCTTCCGTTGCGACTCGCGTCGCGGCGCTGGCGCATACCGGATACTGGTACGACGCGATCGCTCTGGCGCGGCACAATCAGCCGGCCGACCACGGCACCGCGCTCGCCTCCTTGTTCACGCAGGCGGATCTTCCCCTGGCCAGCATCGTCGGCTCAGCCAGGTAGCAGTGGACCGCGCTTTCAGAACACGCTCGTGATCACACGGAAGTGGATGCCATGGTCGGCCAGGGAGTTGCCGTGGGCGACACGGTGCAGCGCGTAGCCGTAGTAGATCTCGCCGCTGGATCCGAACCCCACGAGCCAGCGCAGCCCGATCCCGACGCTGGAAAGGTTGCTGTCCGGTGGCGTAGCCTGCCGCGTGTTCCAGCCGGTGCCCACGTCGTAGAAGGGCGCCAACTGGACGACCCCGCTATCGGCTGTGCTGCCGGGAAGCGGCAAAGGCAGCCGGCCTAATGGAATGCGCAGTTCGATGGTGCCAACGGCCGCATTGTCGGTAGCCGAGAGATATTCGCGGTAGCCTCGAACGGTCGACATGCCTCCGAGCACGAACTGCTCGATCGGAAACAGGGGATCTCGGCTGAGTTGCAGGCTGCCACGCGCCAGGAACTCGCAGTTCCCGAACACGCGCCGGACATATTGCGCCTGGCCGAGCCAGACAAAGAACTGCCCGGTCGGAGGTGCTGCGGTCACCGTGGCGCCCAGTGCGTTGATCCCGACACTGAAGGTCGAGCGAAACGCCAGTACCCGCTGGGCAGTGCGATCGAGCCAATCCTGATAGAACCGCAACGCGGTGACGTTGGTCCTGCCATCATCGGAGCCGGAAGAGAAGGCGAACGGGGCGCCGAGCAGGAAGGTCCGGTTGCGCCGCCACTCCGCGGACATGCCCAGCGTGAGCGCCTGCTCGGAAGTCCGAAAGAAAGGTCTGCTCAGTCCGAGGGCGATGCTGTCGTAGCGGCTGGTGATGTGCAGCGGATCGAGGCTCTGCGCGACGACCAGCGTATCGTTGACGTCGTAGCGCAGGCTCACCCGGGTGTCGTCGCTGGCGACGGGGAGCGAGTAGCTGACGGCGCCGTCATTGATGCCCTGGCTCCGTCCGTACTGCACTGCCAGTAGATCGCCGACGCCGACAATGTTGCCCATGGCGCCCTGCACCTGGCCTCGCACCTCGCCCACCGTGGGAGACTGGTTGTTGGCCACCTGGAAGCCCAGCGAATACGGCAGCGCCTCGGTGACCTCGCCGGCCAGGCGCGCTTCTCCCGGCGCGAGACCGGGCTGGATGCTGAGGTTGAGGCGGCGAAGGAACGGCTCTTGAAGCAGGATCTGCTGCTGCTTGCCCAGATCGTTGATGTTGAACGGCACGGTGATGCCGCGCCGCAGGCGGCTGGCTAGGTAGGATGAGCGGTAGTGATGGTTCCCCGTCATCTTGATATCGGTCAGTCTGCCTTCGATGGCGCGCAGGGTGAGAACGCCGTCGGTGACCGTCTGGTCCGGGACGACGACCCCCGAGTTGACGTAGCCACGGTCGACGTACAGCAACGTGAGTCGATGCCGTATCTGCTCGATGCCCTGAAGCCCGATCGGGCGGCCCACGAACGGTGCGGCCGCAGCGGCGATCGAGGCCCGATCGAGCACCGTGCTGCCGACCAAGCGGATCCCCTTGAGCATGAAGCGACTGGCGCCTGGCAGGTCCGCCTGCGTCGTTGCCGGGCGCCGGGCGGGCACAGCCGGGCTGCTCGATGGTGGCGCCAAGGGAAGGTTCGGCAGGTTCGGCGCCCCGGATCCGCGGCGCTCGGGCAAGGGGTCGATCACCGATGTCGGCTGCGCCGCAGCGATCCCGCCGAGTTGCCACAGCAGCACCGACACGGCCAGCAGATGCCACGTCGATGCGGCCCGACCCGGGCAGGAGCCTCGGTCTGCGAGAAGGGCGATAACGCTGTCTGTCCGGCTTATCCGCAACGGCTCGACAAGCCGATGCTGGTGTGAGCTGGCGCAACCGAAGTCGCCGTCGTCCGGCCGGTGCCATCGTGGACAGGACGGTGGATGAAGTAGAGTGCCGGCAGGATGGCCTCCACGCCCTGGCGCTCTCCGCCGCGTCCTGCCACCACCAGGCTGGAGCGCGGGCTTGCACCACGCGCGGCGCAACCTTCTCGCAACAAGGCCGTGGTGGCGCGCAGGTCACCCGCCAGCACGACCAGCGCGCTGTTCAGGTCCAGAAGCGGCCCCGTGATGAAGATCTCCCCCGACACGCCGAGCTGGGAGGTGGCCGTGACGACGCTGTCGGCGGACGGCACGAACTGGTCGGCCAGGATCAGGACGTTGCCGCCGTTGCCGGCCACGGCGTTCGCCTGGATCTGGCTGCGGTCGAGAACAACGAGGCGTGGGTCGACGGTGATGTTGCCGCCATTGCCGAACGCGCTGTGAACCGACGTGGTGATGGAGCTGCGCTGCAGATAGAGCAGGTCGCCCGGACCGATGGTGATGTTGCCACCGTCGGCCGCCTGTGCCGTGGTCGAGACGCTCGCCCCGTCGCGCAGACTGAGCTGCGGCGACGTGACGGTGATCGAGCCGGCGGCGCCCGTGCCGGTGGCGGTGGCGGTGATCTGCGGCCCTCCGCCGATCAGGCTGATGCTGGAGCGAGCGGTCACGCCGACGTCGCCGCCGCGACCGGAGCCGTTGGTCAGGCTGGCGATCTGCGCCCCGTGCT
>CAXTNV010000015.1:0-36703 GCA_964245755.1 uncultured Acetobacteraceae bacterium | reverse complement strand
CTGTCGGTGCTGATCGAGCCGCCGCGCACCAGGCTCAGCGTGCCGGCATCCACCGCCACGTCGCCGCCGCGACCGGAGCCGTTGGTCAGGCTGGCGATCTGCGCCCCGTGCTGCACGGTGATGCTGCCGGCGCTGACCGTGACCGTGCCGGCGTTGCCGGACTGCGGCCCGAGCGCGGAGGCGCCGATCTCGGTGAAGCCGCCGCCCGTCGCCCCGCCATCCAGCAGCAGCGCCCCCGGCGTCGCCACCAGCACCGAGCCGCCGGCGCCGGTGCCGCGCGTGTTGCTGTCGATGAAGCCGCCGTCGAGCACCGACACGCTGCCGGCACTCACCCGCACCGAGCCGGCCGAGCCGGTCTCGCCCACCGCCGCCTCGCTGCTCACGCCGTTGCGGAAGCTGCCCTCGCCGGTGGCGTCGATGTCCAGCGTGCCGCCCACCGTCAGCGCGATCTTGCCGGCGTTGCCGGAGCCGAAGCTGTCGGTGCTGATCGAGCCGCCGCGCACCAGGCTCAGCGTGCCGGCATCCACCGTGATCGATCCGGCGTTGCCAACGGCTGTCGCCGTGGCCGCACCAGCCGCGGTGCTGGCGTTGGACAGGATTTGCGCACCGGTGGTGACCGACACATCGCCGGTTGCGGCGATGCCGATCGATCCGGCCGCGCCACTGCCCGAGGTGTCGGCCTGGATCAGTGCCTGGTTCTGCACGTGCAGTGTTCCACCGGCCAGGCTGATCGTCCCTCCCGTGCCGGCCGGCACCGGAACACCGCTCGCGCCTACCAGTCCTGCCCCGAAGGTCTGGCTCTCGAGCGTGGTTCCCGGCCCATCCAGCAGCACGCTGTCGGCGTTCACGCTGATCGCGCCGCCGTTGCCGCGATCTCTCGCATTGCTCACCACCACCGCCCCGTTGCGCAGCGTCAAGGTGCCCGCGCTGATCGCGACGGGGCCGCCATCGCCTGAGGCGGGGGCGTTCGTGGCGACGGTGGACCCGTCCACCGTCACCGTCCCTCCCGCCGTCGTGCCGATGCTGATCGCGGGAGCACGCCCCGGTCCGGTCGCCGATGCGACGACGGTGGCTCCGTTCTGGATGGAAACGCTGTCGGCATGCAGCGACAGCACTCCGTCCTGGCCAGGTATGCTGTTGTCGGTCACGATGACGCTGGCTGACACGGAAAGTCTGCCGGCACGGATGAAAACGCTGCCGCCACTCGGGTAGATCGTGGAACCGTTTATCACTTGCACGCCGCCGGCTTGGGCTACGGTGGAGGGTGGTCCGCTGCGCGGATCGACCGGCACTTCGCCGGGCCCGGCAGCGCTTTCGATGTGCACCGTTCCCGCCGGTGCCAGCAGGACGCCGCCGCTGATCGTCACGTTGCCGCCGATCAGGCCCAGCGTGACGCCTTGCGGAAGTTGCAGCGTCGATCCGTTGATGACGATCGGCCGCGGGCTGGCGGACAGGAACCCGAATGCCTGCGGGGGCGCTACGCTCAGCGTGCTGAGATCCGGATCGGTCGCCTGGAAGCGTGCGCCATCCTTGAGCCGCAGATAGTCCGCCGTGCCGGCGTGAAAGCTGCCGCTGACGTTCACGCTCGCATTCGGCCCGAACACCACGCCGGCGGGATTGATGAGATACAGGCTCGCGCCCGGGATGGTGGAACGGACCGCGCCGTCGATCGAGGAGGCCGCGCCTCCCGTGACCCGCCCGATCACGTTGCTGACGCTGGAAGGTCCGGTGAAGGTCGCCGTGTCGCCCTGCTTCAGACTGAAGAGGCCGAAGCTGTGGAACAGGTTCCCGCCGACCTGACGCCCTAGCCCCGCTCCGATCATGTAGTTCGGTCCGGCAAGTGTCTGCGCCGGCGAAAGCCGCCCATCCACCGTGATGCCCTGCGCCTTGGCTTGCCCACCAGCAGGTGTCGCCGTCATGGCAAGCGCGGCGACAATCGTCGTGCAACGGCAGAAGGACCGCATCGTCAGCAAGCGCGCATCAACGGCTACCCCTAGTTTTGCGATTTATTTTTGTATACGCCGGCAACCTGACCGGTCAAGAATCGGCCCTCGGGAGCCAGATGCAATGTTGCCGACACGCACGAGCGCCTGGGCAATGCGCTCTCTCGTCATCTTTGCTCGCGTGGCACTGCTGGCGAGCACAACCTTCTACGCAAGCCCGGTGTCGGCATGGTCGCAGCCTGCGGGCCTGAGTCCGGCCGAAGTGCCGCCCCACCCCGACGTGACGCTGGTCGGTGGCTTCCGCCAGGCCCGCTTCGGCATGAGCGAGCCGGAGCTGCTCGCGGCCATTCGCCGTGACTTCCCGACCGCCGCGCCGTCCAGGCGCTCCACCCACCCGCGCGAGCGAACCACGATCCTCGCCGTCATGGCCAGGGAGCTGCTGCCCGGTGCTGGAGAGGCCCAGATCTTCTACATCCTTGGCTACACTTCCAGGCGGCTGATCCAGGTCAACATCGTCTGGTCGGGCAATGACCGAGACGCAGCCCGCAACGAGGCGATCGTCGCCGCGGCGAATACCCTGCGCGACCACATCGAGGCGCAATATCCCGCGGCGCGCAATGCGGTCGTAGCGAACCAGCCTGTCGCCCAGAACGCAATCCTGGTTTTGCGTGTCTCGCAGGCGGACGGACGCATGATCTTGCTGCTGCTCAGCGGCGTTGCGACAGCCGGACGGCCGGCACGGAGCTTGACAACGCCGCCGTTCACATTGCAGCTCTGCTATATCCGCGATCACGAACATCCCGACATCTTTCGCATCGGGCCAGGACGCTTCTGAAGCATGGCGATGCCTGTTCCGCCTCTTGAACGCACCTCGCTCGCCGGTTCGGGTCGATGAGCGAGAGGATCATGACCAACACGCCCGAGACCCTGGCGCGCATTCCGCTCTTTCGCTCGCTTGACACCGAGACGATCCGCCGCCTCGACGCAGCCTGCATCTGGCACCGGGCGAACGCCAAGGAGTGGGTGCTCGACTACGAGGCGAGCGGCACCGACCTGTTCTTCGTGCTGCGAGGCCACGTACGCGTGGTGATACCTTCAGCCAGCCGCGAACTGATCCTGGACGACATACGCGACGGCGAGTTCTTCGGCGAGCTGGCGGCCATAGACCAGCAACCGCGCTCCGCCGGTATTGTCGCCATCACCGACACGTCGCTGGCGCGAATGCCTGCGAATATATTCCGCCAGACGGTGTATGAGCATCCGGAAGTTTGTCACCAGCTGCTTCAGGCGCTCGTCGCGCAGATCCGCATGCTGGCAAACCGGGCCAACGAGTCTTCAAATTTCAGTGTCCGGCAACGTCTTCACGCCGAGCTGTTGCGCCTCGCTCGCGTGGCGGCAGGCGGCGGACAGCGTCTGGTGGTATCGCCGCCGCCCACCCACGCCGAGTTCGCCTCCAGGGTAGGCACACACCGCGAGGCGATCACGCGTGAGCTGAACGCCCTGGAGCGCGGCGGCCTGATCGAGCGTCGGCGCGGAGCCATCGTGCTGCTGGACGCAGGCCGCTTGCGCGAACTGCTCGCAGAGTCGGTGGTGGGTTCGGCATGCTGAGCTTGCCAAGGCAAAGGAATTGGCGATGAGCCGCTTGTTTCCTCCGGCGACACGCTGGATCACCTATCGGCGCGCCTGTCCGGCGCTCCTGCTCGTATCGTCGTTGCTCGCCGGCTGCGTATCGCCGCCGCCGCGTGTCAACCAGGAGGCTGAACTTCGCGCGGCCAACGATCCTGGCTCGCTGATGCGGATCGGCGACGCGGCTTCGTCATCCGGAGACCGGGCCACCGCGATCTCCTTCTACCGACGCGCCGTGGAACTGCAGCCGGGCGATGCGGATGCCGCAACCCGCTATGCGCGTGCGCTGGCCGAGCAGAGCAGGACCGCCGAAGCGATCGAAGCCTTGCGGGCGTCGCTCCCGCACGCGGATGCGGCGGGAAGCGCCCGCATGAGCGCGATGCTCGGCAAGCTCCTGATCATGACCCACCGTCCATCCGACGCGGTGTCGGCGTTTCGCGAGGGGCTTGCGCGCACGCCAGACATGGCAAACTTGCTGATCGGCCTCGGCGTGGCACTTGACGCCAGCCACGACTTTCCGGCAGCACAAGACGCCTATCACCGCGCCATCGCCGTGGAACCGGGAAGCGTTGCCGCGCGCAACGATCTGGCCTTGTCGATGGCTCTACAGGGAGACACCGGCGCGGCCGTGGCTGGCCTGACCAGCTTGCGCGATCAGGTAGCGAGAGCCGGCGGCAAGCCGGCAGACCTCGCCATGATCGACGGCAACCTCGCCCTGGTCTACGCGATGCACGGCGACATGGATCAGGCTGGAACAGCCGGCGGCAGGGCCACATCCGACGCGGGCGACCTCGCCTCGAACATGCGGTTCTACTCGGCGCTCGCACCCGATGCTCCCGTCGGCGGCACGGACAGCAGGGGATTGAGTGGCAAAGCACCGGCGGATTGAGGCGCCGCACCGACCGCTCCCTGCCCAGCGCCGCCGGCGTCACCGCCGGCACTTGCGCCTCCCCCCGACGAGAGGCTGGTATGCGGCGGCTGTCTGACATCGCCCTGCTCCCAGCGCTGGATGGCAAGCGCTGACACCGCGCCGTCCGCCGGTTCGAGGTGCGCGGGTGCTGCAAGATCACGCGGGTCGTCCACCATGCCGGCCAGGTTGTTCGCCTGAACGCAGGCGCCGAGACTGGTGATGCTGTTGCTCACGTCGCCGAGCCAGTCTGAATGCAGCGCGGCGTCGCAGGACGTGACCGTCGCGATGTTGCGTGTCAGCACCACGATGTTGTCGGGGTGTCTGCGCACCGATATGCGCGCCGGATTGAAGCCCAGCTGGAGCAGCAGGTCGCGGGTGGCTTCGATCTCGGGCTGGCTGAGCGTCTCGATGCTTGCATCCAGGCGATCCGCCCCGACTCCTGTCCTCAAGGCGACGACCTGTGAGCGCAGCGCCCGTGCGGCACCGTACTCATAGAGCGGGATCACCGCCCTGGACTGGTTGAGGACGATTAGCGGCGGCACGCCTCGTTGCAGGGCGGGATCGTCGCAGCCAACGAGGGCAAGCAGCAGCAGGAAGACTGCGGGGTCACGAGGTAGCGCGCGCATGCGTCAGCTCCTATTCGAACATGAAGCCGGCGGCACCGCGCAGATGTGGCGCCTGCTCCGGATCGAAGTGCGGACCGCCGCGCGCTGCCACGCGATCAAGAAACAGCCGCTCGAGGTCGGTTGTTTGTCGTATCGAGTCTGTCGGCAGCGCCGGTACAGTCTCGGTCGGATGCACGACGTAGGCGGTCACGACGATCACGAGCTCGGTCTCGTCACGCTGGAACTGCGTCGAGCGGAACAGCGCGCCGAGGATTGGCAGGTCGCCCAGCCACGGGATCTTGGAGATGTTGTTCTGGCCGTTGTTCTGGATCAGGCCGCCGATCGCGAAGCTCTGTCCCGACGCAAGCTGCACGGTGGTGTCCGCCCGACGGGTGATCAGTGCCGGCACCACGCTGTTGCTGCCAGCGAAGGCGTATGATCCGGCGGTGCTCAGCTCGCTGACCTCGGGACTCACCTTCATGCTGATCATGCCGCTGGACAGCACGGTGGGGGTGAAGCCGACGCTCACGCCGTACTGCTTGTACTCGATGCCGACGCTGCCCAAGCCTTGCGGAATCGGAATCGGATACTCGCCGCCGGCGAGAAAGCTGGCCGCCTCGCCGGAAGTCGTGGTCAGGTTTGGCTCCGCCAGCAGGGTAACCAGCCCCTCGTCCGCCATCGCATCGATCGCCAGCTGGCCGTTGACATGACGCGACGCGACGCTTCCGGTGATAGTGGCCGATCCGCTGCTGCTGCTGATGCTGCTGAGGTTGCTCAGCGTCGACAGCGCGCCGGTCGGGAAACCGGTCTGCAGGCCGATGGCGAAGGAGCCGAGGTTCTGGAAAATGGTGTTCCAGTTGAAGCCGAGCTGCCGCGACACGCTTCGTGACACCTCGGCGACACGCACCCGGAGGTTGACCTGGGTCGCTCCCGTGACCTGAAGCTGGTTGATCACGGCTTCACCGCTCTCGGCGTAGCCCTGTGCGATCGCCTGCATGCGGTTCGCTGCTTGCGCCGTTGGCACCACTCCCTGCAGCAGCAGTCCGTGCGGCGTGCGAACGAGCTGCACCGGCAGGCCCGGCGCCACCTCCGCGACCGCATGCTGCAGCACGCTCTGGTCGTGCTCGACGACGATCGTGTAGGCGAGGATCGGCCGGCCTTCATGGGTGAGGGCGAACAAGGTCGTCGTGCCCGGCTTCTTGCCGAATACGAAGACGCTGCTGGCGCTCGGCGGCTGCACGTCGGCGATCGTCGGGTCGGCGACGAACACGGTGCTGGCAGGAACCGGCAGTCTGAGCAGCTTGCCTCCGCCGAGGGTCAGGGCGACGCGGCGGTGCGGTGAAAGGGTGCCGACCTCGCGCGAGGACGGCGGGGGAGGGGGCGGTTGTATGCCGTCAGGATCCGGGGGTTCCGAGGCATCGCCCGGCGGTGAAACGGCAGCCGGGACCGGAGAAGGCGAGACCTGCATCGGCTGTGCCGCGGCAGCGAGCGCCGGAGCGAGCGCCAGCAGCAGTGCGGCAATGCCGAGGTTGCACGAGCGGGACCGCGATCTCCAGGTCGAACGTTCGGCCATGATGGGCGCATCTCCAGCAGCCGGTGCGTCATAACGTCATTGGCGCGGCACAGGCAAGATTGCGTGGCGGTAGCGGAATGGCGTCGAGCGGGAGCGGCGCGCTTGCAGAAGCTTGGCGCCCTGTGAACATATTCCTGTTGCGGCGCGGCGAAATTCTTCGATCCGCTTTGCGGGAGCGGGAGCGGGAGCGGGAGCGGGAGCGGGAGCGGGAGCGGGAGCGGGAGCGGGAAAGGCTGGCGCTGGCCTACCCGTCCCGCTCCGCGCTTCATCGTGAACGCCGCCGGCCGATCGGGTTCGACTTTAATCCGCCTTGGGATGTGCCAGCTGATGCGCCGCCTTGATGCTCACCGGGGCTGAAGCCCAGTTGTTTATCCCCACTCCGAGCGGAACCGCAAACGTGTTCAACGCCGCGCCACCATATCCGGCGGCGGCGGCCAAAGGATTGCGTTGGAAGTTGCCGGTCACGTTGGTGAGGTTGTGACTGCCGTACTCGTCGAGCGTCAGCGGCTTTCCGGTTGGTCCGTGGGTGACATGGCTCGGTCGGATCACTTCCGGTAGGATGGATGGCCCGAGATGCTGGATCACGGTTCCGCTCTGATGGTCGAAATGGGCTTGTCCCCCTTGCTTGAACGGATGCACCTCCACGGTGCCCGTGTTGCTGCCGAAGTTATTCTTGCCGGCGCTGCCTTGGATGTTCACCTTGTATTTGTTGTTGTCCACGGATTCGACACCATGGTTATTGTTCGATGACATGTTGAAGTGGTTGGTTCCGACACTCACCTGATCCTGGTTTCCGAAGGTGTTGAGACTATTTTTGTTTTCGTTGACGGAAAAATGTCCGGCGTTGTTATGTGAATCGAGCTCGGACTTGTTGGTTCCAACCTCGAACAGCCCCGTGTTTGTCGAGGAGTACAGGCCAGCGTTGTTGCTGTTGACCTCATGCGATCCGTATGTGGAGTGAGGTTCTGTGTTGTTGCCACCATTCTCGTCTAGATGTTGCTGGAACGCTTGTGTCTGCGGGTCGTTTTGAGGATGACGCTGTCTGAGGTTCACCAGCTGCGTCGCGTTCTGTGTCTCGGCGCCCGTGGTTCTGTGTGCAGCGAACATGTTCATGCTCCTTTATTTGTTGGTGTTCGTCACTGTCGATCAAGCATTACCGAACGTGGCGGTGTAGTGCTGGCTGCTGTCTCCGGCCATCGTCATCGGGTTGCCTCCAGGGGTCTTGTTCTGGTCGTCGTCCGGATGGATATACGCGTCGCCGGTACCGAGCTTGCCCTGCATGTAGGCGCCCCCGTTCTGCATCGCGCCGGTGCTGCCGTCGTACCATCCCTGGATCGTGGGGTTGCCGGCCGCGTCCCTGCTCAGCGTATCGGCCGGAGCGTTTGCCGCGATGCTCTGTTTGTCGCCGGCGGTGCGGCCCTGGCCGTCGCTGACGCTTATCGAGGCGTCCCGGCCGTCGATGTAGCTGACGTCGTCGTTGTTCTTTCCGTTCTGGTCCGCGTAGAACTCCAGGCGGCTGGCTGCGGGCGCGAACTTGCCCGACGCGTCCGTCTCCTGGTCGAAGCCGCCCTGGCCATCCTGATAGCTCAGGGTGCCGCTCTGCCCCGGCTTCAGGTCGATCTCGGCCGTCGGTGTGGTGGTCGAGCCGCCGTTGAGGAACTGCCCGATCTCTTCGTCGTGGGTCGAGGTGTCGGTGATCGTCGTGGAGTTCGCGCCGCTGCCCGCCGAGACCGTTGAAGTTCCCGAGCCCGTCGCGCCGGCAGTGCCGTCGGTTGCGGACGGACCGACGGCGGGAGGCGTGGCCGACCCAGGTGCTGCGGTCCCGGATGCCGCGCTTCCCTGGGATACGCCCTCCGGTGCAGCTGCGGGCGCGGCGCCCGTCGGATCCGCGGGCGGCCCGCTGCCGCCGGCCGAGGACGCCTGCGCGACGAGCGCCTGCACGAGCGACAGGGCCGCCTCGAACAGGCGGGCGTCTTCGCTGCCGCCCGATCCCGGCTTCGTCCCGGCACCCGAAGATGACAGAAGGCTGCCGATGCTGGAAACCAGGTCGTCAAGCGAAGTCATCGTCTCTAGACGTTCCACATCAACGCTCCTTTGCCTGCCAGGACCCTGCGGTCGGCGGTAGAACGGGCGCCGCCAGTGCTTTAGGTGACCTTGCGGCAGCGCTCCAGCCGTGGCGTTGCCGAAGCCGGACCGCTAGACCCCTGACAGCAGTCCGGGCGCCTGGCCGAGCTTGGATTCCGCGCCCTGCAAGAAGCTTCCGAAGCCGCCTGCCATGTCCTGCACGCCGGAGTCGACGGACTTCTTTATGTCGTCGCCGGCCCGGTTTATCGCGTTGGAGCCCACATCGATGCGTGCGTCCGGCAGCGCTGCCTGCAGGTCCTGCGTTGCATGGCCGCTGAGCTTGCCGCCGCCTCCGGGCTCGGCATCGGTGCCGACGGTGGCTGCCAGCACACCCACCTCTTTCTGAGCGCTCGGATCCTGCCTGGCGATGCTTGCCAGGTCCTCCGCAGCAGCGTTGCCGTCCCCGTTCTTGATGTCGAGGTTGTAGTGCTGCAGGAGGTCGGGGCTCTGCTGGGCGATGTCCTGCATCGCCGACTGCTTCAGCTGATCCATTCCTCCCTCCGCGCCGGATCCGTCAGCTCCTCCCGATCCGTCGGCTGCTCCCGCACCTGCGGGCGCTCCGCCGCCGCCGCCGCCAGCGCCGAACAGGCTGCTCAGCATCGAGACGCCCGGCATCGCAGAGAGCAGGCTGCTCGCCCCGCCGCCCGAGCCACCTGCTCCCGCCCCAGGAGCTCCGGCGGGAGTGCCGCTGCCACTGCCGCCGCCGGCGCCGCCGAGCAGGCTGCTGAAGGAGCTGGCGAGATCGCCCTTCGCGCCGCCTCCCATGGTCTTCTCAAGTTCGGGAAGCATGCGGGTCGCCATCCCCAAGATCGCACCTGACATGATCGCATCTCCATTTCGATTTGGTTGATAATACCGCGGGTCGTTTGGGGAGGCTTTCGGCCCCCCCCAATCCGCTACGCCGCCTGCGTGCCGCTTTCCTGCTGGGCGATGTTGTTCATGTTCGAGGATGCCTGCTGGTAGTTGGTGTCGGCGACCTGCTTGGCGTCGCCCTGGCCCATCTTGCCGCTGGCATCGCTGGTGATCTCGGCTGCACCCTCGTGAACACCGTCCTGCGCCTGCTGTACCGAGTTCTGCAGGCTCATCGCGGCCGTCGTGCTGAGCCCGGAGCTCCCGATGCTGCCGATGGTGCTCTTCGCAGCCGAGTCGTAGCTCGCCAGGTCGTTGTTCACGCTGGCCTGGTCCTGCTTCACGCTCGTAGCGTCGTTGTCCTTCACGGCGACGCCGAGCTGCTCCTCGTCGTTGTTGAGCTTTGAGCCGGCGCTTTGCATCGCCAACGTGTTGGTCTGCAGGCTCGAGCCGCCGCCGGCTTCCGGTGATGCGCCTCCGGCGACTTGGCCGTCACCCGCTTCCGGGGCATCGGCGCTCGGAGCCGGGGATCCCGCAGCCTGGGTGCCGGGAGCCTGGGTGCCGGGAGCCTGGGTGCCGGGAGCCTGGCTGCTCGGGGCGCTGCCGCCGGAAACGTCGGATGGCGGCGTCGGCATCGCCGAGCCGCTCTGCTCCTGCTGCACCGCACCGAGCAGTTCCTGCTCGAGCTTCTGCAGTGACTGCAGACTGGCCTGCGGCGAGCTGTCGCTGTCGCTCAGCGGCGACGCAGGCGCGCCGTCGCCTGCTGCGCCCGACGCCGGTCCAGCATCGTCCCCGCCGGAGGCATCCGGAGCGCCGCTGCCGCCGCCCTGCAGCGCCGAGAGCAACGCCTGTTCGAGGTCCTGGATCGTCGAGCCACCGCCCGCGGTCTGCGCACCGGACCCGCCTTGCAGGGCCGAAAGCAGCGACTGTTCGAGATCCTGCATCGTGGAGCCCGCACCGTCGGCGGAGGACTGCGGATCCACGCCGCCGCTCGATGGGCTGGCCGCGGGCGAGGCCTGGAGACCGTCGCTCGCCGGGTCGGCGCTCTGGCCGGACGGGTCAGGGGCGGCCGCGCTCTGCGCGCCGCCGCCGCCCTGCATCGCCGATTGCAGCGCCTGCTCGAGATCCTGCGTCAGGGAGTCTCCGCCGCCGCTGGACGGACCGATCGCAGGATCGCCCTGAGCGCCGCTGCTCGCCATGTCATCGCCCTGGCTGCCCAAGCCCTGGCTGCCCAAGCCCTGGCTGCCCAAGCCCTGGCTGCCCCCGTCCTGGCTACCCGCGTCCTGGAGTCCGGAGCCGCTGCCCTGCAAGGCGGAGAGCAGCGTCTGTTCGAGATCCTGGACCAGCGAACTGCCGGCGCCTTGCCCGCCGGTCTGGGACGCGCCGCCGCCAGAGGCGTCCGGAGCGCCGGATCCGCCGCCTTGCATGGCTGAAAGTATGTCCTGCAGAGCCTGTTCCAGCATCTGAGCCGTGGCGTCCTGGCTACCTTGACTGCCGCCTTGGTAGAGCTGCTGGCTCTGGTTGGAGGTCGAAGAAATGCTCCCAGACATCGCGAGTTTCCTCTTCTGATGCAGCCGCCTTCCCCTAGGTGAAGCGGACTGCGGGGGTTGAGTGAAAGTCGGCCAGGCGTTGTTCGTTGCGGAACCGTCGCTTGGTCATGCCGCCCGCAGCACGGGGGGTTCCACGACGCTGACTGCGTTCTGGCGATCCCGCGCGCCCGGCTGCGCATTGGAGGTGTAGCCGATCGTGTTGACGATGTTGGTTCTGAAGCCGGGCGCAATTTCCGGATGCGACAGAACGCACACATCGAGACCGTAGCGAGCCAGCAGATCCCGCAGATGACGGCGCAACTCGATCGTCGTCACGATTACCGGTCGGCCGCCTGTATCGGCGATCTGCTGTAGTTGCTGGCGTAGATGTGTCACCAGCTGATCGGCGCCCTGTGGCTGCAGCACGTCGCCCGCCACCGTCTGCCGCACGGCGGCGAGCAGATCGACCGCAAGGTCGTCCTCGATCAGCAGCACCTGCAGCGTCATGTCCTGCCCGGTCACGGCGTGACAGATCTGCTGCCTCAGGCCGATCCGTACGTACTCGCTCAACAGCGCAGGACTGGCTTCCCTCGGCGCCCACTCCGCGATCGCCTCGAGCACCTGGCGCATGTTGCGCAGCGACACGCCTTCCGCCACCAGTCGCCTGAACACTTCGGCCAGCCGCGGCAACGGCGCCGAACGCACCGCCTCGCGCACCAGGTCGCCGTAGGCGGCTTCGACGCGGTTGAGAAGAAGCTGTGTTTCCTGGATGCCGACCAGCTGGCCGGCGGAGCGCAGGATGGTCTCCCGAGCGAACAAAGGCACCATCGCCACCGCGTCCAGCGCCCGCGCCCCTGCCTCGGCGATCTCGCCGTCTACGACCGACCATTCCCTGCCGCCCGGTCCCAGCCGCCTGGCGCCGTCCTGCGCGGGCGTCTCGCGCCAGATCTCGCCCGAACGGAGCGGCACCGAGAGCAGCGGAACCTGGTTCATCTCCAGCCGCAGGCCGGGCGCGTCCGGCTCGGCGGCTTCCAGGATCTGCAGTCGCGGCAGGACGACGCCGAACTCCTCCGCCATCTCCTTGAGCAGACCGGCCAGCGCCGTCTCGACCTGCTGCCGCTGCGTCGCCAGGCCAGCGCCCAGCCGGACCAGCATCACGGACGATCCCTGCATGTCGCTGATGGCGTCGCGCATCGCCACCTCGTCCGCCGCGATCCGACGTCGCCGGCCGCGCCGCAGCATCCAGCCTCCCGTACCCGCCGCAGCCGACAGCGCGAAGAACACGAGCATCGGAAAGCCGGGGATCAGGCCCATCGTCGCCATGATCACCGCCGCGACGATGAGCACGCGAGGGTCGGCGCCGATCTGGCCCACGATGTCGGTGCCGAGATCGGTGTCCCCGTCGCCGCCGACACGGGTGACGATCAGGCCCGCGGTGAGCGAGATGAGCAATGCGGGGATCTGGGCGATCAGCCCGTCTCCGATCGCCAGCAGGGAGTATGTCGATCCCGCTTCACCGAACGACATCCCGCGCTGCGCGCAGCCGATCGCGATGCCGCCGAGCAGGTTGACGGATATGATCATCAGGCTGGCGATGGCGTCGCCCTTGACGAACTTCATCGCGCCGTCCATGGCGCCGAACAGCTGGCTCTCGCGCTCCAGCGCCTTGCGACGGCGCTTGGCTTCGTCCGCCTTGATCGTGCCGTTGCGCGCATCGTTGTCAATGCTCATCTGCTTGCCGGGCAGCGCGTCCAGAGCGAAGCGGGCAGCGACTTCGGCGACACGCTCAGCCCCCTTGGTAATGACCAGGAACTGCACCACGGAAATGATCAGGAACACGACGAGGCCGACGACGACATTGCCCGAGATCACGAATTGGCCGAACGTGCGTATGATGTCGCCCGCATCCGCCTGGGTCAGCACGAGGCGGCTGGTGGTGATCGATATCGACAGCCGGAACACGGTTGTCAGCAGGATGACCGTAGGCAGCGTCGAGAATTCGGACGGAGCTGGCAGATAAACCGCAACCATCAGCAAGAGCACCGAGATGCCGATATTCACCGCGATCAGGACATCGGCAGCGATCGTCGGCATCGGCAGCACCATCATGGCCAGCGTGCACATGATGAGCAGAACCAGCACCATATCCTGCCGGATCGGCAAGCGCCTCAGCAGGCCGGATGCCTTCGAAGCACCGCCCGCCGTTGATCCCGGGCTCATGGGGTATGCGGGCATTTCTAGTACCTCAACGCAACGGTTTGGGTTCCGCGTCGGACAAAGACGTGTTCGGCGTCGATGCGATCGATCGACCAGCCGTCATCCAGGGCGGCCCCCGGCCGCAGGCGCTCGCCCTGGCCGTCGACGACGTAGGGGTTGGCTCCGGTCCAGACCGCCGCGATGCGCAGCAGCGGCAGAGAACCCGGCGGGAAGAGCTGCTCGATGAGCACGTTGCGCGCGCCGAAGCGGCTGTCGTACCACTGTCTGGCGAATTGCCAGGATGCCTGATCATCAGTCGTCAGCAAGCCGCTGGCGAGCACGGTTCCATCCGCTCTCGCCGCCAAGGTCACCGTGCGCAGGCCCGACCGGTCGAGCATCCGGCGGAATGCAGCCACCGCCACGGCGGCACCATCCTGCTCAAGCGACAGCCTCGGAACGGGGAGCGTCGTGGCCTCGGCGTGATGCGCCGATGTTCTCAGGCCTGCGACCAACGCTGAGCATCCCGCCACCAGCGCGATCGCGAAGGCGAGCGGGAGCACCAATCTTTTCGAACTCGATCGCCGCGGCCTGGCGCCCGACGAAAAAGCATCCCCTGGCGACGTCTGCTGTTCAGGTGCCTGCAGGCAGAAACGGGTATCGCCCGCCGTGAAAGATGTCCGTCCGGTAACGATGAGTTCGGTGCCGGCTCCGACGACGCTGCCGTCGAACAGGGCGAGGGACTTGAGGGCCCGGATGACCGTGGAGGCCCCGACGAGCACCTCGAAATGGCTGTGCTGCATCGCCGGGTCCGCTACCACGATGGTGCAGTCGGTGCCGTTGCCGATGCGGCTTTCCCCGGGCGAAAGGCGAACCTCGGAGCCTGCCTGCAGACCATCGAGGATGACGAGTACGGGTGCGATCATGTCATCGACCCCCTCGGCATGCGTCAGCCGCCCCTTGTCGAAGCTGCGGGACAGCAGGTGGGGTTGCTTGTCGGGAGACCCTTTCGGGATGCAGCGCAGGGGTCTGATCTGCATCCCGATGGTCCCGATTACGAGGTGGGGTTGGCCTTGGCCATGGTGTTTGCGATCGAGCCCTCGCCCTGCATCTTCGAGAACTCCGCTTCCTTCTGCACGTCCTGCACCGTCGAGCCTATGTAAGAGGCCTGCGCCGAGTCCTGCGCAGCCTGGATGGCATCGCTTCCGCCGCTGCTGCCGATTGATCCTGACATGTCGATCTCCTGTATGGTCTGGGCGCCGACGGCGCCACGGGAAGGATGAGGGACCTGACTGGCTCCCTCGCGAAGAGGGCGATGGCATCCGGCCATCGGCCCAACAGATCGATCGAGATCGACCTGCATCTCGAAGAGAATTGGTGCGCGACAAAGTGCTCGAACCGACGCGTCGCGGCTATGGCAGCTTCAGACTGGACGATGCGTTGCCTCGGAACACGACCAGCGTTCCTGCCGCCGGACCGTCCGGCTGATCCTTCACACCGGTCTCGGCCTCGATCGCCTGCTTGACGACCGCAACGTAGCTGGGTGGCCCGGACAGTATCGCGACGTCGCCGGCTCGACGTCTGAGAAAGCGGAAGCGTCTATCGAGCAGATCGAAGTCTGCCAGATGGCGCCTCAACCTGTCGAAGGAAAACCCGTGCAGCGGAACGACAGCCGTTTCTTCGTCTGCAGCTGGCGACACGTAGACGACGGTGCCGTCCGAGTACCAGTCCAGATCATTGGAGCGCGTCACCTCGTCGAGAAACTGCCCGGCCGATCCCGAGCTTGCGCGGCCGTGCACGGTCCCCTTCACGTCTTGCGCCACGGACACCTTCAGGCCGGTGTTGTAGCCGAAGTTCTCCAATACGTTCGCAAGGTTCTGATTGATGATGCTGTAAGGATAGGCAGCATCTCGCCAGGCCGGCGCCGCCGCGATCGCGACGTTGTCGACTGCGGAGGCAAGACCGTAGCTCACGACAGCCAGGAAGACGCCGACGGCTTGCCTAGGAAGCATGAACATCTCTTCTGCTCCGCATCAATGCTGATGATGTTCGTCATGGTGGAGTGTTCCGATGCAAGTTCCCCAAATCAGCTCCATGCATGCTCGCCCGTCAACATGAGAAGGCGCAGCGCCGTGCCGCGTCGTGACATTCCCCACATGCCGCGTCGATGTCCTCGCGACGCGGGATATTGTCCGGTGAAAGCCGCGTCGATGTGGGTTATGAGCGGCTTATGGACTTGGTAATGACTTCTTATCGCGTGTCTGCTCCCGATCAGCCGAATGCAACGGAAAGAGCGGAACAAGGGAAGCGTTGGGCATGAGCGCGGTGACGGGTGTCGGACTGCAGATGCAAGTCGACCCAGCGTCGGCACAGCAGTTTCGCGGCAACGAGCCTGCAAACAACGGGATCGCCGCTCAGCACGAGCAGGATTTTGCCGCTGCTGTTCAGCGAAACGCACCTGTCCAGCAGATCGATGCTCAGCCTGCACTTGATCGAAACAGCATGGTATCGGACGGTATGCAGCGCCTCGACAATCTTTCTGCCGCGTGGCGTGCGGATCAGGCCGGGAGCACCGAGACCACGCGCCGGCATACGCTGTTCTCCGGTGATCCGGCCTCGGCGCCGGCCCCGCAGCAGGCCGACGCGGCGAATGGACCGGAAAGCCTCGGCGCCGCGATGGACAAGGCCGAGCAGGGGTTCGTGCGCGGGGTCAATCTGTCCGTGACCACCGAGCTCATGAGCAACTTCTCCAGTACCGTCACGAAGACCGGGAACAGTTTGATGAAGGGGCAGTGACACCATGCCGAAGCAGCCTGCCATGTACGGCAAGATGACGGCTTTCGGCGCGTTGCTGCTGCTCGCTGGCTGCCAGACCGAGCTGTATTCCGCACTGCCGGAGCAGGATGCCAACGAGATGGTCGCCCTCTTGATGCAGCGCAACATCGCGGCCGACAAGGTCGCTGCGAAGGACGGCACCGACACGATCATGGTCGACAAGAGCCGTTTCGCGGATGCCGTCACGCTACTCCATGATGCCGGCTTCCCGCGCAAGACCTTCGAGAGCATGGGCGACGTCTTCAAGTCCGGCGGCCTGGTCGCCTCCCCGATGCAGGAGCGTGCCCGCTTCCTGTATGCGCTCGGACAGGAGCTTTCCGGCACGATTTCCGAGATCGATGGGGTTCTGTCCGCCCGTGTCGCCGTTGTCCTGCCGGAGAACGACATCCTGGATCGCAGCCCGACGCCGTCGGCAGCCTCGGTGTTCGTGCGCTTCGATTCCGCCTCGAACGTCGATCATCTGGTTCCGCAGATCAAGATGCTGGTCACCAACAGCGTCCAGGGGCTGACCTACGACAAGGTCTCGGTGGTTCTGGTCCCCGTGCTTCGTCCGGTGCTGGCGCCGCTGCGGACGGCTCCCTTTGGCGGCCTGCTGGAGCTTGCCGCGGCCATGATGTTCGGCACCTTGGGCGCCGCGGGCCTCGGTGCCATCGGGTTCGTGTTCCGCGACCGGCTGCGGCCGAGGCTCGAGGGCTGGCGTCGCCTGGCGAGGCGCGAGCCCGAGCTGAGCGGGGCCGCTCCGCTCGACGCTCTGGCAGGTCCGGCGCGTTGAGCGCGCTCGCGACAGGCTGGGCGGATCCGCAGCGGCTCGCGGATTGGCTCGGGCACGGGGTCGATGCCGCTTTGATCCTCCGGATCGCAAGCTCTCCCAGGCTGGCGTCCCGCTGCGTCCGGCTGGTCGAGGAAAGGCTCGGGCCGGTGCACGGCCCGGCGGATCGGCATGAGGTGCTCTCGCTCGATGGACTCTGCCTGATCGGTCTTGCGCATCAGGCCGGAGCGATCTGGCACGGGCGGATGATCGTCAGAATGATCGACGGTGCAACGGTGCGCCGGCTGTTGTGCGTTATCGGTCCCGGCCTGAGATCGTTCGCCATGTCGCATGCCGGTCTGGTGCCGGCGTCGGTCCAGCCGGTGGCTGTCGAAACATTGCCCGAAGCGATCGCACGGGACGGCCTCGCCTGCCTCGTCGCCTGGTGCGACACGCAGCCGGCTCCGCTCGGCCAGCGCCTGACGTTGCGCCTCGTCACTTTCGCGGCTCCGGGCGATGTGCACCGGGCGGCGGGTCCGGCGATCATCGACGCGCTGCTGCAGCGCGAGGCGGGGCAAGCATGAGCGGCACACCGGGTGCGGGATCCATCGGGCAGTCGTTTGCCGCCTCGCCATGGATCGTGCGCGGCGAGATCCTGGACTCGCTGCGCGAGGCCGAGCGGATCCGTGCGGATGCCACCGCGGCGGCAGATGCCCTGCGGGCACGAGCCGAGGCGGAGGTCGCAGCCATCCGCTCGACAGCGCATCAGGAGGGACTACGCCGAGGTGCGGCGGCGGCGGCTTCGTTGCTCGCCGATGCGGCGGCGGCGGCCGCCGCGTCCGACGAGGCTCGCGAGGCTGAGCTGGTGCCGCTGGCGTTCGCCATCGCGCACCGCATCCTCGGGGCGTTCCCCGAGCAGGATCGCGTGACGCGCGCGGTGCGTACGGCGCTGGAGGAGCATCGCGGAACCAGCGGCTTGCGCCTGCGCGCCGACCCGCACACCGCCGCCTTCCTGCGCGTCTCGCTCGAGGATGCCGGGGGACCGGGCGCGATCCTGGTGGAAGCGGACGAGCAGGCGCCTCCCGGCCGCTGCACGCTGGTGCATCCGCGCGGACGGGTCGCCATCGGGCCGGTCGAGCAGCTTCGGACGTTGTTCGAGGACGCCTCCGGCGCGGCGCGGTCACGCCGATGAGCGAGGTATCCGAGTGCGGCCGCGTCATGCCGGCGAACTCCTTGAGTCTGGACGGCCTGGCGCTCGCCCTGCAGGCCGGCAGCCCGCGGCCGATGCGCGGCCGCCTGGTGCGGGCGATCGGCACGGTCCTGCGCGCGGTCATGCTGGATGCGCGGATCGGCGAGCTCTGCCGGCTCGACGATCCCGGCCTGGCGCAGCCGCTGATGGCGGAAGTCGTCGGGCTGGATGGGGACGAGGCGGTGCTGGCACCGATCGGCGACGTGCGTGGCCTGTCCATCGGTGCCGCGGTGACCGCGACCCGCGACGTCTTGCGCGTGCCATCGGGAAGCGCGGTGCTGGGCCGGGTGCTGGATGGGCTGGGGCGGCCGCTTGACGCTGCCACCGCGGGACCGCTCGGAAGCTGCGTGATGCGGCCTTGCGAGGCGCCACCGCCGGAGGCGCTCAGCCGGGAACTGGTGCAACGGCCGTTGCCGCTCGGCCTGCGCGCCATCGACGGCCTGCTGACCTGCGGCGAAGGCCAGCGCATCGGCATCTACGGCGAGCCGGGGGGCGGCAAATCGACGCTGCTGGCGCAACTGGTGCGTGGTGCTGCGGTGGATGTCGTGGTGGTCGGGCTGATCGGCGAACGCGGCCGCGAGGTCGGCGACTTCATCGAGCACCAGATCTCTGCGGAGGCCCGCACGCGCACCGTGCTGGTGGTGGCGACGTCGGACCGCCCGGCGGTGGAGCGGATGAAGGCGGCGATGACCGCGACCGCGATAGCGGAAGGCTTCCGCGACGAGGGCAGGCGCGTGCTGTTGGTCATGGACAGCGTCACCCGCTACGCCCGGGCACTGCGCGAGATCGGCTTGGCCGCCGGCGAGCCGCCGACCCGCCGCGGCTTCCCGCCCTCGGTGATGGCAGAGCTGCCGCGGCTGATGGAGCGGGCGGGCCCCGCCGCGCGCGGCTCTATCACGGCATTCTACACGGTGCTGTACGAGGGGGACGGCGCCGGCGACCCGGTGGCCGAGGAAACGCGCGGCATCCTCGACGGCCATATCATCCTGTCTCCGAAGCTCGCGGCCAGCGGCCACTATCCGGCGATCGACGTGCTGACCAGCCGCTCGCGCGTCATGGAAGCAGTGGCGGATGCGCCGCATCGCGCCCGCGCCCGCCGCGTGCGCGACCTGATGAGCCGCTACGCCGAGATCGAGTTCCTGGTGCAGGTCGGAGAATACCGCAGAGGCGTGGATCCGATGAACGACATCGCGCTCGAACGCATCGAAGCGATCCGGGTGTTCCTGCGCCAGGCATCTGACGAACACACCGCGTTTCCGGACATGCTGTCGCAGCTCGAACAGCTGGCGAGATAGTGGCGGAGGAAGCACGCATGGCGGGAACACGCAGCCGCGCCGACAGCATGAGGCTGCTGGCCCGCGTTGAATCAGCACGCGAAGATCGCTGCCGTGCCGAGATGAGGAGTGCCGAGCGGGTGCAACGAGCCGCGGAGGCGCGGTTCCGGAACGCCGCGGAGGAAGCCGCGCGAGCTCGCGAACAGCGCCGCACGCTGCTGCGGCGCGATTACGGCAAGGCGCTTGGACGGCACCCGTCGCACGATATCCAGGCGCTGCGTGCGTCCGAGCAGAAGCTGGCTGAGCAGCAGCATGCCGCTCTCACCGAGCAACAGGCAGCCGACCTCGTGGCGCAGCAGGCCAGAGCAGCGTGCGATCGAACGCGCGACACGCTGCGCGTGGTCTCGCAGCGCAGCCTTCGCCGTGGACACATGGCCGATACCCTGCGCCGTCAGGACGCGTTGGCGGCGATGGCCGCCGAGGAGGAAGCCGTCGCGGACGAGCTAATGGACCGGGCGGGGACGATCTCCGGCGCATGAGCAACGTCCTCGCATCACCGGTGGCGCTTCCGCTGTCGCTGCCACAGCTGTCTCGCCAGGAGATGGATCAGCAGAACCGGATCGCGCGTTGGCGCGCACCGCTTAAGCTGCCCGGTAGCGAGGCGTTCTCCTTGCAACGCTTGGAACGACCGGTCGAGCAGCCGGAGCGGCCAGGAGATCGACTGACGCTCAACCTGACGCTCGGTGCGGATCCTCTGAGTGCCAAGTTGCCACGGGCGCTGGTGCTTGATCTGCTCCGTTCTCTGCAGAGCAGCGTCGGCCTCGAGCCGATGCCGCCGGCGGATCTCGCGGCGTTGCTGCTCGAGGCGGCGCTTCTGCCGCTGGTTGAGGTGTTCGAACGCGGTGTCGGTCAGGAGGTCGGCCTTCATGGTGTCTCGGACGTGTCACCCTGTCCGGAGGCATCGCCCATCGATCGCGCCTCGTGCATGCGCGTTCCGTTTCGACTGTGCGGTCCCGGCATGAGCCAGACTTTATGGGTGGAGGGACCCGCGCGGACGATGGACCTTCTGCTGCGCAACTGGGGCGCTGGAACACGCGGGCTCGATCTGCTGCCGGTGCCGCTGACGCTGCAGGCCGGCAGCACCGTCCTGCCGGCTAGGCTGATCCGGAGTCTGCGCGTGGGCGATGCGGTGCTGCTGCAGGAAATGCAGCGTAGCCCACCGGCGGACAGCCTGCCCTTCGTCCTGCGCCTGCTCGTGGCAGACACGTTCGTGGTGTCGACACGCCGCGTGCAGGCCGGCTGGCGTCTTGAAACGCGTCTGCGGCAAGCTTGGAAGGCAGGTCATATCTTGAGCGACAACATGACAGACGGCTTCGTCGGCGGGGAGTCGATGGTCGATCTCGATGAGCTTCCTGTTCGACTGGTGTTCGAAGCAGGGCGCCTGGAGCTCCCGCTCGGCGAAGTACGCCGGCTCGGGATCGGTTCGATCCTGGAGATCGGCACGCAGCCCGGGCAGGTGCGGATCCTGGTCAACGGCCGCCGCATCGGGGACGGCGAGCTGGTGAGCATCGAGAACCGGTCGGGGGTGAGGATCACCGCCTTGCGGAATGACATCGATGAGCGGGATCAGGGCAGGGATGCCGGCGCATGACGACGGGGATGCCCAATCTCGTCGAGATCCTGGTCGCGATCACCTCGCTCGGCTTCCTGCCGTTCGCCGCGGTGACCATGACCTCCTTCATCAAGATCTCGGTGGTGCTGTTCCTGTTGCGCAACGCGCTGGGGATCCAGCAGACGCCGCCCAACCTGGTGCTCTACGGAATCGCACTTCTGCTCACCAGCTACATCATGGCGCCGGTGGTCAACACCGCCTACCTCGCGGCGATCGGCGACGGACGGCCGATGACGAACTTCAGCGACTACGTCGACGCGATGACGCATGCCGAGGTGCCGGCAAAGGGGTTTCTGCTGCGCTTCTCCAGCCAGGGCGAGCGCGAGTTCTTCACCAGCGCCACGAGACGCGTCTGGGGGCCCGACGCCCACATGGAGGTGACGCCGAACGACATGATCGTCGTGATCCCCGCTTTCGTGCTCTCGGAGTTGCGTCGGGCCTTTGAGACTGGCTTCCTGCTGTATCTGCCGTTCATCGCAGTGGACCTCGTCATCACCGCGATCCTGATGGCGATGGGCATGTCGTCGGTGTCTCCGACGACGATCTCGGTGCCGTTCAAGCTGTTCCTCTTCGTCGCCGTCGAGGGCTGGACGCGGCTGATCCACGGACTCGTGCTCGGCTACGCGAGCTAGGCGGGCACATCCAGATGGAACAGAACGCCCTCACAGGTCAGCTCTACGACATGCTCGGCATCGTGCTGTACATGGCCTTGCCGCCACTCATCGCCGCGGTCGTCATCGGGTTGCTGGTCGGGGTGATGCAGGCCGTGACGCAGATCCAGGATCAGTCCCTTCCACTGGCCTTCAAGCTGATCATCGTGATGGCGGTGCTGGCGCTGGCTGGCCCGGTCCTGAGCGTTCCGCTGGTACGGGAAGCGACCTCGGTGTTCGACAACTTCTCTCTCATGACGCGATGAGCGTCGTGGCACCCCGGCAGGATCTGCTGGCGCAGATGCTGCCGATGTTTCAGATCGCGCGTGGCTGGCTGATTGCCTTCGCCATCCTTCTGGCGCGTCCGCTGGCTATACTCGCGATCAACCCGATCTTCACCCGCATCGAGCTTTCCAACCTGCTGAAAGGTGCCATCGCGACCGGCCTGATCTTTCCGATGTGGCCCGTCGTCGCCGCGACCGTGCAGCAAGGCAATCCCGGCACGCTCTCGCTCATACTGATCATGATCAAGGAGGCGCTGGTCGGCCTCGCCATGGGGTTTCCGCTCGGCCTGCCGTTCTGGGCGCTGCTCGCCGTCGGCGACATCGTCGACCAGCAGCGTGGCGCCACGCAGGGACGGCTGAACGACCCGGCTGGCTTCGGCGACCTGTCCGTGACTGGCACGCTGCTGCTTCTGTGCGCCATCATGATTCTGGTCAGTGGCGGACGGCTCGAGGTCATCGCCGACACGCTGTATACGTCCTGGAGTATCTGGCGCCCGCTCGAGATGCTGCCGATACCGGGCGGATCGGCGGCGACGTTGATACTGCATCTTCTCGATCAGTTGGAAGGGCTTGCCTTGAGCCTCGCCATGCCCTTGATCCTGGCCATGTTGCTGAGCGATGCGGCAATGCTGTTGATTGCCCGGATCGCGCCGCAGTTGCGCATCGACGATCTCTCGCTCGGCGTCCGCAATCTCGTGTTCTTCGTGTTCATGCCGTTCTACGCGGGGTTCCTGCTGCTCTACAGCGCCCGCGCGGAGGGTCATCTTGACCAGGTCCTGCAGCTGATGGCGCCGGTCCTCGGTCCATCGCCGACTGGTCACGCGGTGCGATAGGCGTGGCCGGCGGAAGCGAGGACAAGAGCCTTCCGGCGTCGGCGAAGAAACTTCGTGACGCCCGGAAGAAGGGCCAGGTCGCCAAGAGCAAGGATCTGGTGAGCGCCGCCGTGACCCTGGCCGGATCAGGCTTCGTCATCACGCAATGGAACGCCATCACCGAACGTTTCACCGCTTTGATCGAGCGAACCGGCGACTTGTCGAGTGAGCCGCTGGACCGGGCGTTGCCCGTGCTGACGTCCGAGATCGGCGAGCTCGCTGCCAGGACGATCGGGCCGCTGCTGCTGTCCCTGGTGCTCGCGGTGATGTTGAGCAGCGTGGTCTCGACCGGCGGCCTCGTGCTCTCCCTCGACCCGCTGTTGCCGAAACTCCAGAAGCTGAACCCGGTGCAGGGCGTCAAGAACATCGTCTCGGTCAAGGGCCTGCTCGAGGTGCTGAAGAGCTTGATCAAGCTCGCCCTCGTCGGGAGCGTTGCCTTCTACATCGTGCGCGGCGCGCTCCAGGGCCTGGTGGATCTACCGTCCTGCGGTCTTGTTTGCACTGGTTCCGTGTTGCGCGGCACGATGCTGCCGCTGGCGGCAGCGGGGGTCCTGGTGTTCGTGGTGTTCGGTGCGGCAGACTTGTTGCTGCAGCGCTGGCTGTTTCTGCGCGAGCAGCGGATGAGCCACACGGAGAAAAAGAACGAGCACAAGAACAGCGAAGGCAACCCGCTGATCAAGAGCGCTCACAACCGGGAGCGAAGGGAAGCATCAATGACCCGAGCCGGGCTGAAGCAGGCAACCTTCGTGGTCACTGGTACCCGGATCGCCGTCGCGATGCGCTACTCCGCGCTTGACACCCGTGTGCCCATGCCCGTCGCGCACGCGGAGGCGGACGACGTGACAGGCTTCCTTCAGGAGGGGCGCCGGCTGAGGCTTCCGGCGCTGCATGATCCGCAGACCGCCCGCGCACTCTTCGACCAGGTAGCCATCGGTCACACCATCCCGCGCGAACTCTTCCAACCGGTGATCATGTGCATGAAGCACCTCGGTATCCTCGGCGGATAGCTCCACATGGCATGTAGTGCCCGTGGCTTGTCGACCCGACCGTCATCATGTTCCTGCCTAGGCCTGACCTGGATCAGCAGCCTGAGGCACTACGTCCATGAGCCTGTTTCGCCGCCGTCCGGCCGCCGAGCCCTATCCTGCTTCCGGGTCGGCTCCATACTGCGCAAGCGCTTCATCGGTGCGGCCGGGCGTAGGCCATTGTCCCGAGTGTGCCATCTCCCGCGCGAGCAGGCTCTCGGCTTGACCGTGCGGGCCAAGACGATCCATGACCTCGGAACCATTCACCCGATATTTCTGCGGTTGATCATGCTTGATCATGTTCGCGTAGCTGAGGTTCGACTTTTGGGTATCCTCGTGGACAGGCTTGTTCGCGAACTGTTTCCCACTGTGAGCCATCTGCTGAGCGTAGCCGAGCTGATTTAGCTGATACGCATTCGACAGCGTCGTACCTTCATGACGTGCAACCGGGTCATGCAGAACTGCCTTCTGGTCTTGGCGATAATTCTCGGCTCTGTCCCAACCCGTTCCCTCTCTACCGAGGGGTCGTGTGCCCGTACCGGTGCCTGCGTGATCGCGGTGGAGACCAAGCACTTCTTGATAGGCGGGCATCGAGTTTTCGGTAGCTCGACCCTCCTTGCTCTTGCGCTCGACGTCCGGATGCGCGGCCGCATAACCGAGGGGATGCTCGGACTGGTGGCTCGTCCCGCTGGTCTGAAGCGATTTCTGCTCGGAGCTCTTGGCGGCATGGGTTCCCGGAAGCGCGCGACGCGGTGGCGCTCCTCCCAGGTCCGGCAGCCCGGCCTGATCCGCCGTCCTCTTGCTTCTGCCCTTGCCCTGCTCCATCTCGGTCAGGTTTTGCTGGAACGTCTGGGCAGCCTCGGCAGACACCTCTCCTGCGGGATCCGATACCGCGCTCCCGGCACGACCTTCACTCGAAGCTACACGCATCATTTCGCCCTTTGGCTTCACAAGCGGCCAAAGTTGGCAGTTTAGGTTGGCTCTCACTGTGCCGTTCATCACCGCATCCCATTGTCTTTCGGTGGTAATCGACATGATCGGGTTCGTGGACACGATGATTGCCTTCGCAAGGTCAACGATGAGCGGTGCTTGCTGAGGCAGCATCCCGAGCGGCGCCTGTTCGAGATGGATCGACCGGATAGCTGCGTCCTGCGTCTCCATAGGTGCCCATAGGAGCGGCTCGAGGTTTCCGCGAGTGGCTGTTGGCGCTTCTGCCGCCGGGAACGCAGCCGGCAGCTTAGCCAGCGGCGTACTGAACCGAGCCTGCCTTCGCAGCCGCTCAAGAGCTTTGTGGTAATCAACCACCCGATCCCTTTCGCGCTGACTGGCAGCCACGGTCACGGCCTGAGGAGCTGATGTGATCAGCCAGGCCATCTCGAATTGCACATGAAGCACCTATGGCTCTCATTGACACACCGAAGGAAACTGAGGAGCATCCGGCTGGCGCGGGTAAACGTTTACCCTGAAGGACCGCGATGTTCGGTGACGGGCGGCAGCCAATTCGCAACTCGGTCTCGACCGCCCGCGCCGGTGGTTGCGTCCGCAGGGAAACTCGCGGAGCGACCCTTCAGGATGTTGCGGCACGTGCAAATGTCTCGATTGCCACTGTCTCGCGCGTGCTCAACGGCATCAAGAAGGCCAACGATGCCACCGGCGAGCGGGTGCGCGACGCTGCGCGATCACTCTCCTACTACCCGGCCCGTGCGGGGAGAGCGCTTCGCCTTCGCCACACCCAGCTCGTCGCACTCCTCATCCCGGACATCTCGAACACGTTCTATGCCGCCATCGCGCGTTCCATCGAGATCGCGTTGCGCGATCGCGACCACACCTCGATCCTCTGCAACACCGGCGAGGACCCGGAGCTGCAGGATTTCTACCTCGCCGAAATGCAGTCGCATCGCGTTCGTGGGGTCGCTCTGCTCGGCGCGGTGGAAAGCCCTGGCCTGGCCAGGGCGCAAGCCGCCGGACTGCCGATCGCGTTCGTGAACCGCAAGCCGTCGCAAGATCGTGGCGGCGTGTTCGTCGGCATCGACAACAGGGCGGCTGGCCGCGCTGTCGCACAACACTTCCTGCATAAGGCGCTCGTTCCGTGCGCAGCGATCCGTGGACCACAACATTCTTCCGCGAGTCGCGAACGTTTCGAAGGCTATCGAGACGAGCTGAGCCGACGAGGTGTTGAGTTGCCGGAGGCGTCGGTTGGTGACAGCGCGCTCTCGTTCGAGGGTGGCTACATCGCGGCGACCTCCATGCTCTCGCGAAGCCGCCCGCGCGCGATCTTCTGTGGCAACGACCTGATCGCGTATGGCGTCTCGCGTCGTTGCCGCGAGCTGTCGATAAAGGTGCCGAACGACCTCGCTCTTTTCGGTTTCGACGACAACCCGCTCAACGAGTGGGTTGCGGCGGAGCTCAGCACGGTCCGCGTCCCGCATGGCGACTTCGGCGTCGCGGTCGCGGATGCCCTGGCTCGCCTCTGGCAAGACCATGCGACCCGTGACGACGTCCTGCTGCCGTTCGAGATGATGCTCCGAGGCTCAGCGTGACAGGCTGAACGGACAACGCCCAAGCCGCATCAAAGCGGCAGGCAATTGGGGGGAACGACCATGCGAACCACGAGAGCTCGCCTGCTGGCACTGATGGCTCTCGCCGCGATCGGGACGCCGTCCCTCGCGTGGGGAAAGCCGTATAGAATTTTCCTCAGCATGAGCTACGTCGGCAACGACTGGCAGGCAGAGGCCGAGAACATGGTCAAGGCGATGGCCATCTCCAAGCCGCTCAAAGACAAGGTCAAGCTCGAGATCCAGGTCTCCGGCCCGAACGCGCAGCGGCAGATCCAGCAGATCAACGCCATGGTGCAGGCGGGGGCCGACGCCATCGTCGTCTATCCGATCTCGCCCACCGCACTCGATCCGGTGATCGCATCGGCCTGCGCCCGTCACGTCACCGTCATCGCCTACGATGCGCAGGTCTCGGCGCCATGCGCCTACAACGTCCATATCGACCAGCATGAAGCCGGCCGGGTCACCGCCGAGTGGCTCGCCAAGCGGCTCGGCGGTCACGGCAACATCGTCATGGTGGACGGCGTCCCGGGCACGTCGGTAGACACCGCCCGCACCGGTGCGGCCAAGGAAGTCTTCGCCCGCTACAAAGACATCCACATCGTAGCGGAGGGTATCGGCCTGTGGAGCCAGGCGGTCGCGCGCACGGAGCTGTCCAAGATCGTCGCCACGCACCCCTGGAACACCATCGACGGCCTCTGGCTGCAGGTCGGCTGCTTCACCGCGACCTCCATGCAGGCCGAAGCCGGCATCGCGGCCGGCGCCCGCAAGCCCTGCGCCGGAGAAGCGTCCAACGGTCACCGGATCGAGATGCTTGCGGCATCCACCCAGGTCGACGGCGCCCGTGATGCCTACGCTCCGATGCAACTCCCCTCGATCTCGTATGGCTCGCCGCCGTACTCCGGTGCCCTCGCGCTGAAACTGGTGGTGCAGAAGCTCGACGGCGGCCAGATCGCGCACCAGACCATCCTGCCGCTACCGCTCGTCGGCAATGACAGCGTCAGGCTGTGCAAGACCGGCGCCTGGACCGAGATGAACGGCGGCTGCAACGCGTTCCAGCCCGCCATCATCAGCAATCCCGGCTGGTTCTCCGACATCTTCTCCAAGGACACGCCGGAGATCGGCCTGCAGGCCGCCCTGCACGCGACACCCGAGCCATGAGCTCCTCGGCGGCGATCGCCGCCGTCGCCGTCCGCAAGGCCTATGGTCCCACCGTGGCAGTCGCTGACGTCAGCTTCTCGGTGGCGGCCGGAACCGTTCACGCGCTGCTCGGCGAGAACGGTGCCGGCAAGTCCACGCTGGTCAAGCTGCTTAGCGGTCTGGTGCAGCCCGACGCGGGCCACATCGAGATCTTCGACAAAGCGGTTCGGTTCGGTTCACCAAGGCAGGCGCACCGTGCGGGCGTGCAGACCGCCTTCCAGGAGCTGACCCTGATTCCCGACCTCACCGTTGCCGAGAACCTGCTGCTTCCCTACCAGCCGCGATCGCGTCTGGGTCTGCTTCGTATCCGCCACGCGGAAGCGACCGCCGCGGCGCATCTCGCGAAACTCGGTCTTGACGACATCTCGCCACGCGCGATCGTGCGCGAGCTCGATCTCTCGATCCGTCAGAAGATCGAGATCGCCCGCGTCGTTCTTCGTGAGCCGCGCATCCTGCTCCTCGATGAACCGACATCGACGCTGTCCGGCAAAGACATCGACTGGCTCGGCGGCCTGATCGCCGGCCTGAAATCCGCCGGGGCCACGATCGTCTTCATCTCGCACCGCTTGGCTGAGGTCCGAGCGTTCTGCGACGGCCTGACAGTGCTGCGCAACGGCCGCAGCGTCGGCGGGTTCGCCGTCGGCAGCGTCACCGACGACGAGATCGTCACCCGGATCATCGGCCGCTCGATCGAGGCGATCTTCCCGCCGCGGCCGCACTTCGACGCCTCGCGATCGCCCGTCCTGCGCACCGCCGGGCTGTCCGCCGGACGCATGCACGACGTCTCGCTCTCGCTCAGGCCAGGGGAGATCCTCGGCGTCGCCGCGTTGCAGGGCATGGGGCAGTCCGATCTGTTCCGTGCCCTGTTCGGCGACATCCCGATTGCCGGGGGCACGGTCGAGATCGGTGGTGTCCCGGCCGCCTTCCGCTCCCCGCGGGATGCGATCGACGCCGCTGTCGGCATCAGCTTCGTCCCGGAGGAACGCAAGACTGAAGGCTTGTTCCTCAAGCTCGACGGCTGCGCCAACACCACGCTACCCGTAATCGGCCGGTTCGCGAAGTTCGGCATCATCGACGTCGCCGCCGAGCGGCGCACGGTTGCCGCCGCTCTCGATCGCGTCAAGGTCGACGAGCGCGCGCTGTTCGCGCCCGCGCGCGCTTTCAGTGGCGGGAACCAGCAGAAACTCGTCCTCGCTCGCTGCCTCGTTGCCGGCAGCCGCCTGCTGCTGCTGTTCGACCCGACCCGTGGCGTCGACATCGGAACCAAGCACGAGATCTACGCGCTCATTGCCGCCTTCGCGGCTTCCGGCGGCTCCGTGCTGCTGTATTCGACGGAGGCGGCCGAGATCGTCCATCTCAGCCACCGCGTGCTGGTGATCTACGCCGGCCGCATCGTTCGCGAGCTCGAAGCCGCACAGGGCGTGATCGACGAGACGGCGATGATGGAGGCGGCCCTCGGCAGTTCTCGATTGCTGGCCGATGCACCGACCGCCGTCAGGAGCTCCGCATGAGCGCGTCCGCTGCAACCCGGTCGCCGCGCATCGCCTTGCCGCTCGCCCGGTCGCGCGGCCTGCTCACTTCGGTCGGCGTGTTCGCCGCGCTGCTGATCGCGATCAACCTGCTCGCTGCCCACCCCATGGGCTATTTCGACGTGTCCTACACGGCGGCAGGTGGCGCGCCGCTCGCACTCGCCGCCATCGGCCAGACGATCGTGATCCTGACCGGCGGCTTTGATCTCAGCTGCGGTGCGGTGATCTCGCTCGTCAACGTCGTGCTGGCGACGCATATGGGCACGAGCGCTGGATCGGAACTCGCCTGGACCATCGTCGCGATCGCCCTCGGCGCCGGCGTCGGCGCCATCAATGGTGCGTTCGTGGCTTTCTTGCGCCTGCAGCCGATCGTCGTCACCTTGGCGATGATGTTCGTCGTCGAAGGTTCGACGCTGCTCGTGATGGACAAGCCGGGCGGCGCCGTGCCCGCCGGCTTCTCCTCGCTCCTCACCGGCAACGCGATTCCGGGCCTGCTGCCTGCCCCGCTGCTCGTTGTCGTAACGGCTCTCGTCGCCTGGGGCCTGATCAGGCGCACCCGCTTCGGGACCGCCCTGTACTGTATCGGCAGCGACTCCGAAGCGGCGCATGCCGTCGGCATAGCCGTGGACAGGGTTCGCTTCGGCGCCTTCATGCTTGCGGGCGCTGCCTACGGGCTGGCCGGCGTCATGGTCACTGCCCAGACCTCGACTGGCGATCCCCTCGTCGGCGATCCTCTGCTGCTGCAGATCTTCGCCGCCGTGGTGATCGGGGGCACCACGCTGGGCGGCGGCCGCGGTGGCTGCACCGGCTCGATCTTCGGGGCCTACAGCCTGATACTGATCGTCAACCTGCTGCTCGTCCTCGACGTCCCCGCCTTCTACAGCACCATCGTCGAGGGTCTGGTGCTGATCGCCGCGGCGCTCGCCGGGGTCGCCGACCGCGACCTGCCCCTGCTCCGGTGGTTCGCCGCTGCCGGCCGCCGTCGGTCCCCGTCCCACGCCATCGCGGCGGTGCCCGCCAGCCAGGTGGCATTCTCCCGCATCCCGATCCGAAGCATCCCCTTCGCGACCCGCCACGCAGAGGCGATCCGCACCACCCTGCCGGCGTGGTTCTGCCTGGCGGCCGTCCTGGCTGTCACCGCCTGGCGCGCGGGCGGCCTGGGCGGCGGCTACATCATCTCGCTGCTTACCCTGAGCTCGTTCCTCGTCGTCCTAGCGCTCGGGCAGGGCTCGGTGATCCTGACCGGAGGCCTGGACCTCTCCGTCCCATGGACCATCGGGCTGTGCGGCATCCTACTCGCCGGCCTTCCCGGCGGCTCCGGAGCTATCCTGTGGGTGATCCCCGGCGTCCTGCTCACGGGAACCGTCATCGGTGCCCTGAACGGCGCGGGCGTGGTGCTGCTGCGCCTGCCGCCGATCGTGGTCACCCTCGGCATGAACGGCATCCTGCAAGGCGGCGCCCTGCTCTACAGCGGCGGCGCTCCCTCCGGTTTCGCGCCCGCCCCGATGCGCTGGCTGATGACCGGCCATATCGGGGGCCTAACGCCGGTGATCTTGGCACTCGCCGGCTTCGTCGCGTTCGCGATGCTGTTGCTCGGTCGCACCGTGTTCGGCCGCCGCATCTACGCCGTCGGTAACAGCGCCCGCGTGGCGCGCCTGTCCGGCGTCGACGTCGGCCGCACCATCATCCTGGTCTACGCCCTCAGCGGCCTCTGCTCGGCGCTGGCGGGCTGCATGCTGGCGGGCTTCTCCGGTCAGGCCAGCCTCGGCATGGGCGACGACTTTCTGCTGCCCTCGATAGCCGTGGTGGTCGTTGGAGGCACCCTCATCAGCGGCGGACGCGGCCGCTACGTGGGTATGCTCGGCGGCGTGCTCCTGCTTACCGCCCTGCAGACCCTGCTCGCCGGCACCACGGTGCCACCTTCGGTGCGGGAGATCGTCTACGGCGTCGTCGTCCTCGCCGCCGTCGTCGTCCTGCGCGAACGCGCATCCGCCTGACCGGAGGAACCCGAGCTATGCTGGACAAGATCGTTCGACCGGGCCTGAAGGTCCTCGTCACCGCGGGTGCATCCGGGATCGGGCGCTGCATCGTCGATGCGTTCGTTGCCGACGGTGCCCGGGTCCATGTCTGCGACGTCGACGAGGCGGCCCTCGAGAGCTGCCGCATCGAAACCGGGGTCACCACCAGCCGCACCGACGTCTCCGACGATGACCAGGTCCGTGCCCTTGTCGCCGACGCCGAACGTGAGCTCGGTGGCCTCGAGGTTCTCGTCAACAACGCCGGCATCGCCGGACCGACCGGTGCCGTCGACGAGATCTCGGTCGCGGACTGGCGCCGGACCATCGACGTCAACCTTACCGGCCAGTTTCTCTGCGCGCACTACGCCGTGCCGCTGCTCAGGCGCGCTGGCAGCGCAGTCATCGTCAACCTGTCGTCGGCTGCCGGCCGCTTCGGCTACGCGTTCCGCACGCCCTACTCTGCGTCGAAATGGGCGGTCGTAGGATTCACCCAGAGCCTCGCCAAGGAGCTTGGCCCGGCCGGCATCCGCGTCAATGCGATCCTTCCCGGCATCGTCGAAGGGCCACGGATGGAGAACGTTATCCGCGCGCGCGCCGAGCAGGTCGGGGTCGGCTACGAAACCATGAGGGACCAGTATCTCGAGCGGATCTCACTTCGCCGGATGACGCCGCCCGACGAGGTCGCCTCGACCATTCTGTTCCTGTGCTCGCCGGCCGGGCTTGGGATCTCCGGTCAGTCGATCAGCGTCTGCGGCAACGTCGAGTCGCTCTAGCAGGAGAGGCGTCATGCCCAAGCCACGGTCCGTGATAATCAGCTGCGCCATCACCGGCGCCATACACACGCCCTCGATGTCGCCCCATCTTCCGGTCACCGCCGAGGAGATCGCCCAGTCCGCCCTCGGTGCCGCGGCCGCCGGTGCCGCCATCGTTCACCTGCACGCACGCGATCCGATGACCGGCCGTCCGGACCAGCACCCGGACGCCTTCGCACCCTTCTTGCGTACCATCAACCAGATGAGCGACGTCGTGGTGAACCTCACCAGCGGCGGTGCGCCCTACATGAAGATCGGCGAGCGCATCGGCCCCGCCACAACCTTCAAGCCCGAGCTAGCCTCGCTCAACATGGGCTCGTTCAACTTCGGCTTGTTCCCGATGCTGCACCGCTACAAGGAGTTCCGCCACGATTGGGAGCGCGCGCATCTCGCCGACAGCGACGATCTCATCTTCCGCAACACCTTCCGCGACATCGAGTACGCGCTCGAAGCTTGCTCGGGCAACGGTACGCGCTTCGAGTTCGAATGCTACGACGTGGGCCACCTCTACAACCTCGCCCATTTCGCTGGCCGTGGCCTGGTTCAACCACCGTTCTTTATTCAGACGATCTTCGGACTTCTCGGCGGCATCGGTCCGCATCCCGAGGACGTCGCGCACATGAGGCGCACCGCCGACCGCCTGTTCGGCCATGACTACCACTGGTCGGTTCTCGGCGCCGGCCGGAACCAGATGCCGGTTGCCGCTATGGCCGCGGGCATGGGCGGCAACATCCGCGTCGGTCTGGAGGACAGTCTCTGGATCGCGCCCGGCCGCCTCGCGCAAAGCAACGCCGAGCAGGTGACCAGCGCGCGGCACATGGTCGAGGCCCTGGGCCTGGCGATAGCCACTCCCGAGGAAGCGCGAACGATGCTTGGCCTCAAAGGCAAGGCGGCCGTCGCCTTCTGAGCCGTGAAGGAACCCCTTTGGGTACGATCATATCGGTCCCAGCGATCTCGATCGGATCGCTCAAGGACGTCGCCGCTTTCATCAACCGATCCGACGCCAGTCGCCGCCAGAACAGCCAGGTCATCCTGCTGCTCGCCTTGGGCGGCATATTTACCGACGCCTACGACTTCACCAGCCTGAGCATCGGTGCGGTTCAGCTCCGCGAGCAGTTCCACCTCACCCCGCTCAGCCTCGGAACCCTGACGTCCAGCATGGCGGTGGGCGCTCTGCTTGGCGGCCTGTTCGGCGGCTACTACACCGACCGGCTCGGTCGGCTGAAGATGTTCGCCGTCAACATGACCCTGTTCGTGCTTGCGACCATCGTAGCCGCCCTGGCGCCCAACTACGCCGTCCTGCTGATCGCACGTTTCTTCATGGGCGTCGGCGTCGGTCTCGATTTTCCCGTCGCGATGAGCTTCATCGCCGAATACAAGTCACTCCGCACCAAGGGCAGCTCCGTCAACCTTTGGCAACCGGTCTGGTATGCGGCGGGCGCCTGCTGCTACGTCGTCGGGCTGGTGATGATCGGCCTGCACACCGACCGGGCGCTCTGGCGTTGGGCCGTCGGGTTCGGTGCCGTGCCGGCATTCATCGTGCTGATGCTGCGCTTCGTGTTGATGCATGAGAGCCCGTTATGGGAGGCGTCGCGCGGCAATCTGCAGGGTGCGGCACGGATCCTTCAGGCCACCTACCACGTGCGCGTCGAGGTCGACACCGCATTACAGGCCCGCTTCCGCCCGCGCACGCACGCAGAGTCGCTCTGGGTCTACCGCCGTATCTTCTCGCACCGCTACCGCCTACGCACCTTGCAGGCAGTCCTGATAAGCACGACGCAGAACGCGGAATACTATGCCGTTGCTTTCTACCTGCCGACGATCGCGCTGATGATCTTCGGCCGCGGCCTCGCGGTTGCGATCGCCGGCTCCCTCGTGTTCAACCTGTTCGGCATCGCCGGCGGCGGCCTGCAGTCCCGGTTAACCAACCTGATCGGAATCCGGCGTCTGGCGTTCATGGGGTTCGCCGGGGGGGGCGCGACCCTCGTCATCGTGGGCCTGTGCGGGACGGGGCTCCCGCCGCTCGCGGGCGGACTACTCGTTGGCCTCTTCATCTTCTGTCACGCCTTCGGGCCCGGTTCGCAAGGCCTGACCCTGGCCACGCTGTCGTTCCCCACCGAGATGCGCGGTGCGGCGAGTGGCTTCGTGCAGGCTTGCCAGCGCATCGGCAGCGTGTTCGGGTTCTACTACTTTCCGCTGCTGAAAGCCTCGATCGGTCTCTACCCGACGCTGCTGGCCCTGGGGATCGTCCCGACGATAGGCTTGCTGACGGCGATCCTGATCCGCTGGGATCCGACCGGACGGGACCTCGACATCGAGGAGAGCAATCGCTCCTAGCGATCAACCAGAGACAGGAGGCACCGTCATGGCCGAGCAAGACATCAGAGTCCTCGTCGACTGCAAGAACATCCTCGGTGAAGGCCCGCTATGGGACGTCGAGGAACAACGGCTCTACTGGATCGACAGTTTCGGCAACCAGGTGTTCCGCTGCACCGCCCGTGGCACCGAAATCGCCAACTGGAACGTCCCCGCCAAGATCGGCTCCCTGGCGCTGCGTCGAGCAGGCGGCGCCGTGGTCTCGCTGCAGACCGGTTTCCACCTGCTCGATTTTTCGACAGGCGAGTGTAGCTATCTGCACGATCCCGAGCCGCAACTGGTCAACACCCGGATCAACGACGGAAAGGTAGATCGTGTCGGCCGCTTCGTCGCCGGCTCGATGGATGCCAGCGAGGAAGGACCTAATGGAGCCCTTTACAGGCTGGATCCCGACCATTCGGTCCACGTGCTCGAACGCGGCATCATCTGCTCCAACGGTCCCTGCTGGAGCCCCGATGGCAATACGTTCTATTTCGCGGATACCTGGTCCGAGGCGATATCGGTCTATGACTACGACCAGTCGACCGGAACGCCCACCAACAAGCGAACCTTCGCATCCTTCAAAGAAATTGGAGGTGCACCGGACGGTGCGACCGTGGACGCCGAAGGCTACGTCTGGAGCGCTGCCGTCTACTCGGGGCAGATCGTGCGCTTCGCCCCCGATGGCAGCATCGACCGCGTCATCAAAATGCCCGTCCTCAAGGTCACGAGCATGAATTTCGGTGGCCCGGATCTCGACATACTCTACGTGACCTCGATGGCGCGCCCCCCGCTCCCGCGTTTCCCGGAGGACGGCCCGATGGCTGGCAACCTGTTTGCGATCCACGGACTCGGCGTCCGCGGCATCCCCGAGCCACGTTTTGCAGGGTGACCCTCGCCGGCATCCTCGACCTGAATACGGGCGCGAAGAAAACAGCCGGGGCGGCGCGTCTCGCCGCCTGCTGGATCCGTTTCGAGGGCGGCTGTATCGGGCTCCGTCAACGTGCCTAGGCGGCAGCCTGAGCAGAACCTATCTTGAACGGCATGCCCGAGCAGATCGTCATCACCGAGAAGACCAGCCAGGCGAGGGACATCCGCGAGGCCGTCGGCAGCCGCTACGGCACGATCCTGCCGGCCGAGGGCCATCTGTTCGACCTGGTCGAGCCTGAGGAGGTCGAGCCGTCCTGGAAGCGGTGGAGCCCAGTGCTGCTGCGGCCGGACGGGCTCTACGGCACCCGACCGGCCAGCGGCGGCAACAAGGCGTCGAAGCTCAAGGCGATCCGGGACGCGCTGCGCACGGCCAAGCGGGTGTGGCTTGCGACCGACTGCGACCGCGAGGGCCAGCTGATCGGCCAGGAGATCCTCGAGCACTACAACTACCGCGGCGAGGTGCGCCGGGTGATGTTCACCGCCCAGGACGCCCGCACCATCCGCGACGCCTTCACCCATGCCCGGCCGAACAGCGACCACGCCGCCCTGTATCAAGCTGCCGTCGCCCGGCGGCAGGCGGACCAGATCTACAACCTGTCCTTGACCCGCACCGCGACCGTCACCCTCGCTCGCGGTGCTCGCACCGTGATCGGCGTCGGCCGGGTGAAGACGCCGACCTTGGGCATCGTCTGCCGGCGCGAGCTGGAGATCCGCGAGTTCGTGGTGCAGCCCTACTTCGAGGTGGTGGCCGCCGCCACTGTCGCGGCCGGACAGTTCCGCATGCGCCACGCGCCCAAGGAGCGGATCACCGACCGGGCCGCGGCCGAGGCGGTCGCGGCGATGGCCGCCGGGGCGACGGAGCCGCTGTCGGTCAAGGTGGAGGAGAAGCGGCAGGCACCGCCGCGCCTGCACGACCTGCCGTCGCTGCAGAAGCTCTGTGCGTCTCGGTTCGGCTGGTCGGCGGCGCGCACGCTGGAGGTGGCGCAGGAGCTCTATGACGGCCAGGGCAAGAAGATCATCACCTACCCGCGCGCCGAGACCCGCTACCTGCCGGAAAGCCTGATCGGCCAGGCGGCGCAGATCGTCGCCGGTCTCCGGGTCGGACGGAGCTTCGCACCGATCCCGGTGCCCGACCCACCGCTGATCCGGCGTGGCATGTCCGGCAGCTTCAGCGACAAGGGGCTGGAGGGCGCCAGCCACCACGCGGTGATCCCCAACCACAACACGATCGAGACCCTGCGCGAGGTCTGGCCGCGGCTGAGCGCGGACGAGCGCCGGCTGTTCGACGTGATCGCCCGCTCCTACCTGGCGGCGATGATGCCGGACTTCCGCTACCGCCAGAC
>CAXTNV010000014.1:47594-49093 GCA_964245755.1 uncultured Acetobacteraceae bacterium | reverse complement strand
GGACCCGCAGAAGTTCCAGCGCCTGGGCGGCAAGATCCCCAAGGGCGTGCTGCTGATCGGACCGCCCGGCACCGGCAAGACGCTGCTTGCGCGCGCCATCGCCGGCGAGGCGAACGTGCCGTTCTTCACCATCTCCGGCTCCGACTTCGTCGAGATGTTCGTGGGCGTCGGCGCCTCGCGCGTGCGCGACATGTTCGAGCAGGGCAAGAAGTCCGCGCCCTGCATCATCTTCATCGACGAGATCGACGCGGTCGGCCGGCATCGTGGCGCCGGGCTCGGCGGCGGCAATGACGAGCGCGAGCAGACGCTGAACCAGATGCTGGTCGAGATGGACGGCTTCGAGAGCAACGAGGGCGTGATCCTGATCGCGGCCACCAACCGCCCCGACGTGCTCGATCCGGCGCTGCTGCGTCCCGGCCGCTTCGACCGCCAGGTGGTGGTGCCGAATCCCGACGTGAACGGCCGCGAGAAGATCCTGCGCGTGCACATGCGCAAGGTGCCGCTGGCCAGCGACGTCGAGCCCAAGGTGATCGCGCGCGGCACCCCCGGATTTTCCGGTGCCGATCTCGCCAACCTGGTCAACGAGGCGGCGCTGCTCGCCGCCCGTCTGGGCAAGCGCACCGTGGCGATGCTCGAGTTCGAGAACGCCAAGGACAAGGTGATGATGGGCGCCGAGCGCCGCTCGCTGGTGATGAGCGAGGAGGAGAAGCGCCTCACCGCCTATCACGAGAGTGGCCATGCGCTCTGCGCCCTGTATGAGCCGGAGAGCGATCCGCTGCATAAGGTCACCATCATCCCGCGTGGCCGGGCGCTGGGCGTCACCTTCAGCCTGCCCGAGAACGACCGCCTGTCGGAGAGCCGCGCCTATCTCAAGGCGATGCTGGTCAAGATCATGGGCGGCCGCGTCGCGGAGGAGATCATCCTCGGCCCGGAGAAGGTCACTGGCGGTGCGTCGGGCGACATCAAGCAGGCGACCAGGGTCGCGCGCATGATGGTCACCGAACTCGGCATGAGCGACAAGCTCGGCATGATCGCCTATGGCGACAACAGCCAGGAGGTGTTCCTCGGCCATTCGGTGACGCAGAACAAGAATGTCTCCGAGACCACCGCGCGCGAGATCGAGGCCGAGGTCAAGGCGATGATCGACGCCGGCTACAACCGTGCCAAGGAGATCCTGGTCGAGCATATCGAGGAACTGCATATGCTCGCCAATGGCCTGCTCGAATACGAGACGCTGTCCGGTTCCGAGGTGCGTCAGATCCTGCGCGGCGAGAAGGTGACGCGTGCGGTGGTGGACGATCCCATGCCCGACAACCGCCGCGCGTCGGTGCCGAGCACCGGCGGCTTCCGTCCCGATCCCGCGCCTCCGTCCGGCGGCCTCGATCCCGCGCCGCAACCGACCTGATCGGGGTCTGGGGCCTCCGGCCCCAGCGGGTCGCGGGCAGCGCCCGCGCCGGAGGGGATAGCGCCGCGCGGCCTGCTACACGGCCACGCCCCCC